>NC_019936.1:0-303214 GCF_000327065.1 Stutzerimonas stutzeri RCH2 | reverse complement strand
CTCGAACTGGCGGCACGCTATCGCACCGAGCAGCGCTGGAGCCTGCTGTATCGCGTGCTTTGGCGGGTCGCCCAGGGCGATTCGAGTGCGCGAATGGTCGGCGACATCGATGGCAGCGAGCTACATGGGCGAATCAAGGCAGTCCGCCGTGAGGCCCATCATCTGCATGCCTTTCTGCGCTTCAGCCCACTGCAGACCAGTGATGGACCGCAGCACGTCGCCTGGTTCGAGCCCGCGCACGACGTACTGCCCTGGGCGGCCGGGCATTTCGCCGAACGGATGGGTGGCAACCGCTGGCTGATCGCGACCCCGGAAGAAGCTGTTTGCTGGGACGGCCAGCAGATGTACTACACCCGACCCTGCCCACCACAATGGCGGCAGTTGGCGCAGAGCGCCGCGGACCCGGGCGGCGAGCTATGGAAGGCATATTACGAAAGCACGTTCAACCCGGCCCGATTGAACCGCGGCGTACTGGAGAGCAACCTGCCGGTGCGTTTCTGGAAGAATCTACCCGAAGGCATGTTGATCCCGCAGTTGATGAGCCGCGCGCGGGCCGGTGCGCAGCGTGATGGCCAGGCCGAGCGCGTCGCCGCGAGAAGCGGCAAGCGCATCGGCCGGGATGCAAAACCGGCCGACTAGCGGAAGCTGCGGCCCGGATCGTCGTCACTGACCTCGAGGCTCAGGCCTTGCGACACGCTGGTCAGATGTTCGCCATCGGTTTCCGATCCCAGCTTGATCAGCAGCCGCAGGTCGTTGGCCGAATCGGCGTGCAGCAACGCATCTTCGTAGGTGATCTCGCCCTGCACATAGAGGTTGTACAGCGCCTGGTCGAAGGTCTGCATACCCAGCTCGGTGGAACGCTTCATCAGCGACTTGAGCTCATGCACCTCGCCCTTGCGGATCAGATCGGCCGCCAGCGGCGTATTGATCAGCACCTCGATCACCGCACGGCGCCCCTTGCCGTCAGGCGTCGGCACCAGCTGCTGGGCGACGATGGCCTTGAGGTTGAGCGACAGATCCATCCACACCTGGTTGTGCCGGTCAGGCGGGAAGAAGTTGATGATGCGATCCAGCGCCTGGTTGGCGTTGTTGGCGTGCAGGGTCGCCAGGCACAGGTGACCGGTTTCGGCGAACGCTACGGCGTAGTCCATGGTTTCACGGGTGCGGATCTCGCCGATGAGGATCACGTCCGGCGCCTGGCGCAGGGTGTTCTTCAAGGCCACCTCGAACGAGCTGGTGTCGATACCGACCTCGCGCTGGGTGACGATGCAGCTCTGATGCTGGTGGATGAATTCGATCGGGTCTTCGATGGAGATGATGTGCCCGCTGGAATTCTTGTTGCGGTAGCCGATCATCGAGGCCAGCGAGGTCGACTTGCCGGTACCGGTGGCACCGACGAACAGCACCAGCCCGCGCTTGGTCATCGACAGCTTCTTGAGGACGTCCGGCAGCTTGAGTTCTTCGATGGTCGGAATGTTGGTTTCGATACGCCGCAGCACCATGCCGGCGAGGTTGCGCTGGTAGAAGGCGCTGACCCGGAAACGGCCGATACCGCGGGCGCTGATGGCGAAGTTGCACTCGTGGTTCTCGGTGAACTCGCGGCGCTGCTGCTCGTTCATCACGCCGTGCACGGTCTCGCGGGTCATTTCCGGCGACATCGCCGTCTTGCTCACCGGCATGATCTTGCCGTTGACCTTCATCGAAGGCGGTACGCCTGCCGTGATGAACAGATCGGAGCCGCCCTTTTCCACCATCAGGCGCAGAAGTTTCTCGAATTCCATCGTTTTACTCGCAATCGTGGCAAGCGCCGCGTCGGGCGGCGCCAGGGGTTGTCAGGCGTTTAGAAGTTCTCTGGCTGCTTGGCCTTTTCCTTCGCGCTGTCTCGCGAGATAAGCCCTTTGGCGAGCAGTCCCTTGAGGCATGAGTCGAGGGTCTGCATGCCCAGCGAGCCACCGGTCTGGATCGAGGAATACATCTGCGCCACCTTGTCCTCGCGGATCAGGTTACGGATCGCCGGCGTGCCGATCATGATCTCGTGAGCCGCCACACGGCCGCCGCCGACCTTCTTCAGCAGCGTCTGCGAGATCACCGCCTGCAGCGATTCGGAAAGCATCGAGCGGACCATGGACTTCTCTTCGGCCGGGAACACGTCGACCACGCGGTCGATGGTCTTCGCCGCTGAGGTGGTGTGCAGGGTGCCGAACACCAGGTGACCGGTTTCCGCAGCGGTCAGCGCCAGGCGGATGGTTTCCAGGTCGCGCATTTCGCCGACGAGAATGATGTCCGGGTCTTCACGCAGTGCCGAACGCAGCGCCTCGGAGAAGCCCAGGGTGTCGCGATGGACCTCACGCTGGTTGACCAGGCACTTCTTCGACTCGTGGACGAATTCGATGGGGTCTTCGATGGTGAGGATGTGGTGATACTTGGTGTTATTCAGGTAATCGAGCATCGCCGCCAGAGTGGTCGACTTGCCCGAACCGGTCGGCCCGGTGACCAGTACCAGCCCGCGCGGCACATCGGTGATCTTGCGGAACACCTCGCCCATTCCCAGGTCTTCCATTGTCAGCACCTTGGAGGGAATGGTCCGGAACACCGCGCCGGAACCACGGTTCTGGTTGAAGGCGTTGACCCGGAAGCGCGCCACGCCCGGCACTTCGAAGGAGAAGTCGGTTTCGAGGAACTCCTCGAAATCCTTGCGCTGCTTGTCGTTCATGATGTCGTAGATCAGCGCATGCACCTGCTTGTGGTCCATGGCCGGCAGGTTGATGCGCCGCACGTCGCCATCGACGCGGATCATCGGCGGCAGGCCGGCGGAAAGGTGCAAATCCGACGCACCCTGCTTGGCACTGAAGGCCAGCAGTTCTGTGATATCCATGGGACTCCCCAATTACAAGCAAGCAGGTAGAATGCCGCGCAGACCCCAAGGCGGCGGGCGCAAGTAATGTCCACGATAGAGAAGAATATTGCAAAGGTCGCAGCGCGCATCCGTGAGGCGGCGCAAGCTGTGGATCGCGACCCGGCCACGGTCGGGCTGCTGGCAGTGAGCAAGACCCAGCCGGCCGCCGCCATTCGCGAAGCTGCGGCTGGCGGCATCCTCGATTTCGGCGAGAACTATCTGCAGGAAGCGCTGGACAAGCAGGCCGAGCTGAGCGACCTGTCGCTGGCCTGGCATTTCATCGGTCCCATCCAGTCGAACAAGACCAAATCCATCGCCGAGCGCTTCGACTGGGTGCACTCGGTGGATCGCCTGAAGATCGCCCAGCGCCTGTCCGATCAACGTCCAGCCGAACTACCACCGCTGAATATATGCCTGCAGGTGAATGTCAGCGGCGAGGCGAGCAAGTCCGGCTGCGCGCCAGAAGAGTTGCTACAGCTGGCGCAGGCCGTCGCCGCGATGCCGCAGCTGCGCCTGCGTGGCCTGATGTGCATTCCCGCACCGAGCGAAGACCCCGCCGAGCAGCGCGCCGCCTTCGCCCGCCTGCGCGCATTGCGCGATGAACTGCCACTGACGCTGGATACGCTGTCCATGGGCATGAGCCAGGATCTCGAAGCGGCGATCGCCGAAGGCGCGACCTGGGTCCGCATCGGTACCGCACTGTTCGGTGCTCGTGATTACGGGCGCCCTCAATAAAGGAATTGCTATGATCTCTCCCCGCATCGCCTTCATCGGCGCCGGCAACATGGCCGCCAGCCTGATCGGCGGGCTGCGCGCCCAAGGTGTCGCCGCTGAAGCCATCCGCGCCAGCGATCCAGGCGCCGAGCAGCGCGCGAAGATCAGCGCCGAGCATGGCATCCAGACCTTCGCGCAAAACGCCGACGCGCTGGCCGGCGCCGATGTGGTGGTGCTTTCGGTCAAACCTCAGGTCATGCAGAGCGTCTGCCGCGATCTGGTTCCCCATCTGGATCACGCCCCCTTGATCGTCTCGATCGCCGCTGGCATCAGCTGCGACAGCTTGCAGCGCTGGCTGGGGCCGCGTCCGCAGGCGATCGTGCGCTGCATGCCGAACACCCCGGCATTGCTGCGCCAAGGAGTAAGCGGCCTCTTCGCCAATGCCCAGGTCAGCGCCGAGCAAAAGCAGCAGGCCGAGCAACTGCTGTCGGCCGTCGGCATTGCGCTGTGGCTCGAAGAGGAACGCCTGATCGACGCAGTGACGGCAGTTTCCGGTAGCGGCCCGGCCTATTTCTTCCTGCTGATCGAAGCGATGACCGCCGCCGGCGAGCAGCTCGGGCTGCCCCGCGATACCGCCGCGCAACTGACCATGCAAACCGCGCTGGGCGCAGCGCGCATGGCTTGCGAAAGCGATGTCGATGCCGCCGAACTGCGGCGTCGCGTCACCTCGCCGAACGGAACCACCGAAGCGGCGATCAAAGCCTTCCAGGCCGGCGGCTTCGAGCGACTGGTGCAGCAGGCGCTAAACGCCGCCGCACAACGCTCGGCCGAGCTGGCCGAACAACTGGGCCAATAAGGAGCATTCATGTCCCAACTCTCGCAAGCCCTGATCCTCGTCATCCAGACCTTGGGCAGCCTTTACCTGCTGATCGTGCTGCTGCGCTTCATCCTGCAACTGGTACGCGCCGACTTTTACAACCCGCTGAGCCAGTTCATCGTCAAGGCGACCCATCCGCTGCTGCGGCCGATGCGCCGCATCATTCCGAGCATGGGCACGCTGGACCTTTCCTCGCTGATCCTGGCGCTGATCGTGCAGATGGTGCTGATGACGCTGATTCTGCTGATCGCCTACGGCACCACCGGCAATCCGTTGCTGCTGTTGGTCTGGGCGCTGATCGGCATCACCGGCCTGTTCCTCAACATCTTCTTCTGGGCGCTGATCATCAGCGTCATCCTGTCCTGGGTAGCACCCGGCAGCCACAACCCGGGAGCACAGCTGGTCAGCCAACTCTGCGAACCGGTCCTGGCGCCGTTCCGCCGCCTGCTGCCGAACCTCGGCGGGCTGGATATCTCGCCGATCTTCGCTTTCCTGACGATCAAGCTGCTGGACATGCTGGTGGTGAACAACCTGGCCACCATGACCCACATGCCCAACATCCTGCGCATGCTTATCTGAGACGCCGTTCATGCTTTGCTGCCAAAGCGGCACCGAGGAGCAAAAAGCGCCTCGGAATGCCGCACGGCAGTACGTAGACTGCACTTTCTCGGCTGTTTCCATCCAGTCTCGTACTCAGCTGCGGGGTATGAACGAGGACATCGGCTCGAACTTGAGCCGATCATGACCGTCCATGCCGTGATCGTGGCCGCTCGGTCACGCCAGGCTTCGATTGAATTGACCTTGCACCGACGGGTCCGATAATTCGCCGAACACACTTCCAGGAGTTGGATGAGCATGGAACGCCTCGATCGACAAGTGGACGCCTACGTCACCTGGAAGCGCGACCTCATTCGCGAGATCACCCGTTATCGCAGCTGGCTGGCGCACAACCGGCTCAGCAGCGAGGCCGTGGAAGCGCGCCTGGAGCGAGCGCTGCGGGTGTTACGCACCGATCACATCACCCTGGCGTTCGTCGGCGAGTATTCGCGCGGCAAGACCGAGCTGATCAACAGCCTGTTCTTCTCCAACTACGGTCAGCGCATCCTGCCTTCGCGGGCTGGCCGCACCACCATGTGCCCCACCGAACTGCTGTTCGATCCGCGTTCGGAACGCTCCTACATCCGCCTGCTGCCCATCGAGTCGCGCCTTGAAGACACCAGCATCGCGCAGCTCAAGCGCACACCGCGCCTCTGGCTGAACCTGCCACTCGATCCGCACGACCCTGTAAGCATGGCTGAAGCCTTCGCCCAGGTGGCGCTGACCAAAGCCATGCCGGTAGAGCAGGCGATCCAGCTGGGTTTCGACCCAGCCAGCCTGGAAAGCGCCGGTAGCGCCAACACCGTGCTGGTGCCGGCCTGGCGGCACGCCATGGTCAACTTCGATCATCCCCTGCTGCGCCAGGGCCTGCGCATTCTCGATACGCCCGGGCTGAACGCGCTAGGCAGCGAACCGGAACTGACCCTGTCGATGCTGCCCAACGCTCAGGCGATCATTTTCCTGCTCTCCGCCGACACCGGCGTTACCGCCAGCGATATGCAGATCTGGCAGCAGCATATCCGTCAGCTTGACGAAGACACCCAGAGCAGCCTGTTCGCCGTGCTCAACAAGATTGATGTGCTCTGGGACGATGTCGCCGGCGAAACCTTCGTCCAGAAGGCTATCGAAGACATTCGCGCAACCACAGCACAGCAGCTCGGCATCGACTGTGCCGACGTACTGCCGCTGTCGGCCAAGCAGGCGCTGATGGCGAAGATCCGCGGCGACCAGGTACTGCTCGAACGCAGTCAACTGGAGCAGCTGGAGCAGCTGCTCAGCCAGCGCATCCTGGCGCAGAAAGAGCGCTTGCTGGAAGACCAGGTGGTGCTACAGGTACTGGCGCTGGTGCAGAACAGCCAGCACGCGCTCAAGCTACGTCTGGAAAAGGTCATCGAACAGCGCGACGTGCTGGCCAGTCATCAGGAAGGCAGCGGGCAGATGCTGCTGGAACTCACCGCGCGCACCCGGCATGACCACAATCGTCATCACAAGCGCCTGCTGGACCTGAAGACCAATCAGCGTCTGCTGCAACGCCAGGGCGAGCTGCTGCGCGCAGCCATCCGTGCAGAACGTCTTGAAGAACACCTGACGCGACTGCGGCGAAGCCTGACCGGTAGCCTGACCACGCTGGGCATCAACCTGGCCATCCTGCACTTCTTCCGCTCGGTGGAGCAGGACCTGGGCATCCTCGAACAGGAGGCCGAGCGCGCCAACAAGATGGTTTCGGCGATCTACCGCCGGCACAGCGAAGAAAACCCGTTGAATGGCATCGACCCACCGCTGTTCCAGCTGCTGCCCTACCAGCGCGAGCTGCGCAGCCTGCAAGGCAAGGCCGACCAGTTCCGTCTGCAGCTCAAGACGCTGCTCACCGAGCAGCGCACGCTGACCCGGCGTTTCTTCGCCACCCTGGTGCAGGAAGTCATCGGCATGCACCAGCGGCTGCGTCAGGAAGCCGAGCAATGGGCTGGCGACGCGCTGACACCGCTGCTGCAGTTTTCGCTGGAGCACAAGCAGCAGCTGGAAACACACATTCTGCGGCTCAAGAGCCTCGCCCAGGAAAGCCAGCAGAACAGCCAGCGCGGGCAGCTGCTGACCCGCTACAGCGGCGAACTGGAGCAACAACTGGCACAAGCCGCGGAAATGCTGCGCGCACTGCGTCGGCCAGCACCGCTGCGACGCCAAGGCAAAGTGGTCAGCCTGGCCAGCGTTCAGAGCAGTTGATCCGCTTGCCATTTCCGCCGCGCAAGCGTCGAAATGGCAAGCGACCCGCCCGCCGTTGCATTTCAGGATGAATTGCAGCGCGCTTACCTTTAGACTTTGCCGCCTTCTTCAAGCAAGAGCCAGGGTCGATGCCCACTGCCATTCCCGCCGATTCCGTTGGCCTGGTGAGTCCGCAGATCGCGCACTTTGCCGAGCCATTGACACTCGCCTGCGGCCGCACGCTGGCCGATTACCAGCTGATCTACGAAACCTATGGTGAGCTGAACGCCGCACGCAGCAACGCCGTGCTGATCTGCCATGCGCTGTCCGGTCATCATCATGCCGCCGGCTATCACAGCGAGGACGACCGTAAGCCCGGCTGGTGGGATTCGTGTATCGGCCCGGGTAAGGCCATAGATACCAACCGCTTCTTCGTCGTCAGCCTGAACAATCTTGGCGGCTGCAACGGCTCGACCGGCCCGAGCAGCACCAACCCGGCCAGCGGCAAGCCCTACGGCGCCGACTTCCCGGTGGTCACCGTGGAAGACTGGGTGCACAGCCAGGCACGCCTGGCCGATCGGCTCGGCATCGCCCAGTGGGCAGCGGTGGTCGGTGGCAGCCTGGGCGGCATGCAGGCGTTGCAATGGACCATCAGCTACCCCGAGCGCGTGCGTCACTGCCTGGCCATCGCCTCGGCGCCGAAGCTGTCGGCGCAGAACATCGCCTTCAACGAAGTCGCGCGCCAGGCGATTCTCTCCGACCCCGAGTTCCACGGCGGGCATTTCCAGGAGATGGGCGTGATTCCCAAGCGCGGCCTGATGCTGGCGCGCATGGTCGGCCACATCACCTACCTGTCCGATGACGCCATGGGCACCAAATTCGGCCGTGGGCTGAAGAGCGAGAAGCTCAACTACGACTTCAACAGCGTCGAGTTTCAGGTCGAAAGCTATCTGCGCTATCAGGGCGAGGAATTTTCCGGGCGCTTCGACGCCAATACCTACCTGCTGATGACCAAGGCGCTGGACTACTTCGACCCGGCGGCGGCCAACGATGATGATCTGGCCAAGACTTTCGAGGTCGCCAAGGCGGATTTCTGCGTGATGTCCTTCACCACCGACTGGCGCTTCTCGCCGGAGCGCTCGCGGGAAATCGTCGATGCCCTGCTCGCCGCTCGCAAGAACGTCTGCTACCTGGAGATCGATGCACCGCAGGGCCACGATGCGTTCCTGATCCCCAATCCCCGCTACCTGCAAGCCTTCCGCGGTTACATGAACCGCATAGCCGTATAAGGAACGAAGATGCGCGCCGATCTGGACATCATCCAAGACTGGATCCCGGCCGGCAGCCGAGTCCTCGACCTCGGCTGCGGCAACGGCGAGCTGCTGGCCTGGCTGCGCGACCACAAACAGGTCAGCGGCTACGGGCTGGAGATCGACCCGGACAACATCGCCGCCTGCATCGACAAGGGCGTCAATGTCATCGAGCAGAACCTCGACCTGGGCCTGGGCAACTTCGCCAGCGACAGCTTCGACATGGTGGTGATGACCCAGGCGCTGCAGGCCGTGCACTACCCCGACCAGCTGATGAAGGAAATGCTGCGCGTTGGCCGCCAGTGCATCATCACCTTCCCCAATTTCGGCCACTGGCGTTGCCGCTGGTACCTGGCGAGCAAGGGCCGCATGCCGGTGTCGGAGTTCCTCCCCTACACTTGGTACAACACGCCGAACATTCACTTCTGCACGTTCGAGGACTTCGAGCGGTTGTGCCAGGAAAGCGGTGCCAGGGTGCTCGAGCGCTTGGCAGTGGACCGCGACCATCGGCATGGCTGGGCCAGTCGACTATGGCCGAATCTGCTGGGCGAAATCGGCATCTACCGCGTCACCGGGCCATCCCGCTGAGCGGCTTCAACGCTGGAGGTAAGCTTATGAAACACGTCCTGATCGGCCTTTTGGCCGCGCTCCTCACATTGCCGGCCCTAGCTGAACGCAAGCACAGCGTCGGCGAATACGACATCCACTACATCGCCTTCAACTCCGGCTTCCTGCAGCCGGATATCGCCGCTGCGGCAGGGCTGGTACGGAGCAAGACCCAGGGTGTGGTCAATGTCTCGGTGCTCAAGGGCGGCAAGCCGGTCGCCGCGCAGGTCAGCGGCGAGGTGAAGAACCTGCTCGGCCAGGACCGCGCGCTGAGCTTCAAGCAGCTCAAGGAAGGCGACGAGGCGATCTACTACCTCGCCCAGTTTCCGTTCGATTCCCAGGAAACCCTGCGCTTTCGCCTCACCGTACAGCCGAGCGGGGCTGAGCCAATCAGCTTCGACTTCAACCAGGAATTCTTTCCCGACCGATGATGCCTTTTTCCGAACTGGTGCTGGCCAGTCATAACGCCGGCAAACTCAAGGAACTCCAGGCCATGCTCGGCAACGCCGTACGCGTGCGATCGGTTGCCGAGTTCAGCGATATCGAGCCTGAGGAAACCGGCCTGTCGTTCATCGAGAATGCCATTCTCAAAGCGCGTAACGCGGCCCGGCTGTCCGGTTTGCCCGCGCTTGCTGACGACTCCGGTCTGGCGGTCGATGCCCTGGGCGGCGCACCGGGCATCTACTCAGCGCGCTATGCCGACGGCCAGGGCGACGCGGCCAACAATGCCAAGCTGTTGCAAGTCTTGCGCGACGTGCCGGACGCCGAGCGCGGCGCACAGTTCGTCTGCGCCCTGGCCCTGGTGCGGCACGCTAACGACCCGCTGCCGATCATCTGCGAGGGCCTCTGGCAGGGTCGCATCCTGCATGCGGCGCGCGGTGAGCATGGTTTCGGCTACGACCCGCTGTTCTGGGTGCCGGAATGTGAGTGCTCCAGTGCCGAGCTGCCGGCCGCACAGAAAAACCAGCTCAGCCACCGTGCACGTGCCATGGCCCTGCTCAAGCAGCGGCTGGGGATATGAAAGCAGCACACCCAGCCCTCCCGGCCAGTAGCGGTGATAGCAGCATTACGCGAGGGGCCGGCTTCGTGCTGCCGCCGCTGGCGGCCTATGTTCATATCCCCTGGTGCGTGCGAAAGTGCCCCTACTGCGACTTCAACTCCCATACGGCCGGCCCCGAGCTGCCCGAGGAGGCCTACGTCGCCGCGCTGCTGGCCGACCTGCGGGATGACCTCGAGCATGTCCAGGGTCGCCGACTGAGCTCGATGTTCTTCGGCGGCGGCACGCCAAGCCTGTTTTCCGCCCAGGCACTGGCTGCGATCGTCGACGACCTGGAGCGGCTGGTTGGCTTCGCCGACGACATCGAGATCACCCTGGAAGCCAACCCCGGGACCTTCGAGCAGGCCAAGTTCCGCGACTATCGCCAACTCGGCATCAACCGGCTGTCCATCGGTGTGCAGAGTTTCCAGGCCGACAAACTCAAGGCGCTCGGGCGCATCCATGACGGCGATGAAGCCATTCGCGCCGCCGACATGGCCCGTGCCGCCGGCTTCGAAAACTTCAACCTCGACCTCATGCATGGCCTGCCGGACCAGAGTCTGGAGGACGCGCTGAGCGACCTGCGCATCGCCATCGCGCAGCAGCCGACACACCTGTCCTGGTATCAGCTGACGCTGGAGCCAAACACGGTGTTCTGGAGCCAGCCGCCGCAGCTGCCCGAAGACGACATCCTCTGGGACATTCAGGAAGCCGGCCAGGCGCTGCTCGCCGAACACGGCTATCGCCAGTACGAGACCTCGGCTTACGCGCAACCGGGGCGGCAGGCACGGCACAACCTGAATTACTGGACCTTCGGCGATTTCCTCGGCATCGGCGCTGGGGCCCACGCCAAACTCAGCCACGCCGACGGCTACATCCTGCGCAGCTGGAAGACCCGCCTGCCCAAGGACTACCTGGACCCGGCAAAGGCCTTTCGTGCCGGTGAAAAGCAGCTCACGGCCGATGAGTTGCCCTTCGAATTCCTGATGAATGTGCTGCGCCTCACCGACGGCGTACCGGCCATGCTGTTCACTCAGCGCACCGGGCTACCACTGGACCTGCTCGCCAACCCAAGGCGCGAGGCCGAAGCCCGCGGCCTTCTGGCGGCTGACCCTGAGCGCCTGGTGGCGACGCCCAAAGGCCAGCTGTTTCTCAATGACCTGCTACAGAGCTTCCTGCCTTAAGGACACCGCATGGATTTGCTACTCGACCTGATCGTCACGCTGTCGCGCTGGAGCCGCAGCCACCTGTCCGATATTTCGCTGGCGTTGATGGCGACGCTGTTCGTGCTGTTCGGCCCGGCGCTCAACGCCTGGGTGAAGAACACCGTGAGCAACCTCAACTTCTTCCTGCGCACGCTGATCTTCGTGCTGGTCTGCGCGGTGGGCTATGGCTTGGCGATCGTCTTCCTCACGCCGTGGATGACCCAGGGACTGGCGCACCTGAACAACTACAGCCTGGCACCGGTACTGCTGCTGATCTTCTTCCTCATCGGCGTGATCGCCGACCGCAACTAGCCCCGTTCATCACGCAGAAAGCGCTCGAGGTCGACGGGCTCGCCTGACCGGATGCGCAGCTGTCGGCGCAAATCCTCAAACAGCGGGTCGTACAGGCGGTGAAAACCGAACACGACATCCGAACGCACAGGCGCGCCGTGCTGGCGCAGGCACTGACGGATCTTCTGCAGGAAATTGCAGGCGACGTCCCGATGCATCCGAAATTGCTCGTCTACTACTATCTGGCCGACCTCGCCGCGTAGGTGGAAGTACGCCCAGCGTGGCACCGCCACGCCATCTTCCACTCGATAATCAAGCAACAAGCGATAAGCAGGTCGGTCCGCCGAAGGCAGGTCACGTACCTGCAGATTACCAGGCCTGAACACAAACGCCTCCTCTGCTACCCCACGAGACATGCCGTCTGGCTGCATTTTCAACACCTTTCACGACGGTTCGAGCTAATCATCCCAGCAACTAACCGGTGACGGCTTGAGCGAAATCATTACGTAGCGGTTCGCCCGGTACTTTAATCCAGCAAGTGCCACGAACTTCCTGGAGATAGCCATGGCCGCAAATTCGAAGCAACTCAAGCTAGGAGCATTGGTAGCGCTCGTCGTGGGCTCGATGATTGGCGGCGGGATCTTCTCCCTGCCGCAGAACATGGCCGCCAGTGCCAGCGCCGGCGGGATTCTGATTGGCTGGGCGATCACGGCCGTGGGCATGCTGACCCTGGCGTTCGTCTTCCAGAGCCTGGCCAACCGCAAGCCGGAGCTGGATGCGGGCGTCTACGCCTACGCCAAGGCGGGTTTCGGCGACTATATGGGCTTCTCTTCGGCATGGGGTTACTGGATCAGCGCCTGGATCGGCAACGTCAGTTACTTCGTGCTGCTGTTCAGCACCCTGGGCTACTTCGTGCCGATGTTCGGCGAGGGCAACACCCTGCCGGCGGTGATCGGTGCATCGCTGGTGCTGTGGGGTGTGCATTTCCTCGTGCTGCGCGGCATTCGCGAAGCAGCCTTCATCAATCTTGTCACCACGATCGCCAAGATCGTGCCGCTGATCCTGTTCATCGTGATCACAGCGGTGGCGTTCCGCCTGGAGGTGTTCACCGCCGACTTCTGGGGTCGCGGCAACATCGAGCTAGGCGGTGTCATGCAGCAGGTGCGCAACATGATGCTGGTGACGGTGTGGGTATTCATCGGCATCGAAGGCGCCAGCATTTTCTCGGCCCGCGCCGAACGGCGCAGCGATGTCGGCCGCGCCACGGTGATTGGCTTCTGCAGCGTGCTGGCCTTGCTGGTGCTGGTGAACGTGTTGTCGATGGGCATCATGAGCCAGGCCGAGCTGGCGGGCCTGAAGAACCCGTCCATGGCGGGCGTGCTGGAACAGGTCGTCGGGCGCTGGGGAGCCGTACTGATCAGCGTCGGGCTGGTGGTTTCCCTCGCGGGCGCCCTGCTGTCCTGGACGCTGCTGTGCGCCGAGATTCTCTTCGCCGCGGCGCGCGATCACACCATGCCGCAGTTCCTGCGCAAGGAGAACGCCAAGCACGTTCCGGTCAACGCGCTGTGGCTGTCCAACGGGCTGATCCAGCTGTTCCTGATCATCACCCTGTTCAACGCCTCGACCTATCTGAGCCTGCTCTACCTCGCCACCTCGATGATCCTGGTGCCCTACTTCTGGTCGGCCGCCTATGGACTGCTGCTTGGTCTGCGTGGCGAAGGATATGAGGGCGCCCCCCGTGAGCGCCGCAAGGATCTGCTGAACGCAGCCATCGCCACGCTCTATGCGATGTGGCTGGTGTACGCCGGTGGCATGCAGTACGTACTGCTGTCGGCGCTGCTCTACGCCCCCGGGGTGCTGTTCTTCGCCAAGGCCAAGCATGAGCTCGGGCAGCCGGTCTTTACCGCCATCGAGAGGCTGATTTTCGCGGCGGTGCTGATAGGTGCGGCGATCGCCGCCTATGGGCTCTATGACGGGTTCCTTTCACTCTGAGGCGATAACCCTGCCGTATCCACTGGCCACGATCACGAGTCGTGGCCAGTCACCGAAGCACCAACAGGTGCGACGACCAAGGAGGCATTAAATGATGTTGCAATCACCGAAGCTGGGCGTTCACTCCGAGGCAGGCAAGCTGCGCAAGGTAATGGTCTGCTCGCCGGGCCTGGCCCATCAGCGCCTGACTCCCAGCAACTGCGACGAGCTGCTGTTCGATGACGTGCTCTGGGTGAGCCAGGCCAAACGCGACCACTTCGACTTCGTCAGCAAGATGCGCGAGCGCGGCGTCGAGGTGCTGGAGATGCACAACCTGTTGACCGAGACGCTGAGCGATCCGGAAGCGTTGAAATGGCTCCTCGACCGCAAGATCACCGCCAACCAGGTCGGACTCGGCCTGCAGGGCGAAGTACGCAGCTGGCTGGAAGGCCTGGAGCGACGCCAGCTGGCGGAGTTCCTCATCGGCGGCGTATCCGGCAGCGATCTGCCTGGCAGCGAAGGTGGCGAGATTGTCCGCATGTTCCGCGACTACCTGGGCCACTCGAGCTTCATCCTGCCGCCGTTGCCGAACACCCTGTTCACCCGTGACACCACCTGCTGGATCTACGGCGGCGTTTCGCTCAACCCGATGCACTGGACCGCGCGGCGTCAGGAAACCCTGCTCACTGCCGCCATCTACCGCTTCCACCCGCAGTTCCGCGACCAGGATTTCAAGGTCTGGTACGGCGACCCCGAGCTCGATCATGGCCTGGCCACACTGGAAGGCGGGGATGTGATGCCGATCGGCAAGGGGGTAGTGCTGATCGGCATGGGTGAGCGCAGCTCGCGGCAGGCGATCGGCCAGTTGGCCCAGTCGCTGTTCCGCCACGGCGCCGCCGAGCGGGTGATCGTCGCCGGCCTGCCCCGCTCCCGCTCGGCCATGCACCTGGATACGGTGTTCAGCTTCTGTGATCGCGACCTGGTGACCATCTTCCCGGAGGTGGTGCACGGCATTACCGCCTTCAGCCTGCGGCCCGATGAGCGCAAGCCGGACGGCATCGATCTGCGCCGCGAGCAAGCGCCGTTTCTCGACGTCGTGGCCGAGGCGCTCGGCCTGACGGCGCTGCGGGTAGTGGAAACCGGTGGCGACAGCTATGAAGTCGAACGCGAGCAGTGGGACGACGGCAACAACGTGGTCGCCCTTGAGCCCGGCGTCGTCATCGGCTACGACCGCAACACCTTCACCAACACCATGCTGCGCAAGGCCGGGGTCGAGGTCATTACCATCAGCGCCAGCGAGCTGGGCCGTGGCCGCGGCGGCGGGCATTGCATGACCTGCCCGATCATCCGCGACGCCATCGACTACTGACAGCACGAGGCGGCGTGCTCCCACGCCGCCTCGTGAAAAGAGGAAGCGAATCATGCCGTTCAATACGCACAACCGCAGCCTGCTCAGCCTGATGCACCACAGCGAGCGCGAGTTGCGCTACCTGCTCGATCTGTCCCGCGATCTCAAGCGCGCCAAGTACACCGGTACCGAGCGCCAGCACCTCAAGGGCAAGAACATCGCGCTGATCTTCGAGAAGACCTCGACGCGCACCCGCTGCGCCTTTGAGGTAGCCGCCTACGATCAGGGCGCCAACGTCACCTATATCGACCCCAACTCCTCGCAGATCGGCCACAAGGAGAGCATGAAGGACACCGCGCGGGTACTCGGGCGCATGTACGACGCCATTGAGTACCGTGGCTTCAAGCAGGAGATCGTCGAGGAGCTCGCGCGCTATGCCGGCGTTCCGGTATTCAACGGCCTGACCGACGAGTATCACCCGACCCAGATGATTGCCGACGTCATGACCATGCGCGAACACAGCGACAAGCCGCTGCAGCAGATCAGCTACGCCTACCTGGGCGACGCGCGCAACAACATGGGTAACTCGCTGCTGCTGATCGGCGCCAAGCTCGGCATGGATGTGCGCATCGCCGCACCTCGCGCACTCTGGCCGAGTGCGGAACACGTCGCCGCCTGCGAGGCATTCGCCAAGGCCAGCGGCGCACGCCTGACGCTCACCGAAGACCCACGAGCAGCCGTGCAAGGCGTCGATTTCGTCCATACCGATGTATGGGTGTCGATGGGCGAACCGCTGGAAGCCTGGGCCGAGCGAATCCAGCTGCTGCTGCCCTACCAGGTGAACCCGCAGCTGATGCAGGCAACCGGCAATCCGCGCTGCAAGTTCATGCACTGCCTACCGGCGTTTCACAACTGCGAGACCAAGATCGGCAAGGAGATCGCCGCGAGCTATCCGCATCTGGCCAATGGCATCGAAGTCACCGAGGAGGTATTCGAGTCGCCGGCCTGTATCGCCTTCGAGCAGGCCGAGAATCGCATGCACACGATCAAGGCAATCCTCGTCTCGACGCTGGCCGGCATCTGAGCCGCACATCTGATTCGGAGAAACGCAGCATGCGTATCGTCATAGCCCTGGGCGGCAACGCCCTGCTTCGTCGCGGGGAGCCTTTGAGTGCGGACAACCAGCGCGAGAATGTCCGAACCGCCTGCATGCAGATCGCCCGCATCGCGGCGGGAAACGAACTGGTGGTGGCCCACGGCAACGGCCCCCAGGTCGGACTGCTGGCTCTGCAGGGAGCCGCCTACAAGGATGTACCCGTCTACCCACTGGATGTGCTCGGTGCGGAAACCGAAGGCATGATTGGCTACATCATCGAACAGGAGCTGGGCAACCTGCTGCCGTTCGAGGTGCCCATGGCTACCCTGCTGACTCAGGTTGAGGTCGACCCCGAGGATCCAGCGTTCAAGCAGCCCAGCAAGCCGATTGGCCCGGTTTACAGCCGCGAAGAAGCCGAGCGCCTGGCAGAGGAAAAAGGCTGGGCCATCGCAGCGGATGGCGACCGGTTTCGTCGGGTGGTGCCAAGCCCGCGACCGAAGCGCATTTTCGAGATCAGGCCGATCGGCTGGCTTTTGGATAAAGGCAGCGTGGTGATCTGCGCCGGCGGCGGAGGCATCCCGACGGTATATGACCAGAGCGGTCGACTGCAGGGGGTCGAGGCGGTGATCGACAAGGACCTGTGCTCGGCACTGCTCGCCGAACAGCTGAAGGCGGACCTGCTGGTGATCGCGACCGATGTCGACGGCGCCTACCTGGACTGGGGCACGCCGCAGCAGCGGCGCATCAGCGAGGCGCATCCCGACCAGCTGCAATCCCGTGGCTTTGCCGCCGGCTCCATGGGACCCAAGGTTCAGGCGGCCTGCGAGTTCGCGCGCAACACCGGCAACGTCGCGGTGATCGGCTCGCTGGAACAGATCGAGGCCATCATCAAGGGCCAGGCCGGCACGCGGGTGAGCCTTGAAGCCGCAGGACTCGTATAGCAGATGAACAAAGGGCGCCATCGGCGCCCTTTGCATTGACCTGCACTAACTCAGTTGCCGCGACGCAGCGCCTGCGGCGAGAAATCGCGTGGTCCGAGCTTCACATCGAAATCGTACATCGGCTCGTTGTTGTCCAGGCCGTCGACGAAGTAGTTGCCATCCTTCAGGTGATAGAGCGTTTCCAGCGTACTGTTGAACATCGGCACGTCGTAGTAGCTGATCGGATGGCTTTCCTGCAGGCCGATCAGCTGGCCTTTCTCGTCATACAGATCGACCGCCAGGATCGCCCAGCTGTCCTCGTCGATGTAGAAGCGGCGTTTGTCGTACAGATGACTGAAGCCCTTGCGCAGCGTGGCCTCGACCACCCAGACGCGGTGCAGCTCGTAGCGCAGCAGGTCGGGGTTCAGGGTGCGCGACTGGACGATGGTGTCGTAGGCAATGCCCTTCTGGTGCACGGCGTAGCTGTTGTAGGGCATGAGCATTTCGCGCTTGCCGATCAGCTGCCAGTCGTAGCGGTCCGGAGCGCCGTTGAAGGAGTCCACCACATCGGCGGTGGCCAGGCCGCTGGTATCCGGCTGCAGGGAATCGTAGGCCAGCGATGGCAGACGGCGTACACGGCGATCATCGGGGCTGTAGCGCCAGGCCTTGCGCGTCGTCAGCACCTGGTCGATCGGGTCCTGCACCACCAGTGCAGTGCCGGACAGCTTGGCCGGCGCGGTCACGCGGTACTTGTAGTACAGAACCGTGTTGTCCAGATCACCGTAAGTCATCCCCTCGCGGTTGTAGACGTAGTACACGTGGCGGTCGCGCTTGATGTAGTTGGCCCGGCCACCGATCACCACCGCCTGGTTGTTGATCATGTGGCTCTGGTCACCCTTGTAATGCAGGATATGGTTCCAGATGACCTCGATGCCGCTCTGCGGGATCGGGAAGGGAATCCCGGCCGCAGCACCCTGGATGCCGTTGCCGTTGGCGATCAGTTCGGCGCTCACCGCGTTGTAGCGAGTGGCATCGTAGATGCGCTGCGGCACCGAAGCACTGCGACGGGTCGGGAAGACGCGCAGGTGGTAGTCCGGATAGCGCTCCAGTAGAGCCTTCATGCCTTCTGAAAGCCGATCGCCGTGTTCGCCCAGGTTGTTGCGATCGACACGGTAGATCACCGAGTCGCCCGCAAATGGATCGGGGTGGTGCATGCCCGGCTCGTAACCGGCCGGCGGCGCCACGCCACCGGTCCAGGGCGGAATGGTTCCAGCCGGATTGCCGGCACGCTCCGCTCCCAACGGTGTCAGGTCCTGCCCCAGCCGCGCTGCCTGGGTGCTGTCTACCTTCGCCTGGACCGGCAAAGCGGCACAGGCCGCCAACAACAGAATTCCGATCTTTCCGTACATCGTCTACTCCCCCATTGCGCACGACGCTGGGCACCGCTTGGCTAGCCCGGCTGTCGGCGTTGCATTGTTATACGGTGTGGGCAGGCATGCCTTCCTGGCAGGTGCTCGTCCCTGGCCGCTGCTGCGGCTCTAGAATGGATGTGGCGCAAGCGTCCCACCGGCCGGGCTCTTCGATGAAGGCCTGCAGGCGGCGGGCGCGTTATAGCGGTGCGGCTTGCCGCAGTCTCGCTCAGTCGATGCGCTGGAACTTCAGATCCCATACGCCATGGCCGAGTCGCTCACCACGGCGTTCGAACTTGGTTACCGGCCGCTCTGCCGGACGCGGCACGCAGCGCCCGTCCTCAGCCAGATTGCGATAGCCCGGGGCGACATTCATCACCTCGAGCATGTACTCGGCATAGGGCTCCCAGTCGGTCGCCATATGCAGCACGCCGCCAACCTTCAACTTGCTGCGTATCAGCTCGGCGAAGGCCGGCTGCACGATGCGGCGCTTGTGGTGGCGGCTCTTGTGCCATGGGTCCGGAAAGAACAGCAGCACGCGGTCCAGACTGGCATCGGCCACGCAATCGCGCAGCACCTCCAAGGCGTCGCAACTGTAGACCATCACGTTGTTCAATTTCTGTGACAGAAGTCCGCTCAGCAACGCGCCGACGCCGGGTTTATGCACTTCCACGCCGATGAAATCCTGATCCGGCGCCGCTGCGGCCATTTCCAGCGTGGAGTGGCCCATGCCGAAACCGATTTCGAAGGTGCGCGGCGCGCTGCGGCCGAACACCTCGTCGAAGTCGCGCAGACCGTCCTCCAGCGCCAGACCGAACTTCGGCCAGCCTTGCTCCAGACCACGCTGCTGGCCTTCGGTCATGCGCCCGGCACGCATCACGAAACTCTTGATGGTACGGCGGTGCTCGGTTTGCTGCTCTTCGGCCGCGGGGTTCTGCTCTGTCATGGTCTACCTGCGAGAAATAAAAAAGCCGGCCCCAGACGCAAGGTCAGGGCCGGCCACGAATCGTTTCAGCGAATCAGCCCATCCAGCGGCGACGAGGCGCTGGCATAGAGCTTCTTCGGCATGCGGCCGGCGAGATAGGCCAGGCGACCCGCCTCGATGGCGTACTTCATCGCTTCGGCCATCAGCACCGGATTCTGCGCATGGGCGATGGCGCTGTTCATCAGCACCGCTTCGCAGCCCAGCTCCATGGCGATGGTCGCGTCCGAGGCGGTACCGACCCCGGCATCCACCAGCACCGGCACGGTGGCTTCCTCAAGGATGATGCGCAGGTTGTACGGGTTGCAGATGCCCAATCCGGTGCCGATCAGACCGGCCAGCGGCATCACCGCGATGCAGCCCATCTCGGCCAGCTGACGGGCGATGATCGGATCGTCGCTGGTGTACACCATGACGTCGAAACCATCCTTGACCAGCACCTCGGCCGCCTTCAGCGTTTCGATCACGTTGGGGAATAGGGTCTTCTGGTCGGCCAGCACTTCCAGCTTGACCAGCTTGTGACCGTCGAGCAGTTCGCGCGCCAGGCGGCAAGTGCGCACCGCATCCTCGGCGGTGAAGCAGCCGGCGGTGTTCGGCAGGATGGTGTAGCGCTCCGGACTGATCACATCGAGCAGGTTGGGCTCGCCAGGATTCTGGCCGATGTTGGTGCGGCGCACCGCGACGGTAACGATCTCGGCACCGGAGGCCTCGATGGCCGCGCGGGTTTCTTCGAGATCCTTGTACTTGCCGGTGCCTACCAGCAGGCGCGATTGATAGGTGCGACCGGCCAGGATGAAGGGCTTGTTGTTCGGAACTGGGCGCATGGGAGATCCTCGTTCGGACTTGATACAGCGGGCTGGGGCCGTATAGGCGGCATATTCGGGACAGGTGTTACCGGCTAGCCGCCGCCGATGGCATGTACCACCTCGACGTAATCGCCTTCGCTGAGCGCGGTCGACGCGTGCGCACTACGCGGCACGATGTCCCGGTTGAGTTCGACAGCCAGGCGGCGGCCGCTCAGTTCGAGACGTACCAGCAGGTCGGCGACCGTTTCGCCGGCTGGCAGCTCATAGGGTTCGCCATTCAACTGAATCTGCATGCTGTTCGCCGCCATTGCGAAAAGGGGACGGCATTCTAGCCCGAATCACCCACGCGACCAACGCGAAGGCCGCGGCCGTTCGTCCCGGTCAGCCGCGTATGCGCCAGCCGGCCAGCGCCAGGCATAGCCAGCCTGCGAGGAAGGCCGTGCCACCTATCGGCGTGATCATGCCCAGCTTGCCGATCCCGCTCAGGGTCAGCAGATAAAGGCTGCCGGAAAACAACAGGATGCCGGCGGTGAACAGCGCACCGACCGCGTTCAGCAGCCGGCCAGGACGCAACAACGCCAGCAGCGCAACGCCGAACAGCGCCAGCGCATGAATCAGCTGGTACTGCACGCCCGTCTGGAAAACGGCGAGATAGGCAGGGCTGAGCTGACCCCTGAGGCCGTGCGAAGCGAACGCACCAAGCGCGACACCGGTGAAACCGAACACGGCAGCCAGCACGAGATAACAACGAATCATTGCCTTTTCCGGTCGATGGCCCAAGCGGCCGTTATAATGCCCGCTCTTTTCGCCGACGACCAAGTGACATGTTGCGAAACCTGCTGCTGCGCCTGTCCAAACTGCTGCTCTGGCTGATCGGTCTATCGGTGCTGCTGGTACTGCTGTTCCGCTGGGTGCCACCGCCATTCACCGCTTTGATGATCGAGCGCAAGATCGAGTCGTGGCGCACAGGTGAAACTATCGACCTGACGCGAGATTGGCGTCCCTGGCGCGAGCTGCCGGACGATCTGAAGATGGCCGTGATCGCCGCCGAGGATCAGAAATTCGCCGACCACTGGGGCTTCGATGTCGCCGCGATCCGTGCCGCCCTTAGCCACAATGAGCGCGGTGGTTCGCTGCGCGGTGCGAGCACCCTGAGTCAGCAGGTGGCGAAGAACCTGTTCCTCTGGTCGGGTCGCAGCTGGCCACGCAAGGCCCTGGAAGCCTGGTTCACGGGACTGATCGAGCTGTTGTGGCCGAAGCAGCGCATCCTCGAGGTGTATCTCAATAGCGTCGAGTGGGGCGATGGCATCTTCGGCGCGCAGGCCGCGGCGCAGCATCACTTCGGCACTGGCGCGCCGTACCTGTCGACCCGCCAGGCCAGCCTGCTGGCTGCGGTACTGCCCAACCCACGACAATGGAGCGCTGGCAAGCCGAGCAGCTATGTGCACAATCGCGCGGCGTGGATTCGCCAGCAGATGCGCCAGCTGGGTGGCAGCCACTACCTGCAGCGAATCAAACCCGACCACCCGGACTGGTGGCCAAGCTGGCTGTAAGCCGGCATACAAGACGACTGGCGCAGCAGGATGCGGCTCCACCGGTGCAAAACGTACCGCCCGCTCGCCCAGTGCGATGGGGTTTGACTGTGCAGTATTCGATCGGACCCAAGAGCAACGATGAACACATATCTCGTCCGGCTGAGCCTGGGCTATTTCAGCCTGGCCATGCTGTGGATCCTGCTTGGCGACACGCTGGTTAATCATCTGGCCGCGGGCGACAGCCAGGCCTGGCAAATGGGCAAGGGTGCCCTGTTCGTGGCGCTGACCAGCGCGCTGATATTTCTGCTCGGCCGCCAGCATTTTCGCCGCTTCGATGAGCAACAGCGCGCCCAGCATGTGCAGGAAACCAGCCTGAAGCAGGCGGCTGCGGTATTCGACAGCACCCAGGAAGGCGTGCTGGTGACCGATCCCAGGCAGCGCATCGTGCACGTCAATCCGGCCTTCAGCCGTATCACCGGTTACAGCACGGAGGAGGTGCTCGGGCAGACACCGAAACTCTTCGCCTCGGGCAAGCACGACGCAGAGTTCTATCAGCAGATGTGGCTGGCACTAAAGGACAAGGGTGAGTGGAGCGGCGAAATCTGGAACCGCCGCAAAAATGGCGAGGTGTACCCGCAATGGCAGAACCTGCGCTGCATTCATGACAACCAGGGCCAGCTCAGCCATTACGTGGCCGTGTTCTCAGACCTCTCGGCGCTGAAGCGCTCCCGCGAAGAACTCGACCAGCTCGCCCACTACGATCCGCTGGTCAACCTGCCGAACCGCCTGCTGTTTACCGAACGCGCCAAGCAGGACCTCGAGCGCGCGCGCGCCCACAAACGCAGCGGCGCGCTGCTGCTGATCGATCTCGACCATTTCAAGGACATCAACGAGAGCCTTGGCCACAGCCTGGGCGATGCCTTGTTGCAGGCCGTGAGCACGCGCCTGAGCGAGCATCTGGAAAAAGGCATGACACTCGGCCGGCTCGGTGGCGACGAATTCGCCCTGCTCTGCGAAGGCTACGGCGCCGAAAAGGCCACCGCGCTGGCATTACGCATCCTCGACCGCCTCAACGAGTCTTTTCATATCGGTGATCAGGAGCTGTTCAGCAGCGCGAGCATCGGCATCGTGCTCTACCCCTATCCGACTGACGTGCAGAATGCCGAGCAGCTGATGCGCAATGCCGACTCGGCGCTGTTCAAGGCCAAGAGCAGCGGCCGCTCGACCTATGCGTTCTACTCCGAGGAACTGACCAGCCAGGCGCGTCAGCGTGTCGAGCTGGTAACGGCACTGCGACAGGCGCTGGAGCAGGGCCAGCTGCGTCTGCATTACCAGCCGATCTACGATCTGCGGCAGGGCACGATCAGCGGTTTCGAAGCCCTGGTGCGTTGGCAGCACCCGGAAAAAGGTTTGATCGCACCGGGAGTCTTCATCCCGATTGCCGAGGAAACCGGACTTATCAGCGCCATCGATCACTGGGTGCTGGAGCAGGCCTGCAACCAGGCGCGCGAGTGGCTCGGCCAGGGCCATCCGCTCGGATTCATCGCGGTGAACATTTCCAGCCGGCTGTTCGGCAACGGCGAACTCGATCTGCAGGTCGCCACTATTCTCGCCAGAAGCGGCCTGGAGGCTCGTCATCTGGAGCTGGAAATCACCGAAAGCGCGGTGATGCAGGACCCTGATGCCGCGCTGGAGCTGCTGCAGCGCCTGCGCGCACTCGGCGTGCAGCTGGCGATCGACGACTTCGGCACCGGCTATTCGTCCCTTCAGCGCCTCAAGCGCATGAATGTGCATAAGCTGAAGATCGATCAGGGCTTCGTCCGCGGCCTGCCCGACGACCGCGACGACGCAGCCATTACCCGCTCAGTCATCGGCCTGGCGCACAACCTGGGCCTGAAAGTAGTTGCCGAAGGCATCGAGACCGCCGAGCAGGCGGCATTCCTGCTTGCGCAGAACTGCGACTACGGCCAGGGCTATGGCTTTGCCCGTCCGCAGCCTGCCGATGCGATCGACTGGAGCCCCAGCGCACTCTGTCATGGCCAGGCCTGCCGCTCATCCGGACGGTGACGACGGGCGTATATCAATAGGCCATTACCGGAGTTAAGCTGACACAACTTTCCGGGCGAACCTGCCTACCGCACCCGCCCGAAACGACGGCGTTACGGCATACTGGCCCACTTCAGTGACGGACCAGCAGCGGCTGGCTAACCTGCCACTCAACCGATCCACGCACAGCACACCGCAGTGAAGGCATGAGCGATCCCGTGAATCAGCAAAGACCGATCCAGGGTCTCCGGCAGCTCTTCAGCCGACGCAACGGCATCGCCTGGGCGATGCTGCTATTCACCCTGTTGGTGCAACTGGTGGTCTGGCACAACCTGCGCAGCAGCGAGAATCGCGCCGCCGAGCAGCAGTTCGAGATGCTCAGCGAGAAGGTCACCGAAGCGATTCGCAAACGCCTGCGCGACCACGAGCAGATCCTCTTGGGCGGAGCGGGCCTGTTCGATGCCGTCGAGCAGGTCAGCCGCGAGCAATGGCATGCCTATGTCGAACGCTTGCTGCTACCGGACCGTTACCCCGGTATCCAGGGGGTGGGGTTCACCCAGGCCATTCCAGCCGCCTCGCGGGATGCGCATGTTGCGCGCATTCGCGCGCAGGGCTTTCCGGATTACGACATCTACCCGCCCGGCCCACGCGACTTCTATACCTCGATCATCTTTCTCGAGCCCTTCGTCGGCCGCAACCTGGCAGCCTTCGGCTACGACATGTATTCCGAGCCGACCCGCCGGCGTGCCATGCGCCGCGCTGCGCAGCTAGGCGAAACGAGCATCACCGGCAAGGTGACGCTTATGCAGGAGACCCACGGCAAGGTGCAGGCCGGGGTACTGCTTTATGTACCGGTGTACCAGCCAGGCGCGTCGCTGTTGACGCCGAAGCAGCGCATGCAGGCGCTGATCGGCTTCGTCTACAGCCCCTATCGGGTCGAAGACCTGATGCGCGGCATTCTGCGCGCCGCCGATCTGCCACTGGCATTGCATATCTATGCCAGCGACGGCGAGCAGGCCGAACAGCTGATCTATGCATCCAGGGAAACCGTCAGTCCTGACCACTCGCGTTACAGTCAGGTTCAGCAGCTGAACCTCTACGGGCAGACCTGGACACTGCGCCTGGACAGCCTGCCGGAGTTCGACAACCGCTTCCACTCCAACGAGGCATTGGTCATGGCGCTGGGGCTTGGCCTCAGCCTGCTGGTGTTCTTCCTGACCTCGTCGCTGGCGCTGCGTCACAGCCGAGCACAGGCGATGGCCGAGGAGATGACCCGACACATCCGCCAGAGCAGACACGACCTGCGCTTGAGCGAGGAGCGCCTGTCACTGGCGCTCAAAGGAAGTAACGATGGCCTTTGGGATCTCGATCTGGATGCCGGCAGCATGTACGCTTCGCCCCGCGCCTGGGAGATTCTCGGTTACCGCCCCAACGAACTGACCTGCGACCTCAAGCTGTGGGAACGCGTGACTGTTGCCGAAGACCTGGCGCAGCAGAAGGCGCGCCTGGCGCAAACCATGCTGTCCAATGTCGATCACTTCACCACCGAACTGCGCCTGCAGCACAAGCACGGCCACGTCGTACCCGTGTTGCTGCGCGGCTACATCCAGCGCGATGCACAGGGCATGGCGCAACGCATCAGCGGCACGCTGATGGACCTGACCGAGCGCAAGCGCGTCGAGCAGATGAAGAACGACTTCGTGTCCACGGTCAGCCATGAGTTGCGCACCCCACTGACCTCCATCAGCGGCGCGCTTGGCCTGATTGTCGGCGGCGCGCTCGGCAGCGCACCTGCGTCCATGCAACAGATGCTCGAGATCGCCTACCGCAACAGCCTGCGCCTGGGTCATCTGATCAACGACCTGCTGGACATGGAGAAGATCGCCGCCGGCAAGATGTCCTTCGAACTGCGCGAGCACTCCCTTGGCGATCTGCTCGAGGAATCACTGGCAAGCAATCAGGCGCTGTGCGAGCAGCACGGCATACGTTGCAGCCTCGATCACCCGGTCGACGTGCTCGTCTGGGTAGACGGTATGCGCCTGCAACAGGTCCTCGGCAATTTTCTGTCCAATGCCGTCAAGTTCACCCCGCAGGGTGGCGAGATCCGCCTGCACAGCAGTCTGCGTGGACCACGGGTACGCATCAGCGTCACCGACCAGGGCCCGGGCATTCCCGAGGCGTTTCGCTCGCGCGTATTCGAGAAGTTCGCCCAGGCAGACGCATCCGATAGCCGGCAGAAGTCCGGTACCGGTCTCGGCCTTGCGATCACCAAGGAGCTGATCGAGCGCATGGGTGGTACGGTCGGCTTCGATTGCCCTCCCGGCCAGGGCACTACCTTCTGGTGCGAGCTTCCGATTCAGCAATTGGCCAGCGAAACAGACAGCCGCGACGACCTGCCGCGCATCCTGGTAGTCGAGGACGAGCCGGATACCGGGCGCCTGCTGCATATGATGCTGCGCGAAGGCGGTTACGGCGTGGAGCGCGTCCAGAGCCTGCACCAGGCTCGAGAAAAGCTCGCTGCTGGCCGTTACGAGGCCATGACGCTCGACCTGCACCTTCCCGACGGCAGCGGCATGCAGCTGATCGATGAGCTGCGCGAAAAGCCGGCCATGCAGAACCTGCCTATCGTCGTCATTTCCGCGGCACATCAGTTCGACCAGGCGCAGTTCCCCGAGCGGATCGTCTGGCTGCACAAGCCGATTACCAACGTCCAGCTGCTGACGGCAGTAGAGAAAGCGCGAGACAACGTTCGCCAAGCCAATAGCGGGAAGGCCTAGGCGGCACCCGTGGTGAACGGCGGGCAACAAAAAACGCGGGAGCCAATGGCATCCCGCGTTTCGCTTTTCTACGCTGCCGCGCGTCAGGCCTGAATCGAGCCCTTGAGTTTGTTCATCGCATTCTTTTCCAGCTGACGAATGCGCTCGGCCGACACGTTGTACTTGGCCGCCAAGTCATGCAGGGTGGCCTTGTCCTCGTTCAGCCAGCGCTGCTGGAGAATGTCCCGGCTGCGCTCATCAAGACCCTCGAGCGCCGTATGCAGACTGGAAGTGGAGCTGTCGCTCCAGTCGGCATCTTCCAGCTGACGGGCCGGGTCGTAGCGATGATCTTCCAGATAATGCGCCGGCGACTGGTACGCGCTGTCGTCGTCGGCATCAGCCGCCGGATCGAAGGCCATGTCGTGGCCGGTCAGACGGCTTTCCATCTCGCGCACTTCATGCGGCTCGACGCCCAGGCTATCAGCCACGGCGGTCACTTCATCGTTGTTCAGCCAGGCCAGACGCTTCTTCTGGCTGCGCAGATTGAAGAACAGCTTGCGCTGCGCCTTGGTGGTCGCGACCTTGACGATGCGCCAGTTGCGCAGGATGAACTCGTGAATCTCGGCGCGAATCCAGTGCACGGCGAACGACACCAACCGCACGCCCATCTCCGGATTGAAACGCTTGACCGCCTTCATCAAGCCGACGTTGCCTTCCTGGATAAGGTCGGCCTGGGCCAGTCCGTAGCCGGAGTAGCTGCGAGCGATATGAACGACGAAACGCAGGTGCGCCAGCACCATTTGCCGGGCTGCTTCGAGATCCTGATGATAAAAGAGGCGCCCGGCCAGCTCGCGCTCCTGCTCGACGGTGAGCAGCGGGAGGCTGTTCACGGTCTGCACGTAGGCCTCGAGATTGGCTCCCGGGACTAGCGCTTGAACAGGTTGCAGAGTAGTTGTCATGCAGTACCTCCAATGACGAAGCTGCAGCAGTTTAGCATTGCCGCATGAGACTGCAAGCCTGTGGAAAAGTTCCACAGGGGACCTGTCAAGTCATTGTTATTAAAGGAGTTTTTTATCGAGGAGCAAGTTCACTGAGGTGCCTCGCAACAGCCAGCCAGGCGCCTATGTATCCGAGCAGCACGGCACCGATCACCAGCGACAGTGCATCACCAGCCGGAACGCCTTCCAGACCGAAATCGCTGCCGTAGAGACCGGCCAGACTCACCACCGCCTCGTTCAGCCAACCCAAGCCGTAAGCCAGCAGCAGCCAGGCGATCAGCCCCGCGCCCAGCCCGTAAATGGCGCCCATGTAAAGGAAAGGCCGGCGCACGTAACCGTCGGTGCCGCCGACCAGCTTGACCACCTCGATCTCGGTGCGGCGGTTCTCGATATGCAGGCGAATGGTGTTGCCGATCACCAGCAGCAGCGTGGCGATCAGCAACAGGGTCAGACCGAAGACGAAGCGGTCGCCGAGCTTGAGAATCGCCGTCAGACGTTCGACCCAGAGCAGATCCAGCTGGGCCTGCTGCACGCCAGGCAGCTCGGCCAGCTGCAGGCGCAGCGCTTCGAGCTTGTCCTTGTCGACTTCATTGGGCGTCACCACGATCACGCCCGGCAGCGGATTCTCCGGCAGTTCCTTGAGCGCTTCGCCGAGTCCGGAAAGCTGCTGAAACTCTTCCAGAGCCTGCTCACGGCTGACCCAGTCCGCCGTTGCCACATCTGGCATGTCGGCGACCTCGTCGCGCAAGCGCTCACCCGCACCTGCGTCCACATCCAGTTGCATGAACAGGGAAATCTGCGCTGCGCGCTGCCAGGAGCCGCCAAGTCGCTCGACATTGTCCAGCAGCAACGCCAGGCCCATCGGCAGGCTCAGCGCCACGGCCATCACCAGGCAGGTGAAGAAGCTGCCGATCGGCTGCTTGAGCAGACGACCGAGGCTGTCGACCAGGCTGGCCCGGTGGCTTTCCAGCCAGGCGTGGAACAACGTCTTGAAGTCCGGCTCGTCACTATGCGGTTGCTCGGGCTTCTTCACCGAGCCACCGACACGCTCGGCCGTGCTCGGGGTGGTCTTGGGATTGCGTTCGCTGCTCATCGGCTGGCCTCCCCATCACCGATCAGGCGACCGCGCTGCAGGGTCAGCATGCGATGACGCATCCGCGCGATCAGCGCCAGGTCGTGACTGGCGATCAGAACGGTGGTGCCGAGGCGATTGATGTCTTCGAAAACGCCCATGATCTCCGCCGCCAGCCGCGGGTCGAGGTTGCCGGTAGGTTCGTCCGCCAGCAGCAGGGCCGGGCGATGTACCACGGCGCGGGCGATGCCGACACGCTGCTGCTGACCGGTGGAAAGATCGGCCGGGTACTGCAGCGCCTTGTCCTTGAGGCTGACGCGCTCGAGCGCGGTCATCACCCGCTGGCCGATCTCGCGCTTGTTGAGCCCGAGAATCTGCAGCGGCAGGCCGACGTTATCGAACACGGTTCGATCGAACAGCAGCTGATGGTTCTGGAACACCACGCCGATCTGCCGGCGCAGGAACGGAATCTGCGAATTGGTGATCCGCGACAGATCCTGCCCGGCCAGCAGCAGCTTGCCGCTGGTAGGGCGCTCCATAGCCAGCAGCAGGCGCAGCAGTGTGCTTTTACCGGCGCCGGAGTGGCCGGTGACGAAGAGGAATTCGCCGCGACGCACCTGGAAGGAAAGCTCGTGCAACCCGACGTGGCCGTTGGGATAGCGTTTGCCGACCTGTTCGAAACGGATCATGCGTCTTCCCGCTGAGCGAAAAGCGCTTTGACGAAGGCATCGGCCTCGAAGGTGCGCAGATCGTCGATCCCCTCGCCCACACCGATGTAACGGATCGGCGTGCCGAACTGCTTGGCCAGGGCGAAGATGACCCCGCCCTTGGCGGTGCCATCGAGCTTGGTCAACACCAGGCCGGTCAACTCGACCGATTGATTGAACTGCCGGGTCTGGTTGATGGCGTTCTGGCCGGTGCCGGCGTCGAGCACCAGCAGCACTTCATGGGGGGCGGAATCGTCGAGCTTGCCCATCACCCGACGGACCTTCTTCAGCTCCTCCATCAGGTTGTCCTTGGTATGCAGACGGCCCGCGGTGTCAGCGATCAGCACGTCGATGCCACGCGCCTTGGCGGCCTGCACGGCATCGAAGATCACCGAGGCGGAGTCGGCGCCGGTGTGCTGGGCGATCACCGGAATGCTGTTGCGCTCGCCCCATACCTGCAGCTGCTCGACCGCCGCGGCGCGGAAGGTGTCGCCGGCGGCGAGCATGACTTTCTTGCCTTCGAGCTGCAGCTTCTTGGCCAGCTTGCCGATCGTGGTGGTCTTGCCGACGCCATTAACGCCAACCACAAGGATCACGTAGGGGCGCTTGCCGCTGTCGACCACGAGCGGTTGCTCGACAGGCTTGAGCAGGCCAGCGAGCTCTTCCTGCAGTGCCGTGTAGAGCGCGCCGCTGTCGGCCAGCTCCTTGCGCGACACACGCCGGGTGAGGTTCTGCATGATCGCGGTGGTCGCCTCGACACCGACGTCGGCGGTGAGCAAACGGGTTTCCAGCTCGTCGAGCAGGTCGTCGTCGATGGCCTTCTTGCCGAGAAACAGGCTGGCCATGCCTTCGCCGATACTGGAGCTGGTCTTGGACAGACCCTGCTTGAGGCGCGCGAAGAAGCCGAGCTTGGCCGGCGCTTGGGCGGGCGCAGCCGCCACTACCGGCACAGGTGCAATTACCAGCTCTGGCTCTGGCTCTGGCTCTGGCTCTGGCTCTGGCTCTGGCTCTGGCTCTGGCTCTGGCTCTGGGAGTATTTCGGCTTCGACTGCCCGCTCGGACAATACCGCAGGGGCATCGATTACCGGCTGTTCGATTTCGGTCTCAGGCTGCTCGGCATGCGGCAGGCTGTCTTCCTGCGGCTCGGCGGCGGGCTGCTCGGCCACCGGCTGCTGCGGCTTCTTGCGCAGCCAGCCAAACAGGCCTTTCTTTTCACCGGGCTCGGCCGGCGTCTTCTTGTCGTCGTTGGAACCAAACATGGAGAAGGTATTCTCAAGGGTGCGATACGCCGGCAGCCACGCTGCCGGCCAAACGGGCTCTATCCTAGCACCTCGCAAAGCGGGTGCGCTAAGCACGGACTCCTCTATCAGGGCCGGTTAGGCAGCGGATATCCCGGCTTTGCCTGATCCGCACGCACCAGTACCATGGCTGCCGTGTTGCCGCCCTGCCAGTCTGCCGTGGCGGACACCAACTGGACGAGTCCCGACTATGCCTCTGATGTTACGCCGCGCCGCCGCCCTGCTGCTCGGAGCGCTTTATCTGCCCCTGCTGGCAGCAGCAGACAACCAGCCAACCCACGAGTTCTTCCTCGACAACGGGCTGAAAGTGATCGTTCGCGAGGACCATCGCGCCCCCGTGGTGGTGTCACAGCTCTGGTACAAGGTTGGCTCCAGCTACGAGACGGCTGGCCAGACCGGCCTCTCCCACGCCCTCGAGCACATGATGTTCAAGGGCAGCCGCAAGCTCGATGCCGGCGAAGCCTCGCGCATCCTGCGCGAGCTTGGCGCCGAGGAAAATGCCTTCACCAGCGACGACTACACCGCCTACTACCAGGTCCTGGCACGTGACCGCCTGGCCGTGGCCTTCGAGCTCGAAGCCGACCGCCTGGCCAGCCTCAAGCTGCCGCCGGAAGAGTTCGCCCGCGAGATCGAGGTGATCAAGGAAGAACGTCGCCTGCGCACGGACGACAAGCCCAGCTCGCTGGCCTATGAGCGCTTCAAGACCATCGCCTACCCCGCCAGCGGCTACCGCAACCCGACCATTGGCTGGATGGCCGACCTCAACCGCATGCAGGCCGACGAGCTGCGCGCCTGGTACGAACAGTGGTACGCACCGAACAACGCTACCCTGGTGGTGGTCGGCGACGTGACCGCCGATGAGGTCCGCGGGCTGGCCGAGCGCTTCTTCGGCGCCATCGAGAAACGTGAAGTACCGGCAGCCAAGCGCCCGCTGGAACTGGCCGAACCGGGCGAACGGCGCCTCAGGCTGCACGTGAAGACGCAGCTGCCGACGCTGATGATGGCCTTCAATACGCCGAGCCTGGCGACCGAGGAGAACGCCCGCCAGGTCCATGCGCTGCGGTTGATCTCTGCCCTGCTCGACGGTGGCTACAGCGCGCGTCTGCCAGAGCGGCTGGAGCGCGGCGAAGAATTGGTCACCAGCGCCTCGGCCTGGTACGACGCCTATGCCCGTGGCGACAGCCTGTTCGTCCTCAGCGCCGCACCGAACATGCAGAAGGGCCGTACGCTGGAAGAAGTCGAAGCCGGCCTCTGGCAGGAACTAGATGCGCTCAAGCAGAGCCCTCCGTCGGCAGACGAGCTCGAGCGCGTGCGTGCTCAGGTCATCGCCGGCCTGGTCTACGAGCGTGACTCCATCACCCAGCAGGCCACCACCATCGGCAAGCTGGAAACCGTCGGGCTTTCCTGGCGCCTGATGGACGAGGAGCTGAATGCCTTGGAAGCCGTCACGCCCGAAGACATCCAGCAGGCCGCCAGCACCTACTTCACCCGCTCCCGCCTGAGCGTCGCCCATGTACTGCCCGAGGAAGCCCGTGATGAATGATTTCAGTGCCCTGCGCAATGGCCTGCTCGGCCTGCTGCTGGTGGCCAGTTTCGGGCTTGCGGGCTGCGATGAAGGCTCCAAGGCCCTGCCCCAACCCGGCGAACCGGTGAAGCAGGACGTCGCGCGCGAAGCCGCCCAGCCGGCCGTGCCGACCGAGGAACCCGCAACGTCTGAGAAGCCACGCCTGGAGTCGCTTGCCGAGCTCGGCGACCAGCCGCTCGCCCGGCGCAAGCTGGACATCCAGAGCTGGCAAACCGCAGAGGGCGCCAAGGTACTGTTCGTCGAGGCTCGCGAGCTGCCGATGTTCGACCTGCGCCTGACCTTTTCCGCCGGCAGCAGCCAGGATGGCGAAGTACCCGGCCTGGCGCTGCTGACCAACGCCATGCTCAACGAGGGTGTCGAGGGCAAGGATGTCAGCGCCATCGCTCGCGGCTTCGAAGGCCTCGGCGCCGACTTCGGCAACGGTTCCTACCGCGACATGGCGGTGGTCAGCCTGCGCAGCCTGAGCGCGCCGGACAAGCGTGAGCCGGCCCTGGCGCTGTTCAATCAGGTCATCGGGCAGCCGACCTTCCCGGCCGACTCGCTGCAACGGATCAAGAACCAGCTGCTCGCCGGCTTCGAATTCCAGAAGCAGAACCCCGGCAAGCTGGCCAGCCTGGAGCTGTTCGAGCAGCTCTATGGCGACCACCCCTACGCGCACCCGAGCGAAGGCACGCCAGAGTCGGTGCCCGGGATCAGCGTCGAGCAGCTACGCGAATTTCACGCCCGTGCCTATGCGGCAGGCAATGCGGTGATCGCGCTGGTCGGCGACCTTTCCCGTGAAGAAGCCGAAGCACTCGCTGCCGAAGTTTCCGCAGCCCTGCCAGAAGGCCCAGCGCTGCCCGCAACGCCGACGCCCAAGGCACCCGTGGCCGGCAAGCACCATATCGACTTCCCGTCCAACCAGAGCCACCTGATGCTGGCCCAGCTCGGCATCCCGCGCGGTCACCCGGACTACGCAGCGCTGTACCTGGGCAATCAGATCCTCGGTGGTGGCGGTTTCGGTACGCGGCTGATGGAAGAGGTGCGCGAGAAGCGCGGCCTGACCTACGGCATCTATTCCGGCTTCAGCCCGATGCGCGCCGAAGGGCCATTCATGATCAGCATGCAGACCCGTGCCGAACTCACCGACGGTGCGCTGGAACTGGTGCAGCAGCTGGTCCGCGACTATCTCGCCGAGGGCCCCAGCGAGGCCGAACTGCAGCGCAGCAAACGCGAAATCGCCGGCAGCTTCCCGCTGTCCACCGCCAGCAACGCCGACATCGTCGGTCAGCTCGGCAGCATCGGCTTCTACGACCTGCCGCTGACCTACCTGGAGGATTTCATGGGCGAGGTGCAGGCGCTGACCGTCGAACAGGTCAAGACGGCGATGAACAAACACCTGCAGGAAGATGCCTTCGTCATCGTCACCGCCGGCCCCAGCGTCGAACAACAACCGCTGCCGCCGCCCACCGATAAACCAGTCGAACAGCCCAGCGGCGTTCCGGAGCACTGATGGCCAATCCACCCATTCGACCCGGCGCCCACGGCGGCCAGGGCCAGTTGCGCATCATCGGTGGCGAATGGCGCTCGCGCCGCTTCAGCTTCCCCGATGCCGAGGGCCTGCGGCCGACGCCGGACCGGGTGCGCGAAACCCTGTTCAACTGGATCGCACCGTACCTCTCCGGCGCACGGGTGCTCGACCCGTTCACCGGCAGTGGCGCGATCTATCTCGAGGCGCTGTCACGCGGCGCCAGCATGGCCCTGGCGCTGGACGTGAACGCCAACGCCATCGCCAGCTTGCGCAAGCATCTGGATACGCTCAACTGCGGCCATGGCCAGTTGCTGCAGAGCGATGCCCTGCGCTACCTGGATACGCAGTCGCCGACACCCTTCGACCTGGTATTCCTCGACCCGCCATTCAACAAGAACCTGCTGCAGCCGGCCTGCGAGCTGCTGGAAACGAAAGGCTGGCTGGCCGAACACGCCTGGATCTACACGGAAAGCGAAGCGGTGCCCTCCAGCCTCGGCCTGCCAGGCAACTGGCGACTGCACCGGGAAAAGAAAGCCGGCAAGGTGCATTACGCGCTATGGGAGCGCAGCGTGCCGTCCGGCTCCGCCTCGAGCTGAAGCCGAAGGCCTCAATAGAAATCGACGGTCTGACCGTTGCAATCGAAGGCGAGAAAGCGGCCGATATTGCCGGTCTCGATGGCGCTGACCATCATCTTCAGCGGCTGCTCGGCGTCATCGGCGTTCGGCGTAATGCCGCCCTGCCCCGGCAGCGCGGCGGCGAACAGCAGGTCCCAGGCCACCCCGGTGCGCGCGGATTCGTCGCGCAACGCGGCGAAGTCGCTCAGCTCCTCGGGCAGCTTGTCGACGCAGAGCACCGGCTTCAGCGAGCCGCCGGCGTTTTCCTCGAAGCGCTGGCGCTCGGCCTCGGTGGCATCGTCCGGCAGTTCGGCACTGACGAAAACGAACAGCAGCCGCTGAGGTTCGCGCTCCTCGCGCGCAGCGGCCAGCAGTTGATCGAAGGGGGTTGGCATCATGGGCAGGGTTCCGGATAAGGCTATCGCGTCACTGTCCACCGCTTAAGCGGTCCTGACCATATCCCTAAAGGCATAAGTCGCCGAGCGGCAGGCACCATTCAAGGCCTGCATCGTGCTTTTCTTCCTGGCGCCGACGCTCTAACGTCAGGCCAAACAGAGGAACCCGAGCGATCGTGCCCGACACCTTCCAACCCGCCTGGTGGCTCCCCGGAGCGCACCTGCAGACCCTATGGAACCCGTTCTTTCGCAAGCCGCCGCGTCTTGAGCGCCAGCGCGAACGGCTGTGGCTGGCCGATGGCGACTTCATCGACCTGGACTGGCACGGCCCGCATGAAGCAACGGCGCCACTGGTGCTGGTGTTGCACGGGCTGACCGGCTCATCGAATTCGCTTTACGTGCTTGGACTGCAGCAGCAGCTGGCGGCGCGCGGCTGGGCCAGCGTTGCCATCAACTGGCGCGGTTGCTCGGGCGAGCCCAACCTGCTGCCGCGCGCCTATCATTCCGGCGCCAGCGACGATCTCGCCGAAGTGATCGGGCATCTGCAGGCATCCCGGCCGCTGGCGCCGCTGTATGCGGTGGGTTACTCGCTAGGAGGCAACGTACTGCTCAAGTATCTCGGCGAAACGGCAGCCAGTAGTCCGCTGCGCAAAGCGGTGGCAGTGTCCGTGCCGTTCCGCCTGGACCAGTGCGCCGACCGTATCGGCCTCGGCTTCTCCCGCATCTACCAGGCGCATTTCATGAAAGCGATGGTCGCCTATGTGAAGGACAAGCAACAGCGCTTCCAGCGCGAGGGCCTGCAGGAGCACCTCGGTGCGCTGCAGAGCCTCGGGCCACTGCACGGCATGCGTACCTTCTGGGACTTCGATGGCCGCTTCACCGCGCCACTGCATGGCTACAGCGACGCCCAGGACTACTACCGCCGCGCCTCCAGCCGCTACTACCTGCCGACGATCACGACGCCAACCCTGCTGATCCAGGCCGAGGACGATCCTTTCGTATTCCGCCACAGCGTGCCGGATGCGGCCGAGCTGTCCGCCACCACGACCCTCGAACTGCACCCCCGCGGCGGGCATGTCGGCTTTATCGAAGGCTCGCCACGGCGGCCGCGATACTACCTGGAGCAGCGGATTCCGCAGTGGCTGGCGGAAGCTACGGCGTAGCCCTTAGCAGGGCAGCGCCCCATGGCATATAGCGCAACGAAAAAACTGCTGACGGGTGGCACGACGAATAACGCTGTGGATCAGCCGGAACGGCTGTAAACGGCTCATTACCGACGCTAGTTCGTCTGAACGCCTCACTAACGATTCCCGTCTCGCAGGACAAGGCCTGCACGTACGCCGTTCTCACCAGCGTTGGCAATTCCGCGACCCCAACGCCATCCTGCCACCAGACCATCGCTCCGACGCCATGCAGCTCATCCAACCACCGAGCATTTGCCGCTGGGGCCAGCTGGCCGGTGCTATATGCACTTAGTTGTAACGGCTGCTGCAGGTGCTGCATCAGGCCGTTTAGTTGTTCGAGTAGATCCTTGCGACGACCCTGATCGTTAAACGTCCGGTCAGACAGTTCGGCAGGGAGGTACCACGCATCGGCGACCACGCCCTCACTTAACAATAGACGCTGCTGTAACAGCGTTTGATCGAACAACTGTTTCCAGTAGCGCGATAGCCTGGAGAGGTCGTTGAGTCGCGAAAAATAGTCAGGGTCTTGATAGAGCCCCACCACAAGTCCAAGCCCTGCCTGTCGTGCCTGGCGCAACGCGTTGCGCAGCCAGCCATGATCACCACCGAAATCCTCGTCGCCATAACGGGTCCATTGAACGATGACTCGATCAAATCCGTGCGCTTTGCTCTGCCGCCAGATTTCAGCCCACTGATCCGGCTCAACAACCGCATCGCTGGTCTGCGGTTGGTAGAAAAGTGCATCAGCAGCCACGCCGCGCATTACACAACTCAGCAGAATTCCAATGAGCAAACGCCTCACAATGCCAACTCGATGCCGATCTGCAGGCCGTTGGCACGCTCGTATAGGTTCCCACCCAGAGCCTGTTGATACTCCACACTCATGCTAAGCCGACGGCGGTAGGCGTTATAGCGGTCATCATCGAACCAAAGCTGCCAGCGCAGGCCCGCACCGACCCGCAGATCCTGTTGGCGGTCCTGCTCGGTGCCTTGGCCGACCAGATACGGGCTCAGCGTCTGGGCTGAGGAGGTGGGCAACTTGAATGCATGACCACGAGTGAACCTCGTTACCAGCAAGCGCTCCGACTCGTCCACCCACCAAGCGGCGTCCAGGTACAACGAGCGCTCCGGCCAGTGGTTCTGGTCCACGCGCCAATCATTCCGATACTCACCCTGATCAAGGAAGGAAGCACTGGCGCGAAGCATCAGATCATTGTCAGCAACGCGCTTGTCTTCCCTAAAGAATTCGCCGTAGAGATTCAGATTGATCGACTGGAACGGCATATAGCGCAACCCTACCCCTCCGCCGACTGTATCCAGCGCATCGCCGTCCTTACCGGAAGCCATGATTCGACCGTAAGCCGAAAGCCTGTTCGCCAACGGGCCGTCCAGGGGGTGATCCAAAAGGACACCATGGGAAAACTCATCGTTTCGACGCTGTCCTGCACTGCGCCTTACACCATCTGGCGACCAGCTGGTAGCGAGACTGAGGCGATTGCGGCGCTCCAGGCTCTCGTGTTGCCGCCGCGCTGCGAAACGCTGAGCTTCCGCTGAAGCCTCGACAGGCAACAAGTCGATGCTACGGCGGAGTTGCGCGCGCGCTTCTTCGGGTTCTCCCGTCTCGATGAGGCGAAAGGCAAGCGCCTGCGCCAGATCGGTACTCTCCGGCAACAACCTGGCAGCCTTGCTAAGCGGAGCAACCGCCTGGGCACGTTCCACTGGCGTGGCTGCGGCGGCCAGGCGCATTCCATATTCCTGCAGAAACAGGCCATTCTCCGGGGCGAGTTCGGTCGCGCGACGCAGCCATTGCATCCCGAGCTCTTCCCGGCCAGCGCGGAATGCAACCACAGCACCCTGATAGTAATCCGCTGGCTGCTCACCCAACGCCTGCGCCTGACGGTATCGCTCCAGAGCTTCGTCGTCACGTCCACGGCCTTCGGAGATCAAAGCGCCCAGTCTCCAGCCTTCCGACGTGAGCGATTGCGCGTCTTGCCAATGCTGCTCGGCGGCATCCAGGTGACCGAGTGTCAAAGCGACACGAGACAACGCCAGATGCGCTTCGATGTCGAGTTCGTCAGCCGGCATGGAGTTCCACTGAGCATAGGCATCCTCAGGAAGCCCAGCCGCTGCTAACGCATAGGCCAATTGCCCCCGGCTCTGAACGTCCCCTGCGCCGGCCGCGAGCTGGAGATAGACCACAGCCTGCCCAGGCTGTTGGGGAAGCGAACAAACGCCCAGCGCACGCAATTCATCGACGTCCGTCGGCGCGTTGACCGGCAATTGCGCAACAACGCCACAACGCCCTTCCGCCGCAAGCGCCCCGTACAGTCGACCACGAGCCGAAGGCGGCAACTGCTTGGCGAACTCGTCGAGCTGCGAGACTTTCAGATCCGGGGCCTGCACGTAGAGGTCAACCAGGCGACTCAACAGAGGTTCCGGCAATTCGCCGCGACGCCGCCAAACATCCGTGAGAAAAGCACGTGCTTCTACCGGTCGATCCGCCTGCAGCCATAGGAAGCTGGCCAGATCGGCCGAACGGAGCTCTCCTGTCGCACGGTAATGCTCTCGCCATTCGCTTGCCGCGGCACTCTTGTCACCGATGGACTGAGCAATCTGCGCCAGTCGCGCAGTGCGTCGTGGTGACGGTGCCTGCTGCTGCAACCAATCGCGGGCTTTCACAAACTCGTTACGGGGTAGCCACCGGGCCAGCAGGTAGTCCTGCCGCTGCGTGTTCCACGGCTCGGGCAGGATCGCCGACATCAGTGCATGTTCCGCCTCGAGGCGCTGAGCCAGAATGAGCCAATGACGCGGATCTGTTGCTGGGGAACAATCACCAAGCGCCTCGCGGGCCAGCTGCGGCGCCGCAACCGATAGCCACTCGATTGATTCCAGACATGGCCGATCCAAACGGACGGCCAGCTCCGCGGCCAAGGCCACGTCACCGTCGTCACGCGCAGCCTGTAGCAGCAGCGCCCGCTGCGGCATCGAGAGTGCTTGCGCCCTTTCCAAAGGCAGGAGCAGCTGTTTGGCCTGCCTAGCCTGGCCTTGGCCTATCGCCCGTTCGGCTGCTGACAGCCGCACGCTAACGCCATCCTCATTCGACGGCGCGGACTGCAGATAAGCAGGCAATCTGTCGTTGTCGGTCATTACATAGGCGAGGCCAAGGCGACGCCAGCTGTCGGCAGGCAACACCCCATCCGCAGCCAACGGCTCCAAGTCGCTAATTACCGCCATCCATTGCTCTGCCTGCTCGGCGAAGACCGCTCTCTCTAACAGCGCGGTAACGGTCAGCTCGCTGGCGGGTCGCCCCTGCAGCCAACGAAGGGCAGCAACGGGACCGTGCAGTTCATGCAGCCGCTGTGCATAGCTTCGCAGCATCTGCTCGCGCTGAGCTGCGTCTGCTTCCTCAGCCAACCAACCTTCCACAATCGCGGCCGAGAGATCTCCTTGGTTGATCCAGTTCAAACGCAATGACTGCACAAGCGCAGCCTGATCCCCTGGCGGCAAGGAAGCCGCCATATCCAGCGCCTCTTCGTACCGCCCTTGCTGGTCAAGCGCTTGCACAACTATCACACGCGCTTCGATGACATGCGGAGAGATCTCATCGAGTACGTGGCGCGCAAGCTTCTCTGCCTCGACAGGCTCATCATTACGTAGCGCCTGATAGGCCTTGTCGATGAATGGGTAGCTGCGAAAGCGCTGCACCTCGCTAAGCGGATTGCCTTGCGCAGCCAGAGCTGAAATCGGTCCGAGCAGCAGCGCCATCGCAATACTCTTCACTACTGGTGGAGATACCCGCATCACGCGTACTCCATCAGCAGTTCAAACCCGGCTCGCTGTTCCGCTCGCTGCTCTTTCAAAGCGCTCTGGATCACCGCCTCGCTGACCAAACCGCGTCGAACAAGAGAAGCGCCTAGGCTCTCTTCCTCCGGTTCGAAGTCAATCAACGCTTGAGCCATGAGCGTACTCGACAACATGCCTACTTCCTGGATCACGTCACCGAGCAGGACTTGATGTCGACATACTTGCTCCATGAGCTCCGGTTCATTCCGACGACTTGCCAACTGTTCGATCAATTCACGGGAGCTGTCCGATGTATGGCGCAAGTACCAGTAGCGCAGCCCGACGGTCACCCTTCCCTGGGGAGCAATCTTGCAGATGATCTTCCGGCCCAGCTGACGTGACATGGCGCCGAGGCTCACCTGACTCAGTTCGCGCTCGGAGGCGATGACAAGCGTTCCATCAAGCTCCGCGATCGGTAGAACCGAGTAGCGCAACGCTAATCTTGCAGGCAGCTGCTCGATGAGTTGCGCGTCGATAGTGAAAGGGTTTAGCGGTGTCCATTCCAGATCAGCCTGTGCGGCCAGGGCCTGCGCAAGCTGCAGGCTATTAATCCATCCGCGCGCCAGCAGTTCCCGGCCGATTCGCCGATGCCGGGTAGATGTCAATGCCTCCTCAAGCTGCTCGGCCGTGATGGCGCCAGCATTGAGCAAGCGGCGACCGATAGGCTCGCGGCGCGGCGAGTCCACCAATGCGGGAAACTCATGGGACGTCTTGTCCCAGGCGACTCTCCGGGAGTCGCCCATCGCCAGCACCTGCTTGAGCGCTCGCAGGTTGGCAAAGAAGTTGACCCAATTACTCCAAAGCATCCTTGGCGCCGCGAGCGCGCCCTGCATAACGCCATAGAACGAGCCTGCGAAGTAGCAACGCTGGATCAGCCGATTGAGCAGCAGTACACCATTGACCACGAGGAGCACATGCAAGGCGGCGCTATCCCCCAAAACCGAAGGGAAATGCCACGCATCCGGCAAAATAAGGCTCACAGACCAAACCAGCAGCAGTTGCACAAAGACCAGCGAGCCCAGCAGGCCGACCGCGTTGCTGATCGCACCGCGACGGTCTCGCCACAGGAAATAATTGAGGAAAGGATGGCTGCTCCAACCCAGCGTGCGGGTCCCCTGATAAACGATACCGGTTATCCAGCGGGCTTTTTGCCGTATGGCCGTCTCCATGGTTTCCGGAAAGTGTTCCCGTACACAGATTACGCCTGCTGATCGCTTGCTAACGCCGATGTTGCGCTCGCCCAGCGGCGACAGGCGTTCATCCCGGACACTGAAGCGCGCAAATATCTCGGTCATCCCTTTGTTCTTGAGACGAAAACCGATGTCGTAGTCCTCTGTCAGACTCTGTACGTCGAAGGCAATACCGTCGCCGTCCTCAAGCAACGCAACGACAGCCCGACGACTGAAGCAGGTTCCCACCCCAGCGCTCGGCACCTGGCCGACCAGCGCCTCACGCACCACAACATCCTTGCCATGGAGTTCGGCAAACTCGTCCGCATAGTGGCCAGTGGTGAAATTCCACCACCGTTTGACGTATGGATAGACCGGGACCTGGATGAGGTCCTTGCGCGGTAGCAGGTAATTGAACAAACGCAGCTCGAGCGGAGAGATGACGTCTTCTGCGTCGTGCAGGATAAAGCCGGCGAAATTGAGCTTGGCCTGGCTTTCAAAGCGCAATATCGCGTCGATGATGTTGTTAAGGCAATCGGCCTTACTGGTGGGGCCAGGTCGGGCGCAGACAACCTTGTGCACGTTGGGGTAGCGCATGCACACCGCATCCACATCGGCCTGGGTTTCGGGATCGTTGGGGTAAGTACCCACGAATATCTGGTAGTTCTCGTAATCCAGCGTGGAAGCCGCCAGATGAGCCATGGCACCAACTACGCCCACCTCGCGCCAGGCGGGAACCATGATCGCCAGCGGCTTCTCAGGTACCGAATAGAGCAGAGACTCGTCCGCTCGCTCGACGCGGCGGAAAAGGCCGAGATTGCGCCACGTGGTGCGGCCCCAGTAAACGAGGTCGATGAACAGGTCATCCAACCCCAGCACAAGCATCAAGGAAGCCAGAACCAGCGTGACCCATTTCAACGCGTACAAGTAATAAGAAACAGCTTCGATCAGCAGATAGACGTAATCCGGCGTCATTCTGCGCATCCTGAGATAAGCCGCTTCCGCAACCGATCAAGGATATGTGCGCAGGCATTGCCATCCCCATAGGGGTTGTGGGCGTGTTGCATCTGCTCGTACGCCGCCGAGTCATCCAGAAGGCGTGACACTTCTTCGATGATCCGCTCCTCGTCTGTACCAACGAGCCGCACCGTACCAGCCGCCACGGCCTCAGGCCGCTCGGTGGTGTCGCGCATTACCAACACCGGTTTGCCAAGCGAGGGCGCTTCTTCCTGCACCCCTCCGGAATCGGTAAGGATCACGGTCGCCCGATCCATCAGATAGACGAACGCCTGATAACTCAGCGGGGGGATCAGAATCAGGTTGGGCAAGCCATCCAACAGTCGATAAACCGGCTCTTGAACGTTCGGATTGAGATGTACCGGGTAGATGAAGCGAACGTCTGGATGACGCAGCGCAAGGTGACGAAGGGCACGACAGATGCGCAGGAAACCGTCGCCAAAATTTTCCCGCCGATGGCCGGTAACCAAGACGACCCGCGCGCGCTCTGGCAAGGACGCCAGTGCTGGGTCTTCGGGCTTCCAGCCGCTCTCATGAAGCGTTTTACGCATCCACAGCAAGGCATCGATGACCGTGTTACCAGTGACATCGATCCTGGCCGCGGGAACACCCTCACCAAGCAGGTTGTCGCGGGAGGTTGCGGTGGGGGCGAAATGCAGCTCGGCCAGAACGCTGGTCAAGCGTCGATTGGCTTCTTCCGGCCATGGCGCGTAGAGATTACCGGTGCGCAGTCCCGCTTCCACATGCCCTACTGGAATTGAGCGGTGGAATGCCGCCAGCGCTGCGGCGAACGAGGTCGTGGTGTCACCGTGCACGAGCACCATATCGGGCTGTTCCGCCTCGAGTACAGGATCGAGCCGGGAAACTATCGCAGCACTCAAACCGTTAAGCGTTTGCCCGGGTGTCATGACCGCGAGGTCATGGTCTGGGGTGAGTGCAAACAGGCGCAACACATCATCAAGCATCTGCCGATGCTGTCCCGTGACGCACAGGCAAAGCTCAAGATCTTCTGCGTCACGCAGCGCCCGTGCCAGGGGTGCCATTTTGATAGCTTCGGGCCTGGTGCCAAACACCAGCATGACTTTTGGCCGAAAGGACGGCCGAGAGGAGCCCTCGTTAGACACGATCAACGAATTGATGCTCATGGTTTCTCAGCGGCGCTTGTGTTTGCGCGTATTCGGGAGGAAAGCAGGGAGGGTGTGACGAGAGATCAGCAACCCTCCATGGATGCTTGTTGATATCACTAAAGTATCAAAAGGCCATCATGGGTGCCAATATTTTGTTTTTATTCGACGAAAGGATTAAAGAGTCAATTTAATGTCACGCAGGGCGCGTCATGAAGCTGCCAGCAATTACTGTTACCTGATCTTTCACGTCATCCGCGAGGTATCCAAACTCCAGCGCGAGCATTTGATAAACACCTTGGCGCAGAGCAAGAAGATCCAAATCACGTTTGCCGTGCGTACCGAGAAAACGCACCCAAGACGTTGCCACGATCCAGGCATTTAAGGTCAACGCCTCAATCTCTGCTGCTTCCATGCGCAGGATGCCCGCATCAACAAACCCCTGATAAATCGCTTGGGCATTTTTCAGGCAACGATCTGAGAACGACCGGTAACGCTCAGCAAGCTGAGCATCTGTCTCCAACAGATGCTCCAGATCCCGATGCAGAAAGCGGTAGTCCCACATCGCACCGAGCAGTGCCTCGAGATACACCGCCTTGTCCTGGACCTGCATCGGTCGCTGCAGCGGCAGCTGCAGAAACCCATCGACCCTCGCCTCGTAGCGCATGAACAACTCGGCCACGATCGCCTGCTTGTTGGGGAAGTGGTAATAGAGATTTCCCGGCGAGATGCCGAGGTGGGCGGCGATGTGGTTGGTCGTGACGTTCCGCTCGCCCTCGGCGTTGAACAGCTCCAGGCTGGCTTCGATGATGCGGTCACGGGTCTTGGTGCGGGGTGCCATGAGGCAGCGGTTCTCGGCGGCGAAACGAAGAAAGCAACGGTACACGCCGGCAGGCAGGTAAGCACGTTTCGTTGACAGTTTAGAGCAATTACTCTAGAAATCTTCCAGCCACGACTATCCGGAGCTTCCATGTCTGCCGACATCCCCCAAGCGCTTGCCACCATGGAGGCCTTGTTCCAGCGTCAGCGCTCAGCGTTTCTCGCCGCGCCCATGCCCTCGGAGGAAGACCGGGTACGCGGGTTGGACGCCCTGCGCGACGTGCTGGCAACCCACCAGCCGGCGCTGATCGAAGCGATCAGCGCCGATTTCGGTCATCGCTCGGCTGACGAAACCCTGCTGGCGGAAATCATGCCCAGCCTGCACGGCATCCGCTACGCCTGTCGTCACCTGCGCCGTTGGATGAAACCCTCGCGCCGGCGTGTCGGCCTGGCCTTCCAACCGGCCAGCGCTCGGGTGGTCTATCAGCCGCTGGGCGTCGTCGGCATCATCGTGCCGTGGAACTACCCGCTCTATCTCGCCATCGGACCGCTGATCGGCGCTTTGGCGGCGGGCAATCGGGTAATGCTGAAGATGAGCGAGTCGACGCCGGCCACCGGCCAGCTGCTCAGGGCTCTGCTGGCGCAGATATTTCCCGAGGAGCAGGTGGCGGTGGTACTCGGTGACGTAGAGGTGGGACGCGCCTTCGCCCGGCTACCCTTCGACCACCTGCTGTTCACCGGCGCAACCCATATCGGCCGCGACGTGATGCGTGCGGCGGCCGAGAACCTCACACCGGTGACACTCGAACTCGGCGGCAAGTCGCCGGCCATCGTCTCGGCCAGCGTTCCATTGACCGACGCCGCCGAACGCATCGCCTTCGGCAAGTGCATGAACGCCGGGCAGACCTGTGTCGCGCCAGACTATGTGCTGGTGCCGCAGGCTCGCATCGAAGGCTTCGTTACGGCGTACCGCGAGGCCGTACAGCGCCAGTATCCGAGCCTCGCGGACAATCCCGACTACAGCTCGATCATCAACGACCGCCAGCTGGCGCGGCTGCAGGACTATCTGGACGATGCCCAGGCCAAGGGCGCGCGAATCATGCCGCTGTTTGCCGAAGCACAGCAGCGACGCATGCCGCATTGCCTGTTGCTCGAGGTCAACGAGCACATGCGGGTGATGCACGAGGAGATCTTCGGTCCACTGCTGCCGGTCGTGCCCTACGGCGACCTGGATGAAGCACTGGCGTACGTCAACGCGCGGCCGCGGCCGCTGGCGCTGTACTACTTCGGCTACGACCGCGCTGAACAGCAGCGCGTACTGGACAAGACCCACTCCGGCGGGGTATGCCTGAACGACACCCTGCTGCATGTCGCGCAGGATGACCTGCCGTTCGGTGGCATCGGCCCTTCAGGCATGGGGCAGTACCACGGGCGCGAAGGCTTCCTCACCTTCAGCAAGGCCAAGAGCCTGTTCATCAAACAGCGCTTCAACGCCGCCCGGCTGATCTACCCGCCCTACGGCAGGTGGTGGCAGAAGCTGATCTACGCTCTGTTCATCCGCTGAAGCACGACGTCACGATGCCCGATCTCTCCGTCAACCGCCGCCAGCTGCTCAAGATCGGCCTGCTCGGCAGCGCGGTGCTGGCCGGAGGCGGCCTGCTCAGCCGAACGTTCAGTGCCGCTGCCGACGGTCCGGCGAGCGGCTTCACCATGCTGCGCGAAAGCGATCTGCCGCTGCTCAATCGCCTGACGTCGCTGCTGCTGCAAGGAGCGGCGCCCGGGGAGGCCATGCCACAAGCCGTGCAGGATACCCTCGCCAGTCTCGACCTGGGGCTGCGGCACCTGTCGCCGGCCCTGGCGCAGCAGGTGCGGCAGCTGTTCGATGTGCTCAGCCTGCCGCTGACCCGCGGTCCGTTGACTGGCGTCTGGGGCGACTGGAGCCACGCCTCGGATGACGAGCTGCGGGCATTCCTGCAGCGCTGGCAGAACAGCTCGCTGGCCCTTTTGCGTCAGGGCCACGCCTCGTTATTGCAGATGATCCTCATGGCCTGGTACGCCAGCCCCGCCTCCTGGGCGCGCTGCGGTTACCCCGGCCCGCCCAAAGTCTGACCAAAGGAGGCCTGCGTGCCTGTTGCCGATCTGTTTGCCGAAGGCCTCGCCCGCGGCTGGACGACCCACGACGGCTCGCGACTGCAACGCGACCTGACCCTGGAAACCGACATCGCCATCGTCGGCAGCGGCGCAGGCGGTGCCACCAGCGCCGAAGTGCTGAGCGCAGCCGGCTACAAGGTGTTGCTTATCGAGGAAGGCCCGCTGCGCACCAGCGGCGACTTCGACATGCAGGAGGGCCGCGCCTACCGCTCGCTCTATCAGGAAGCCATCGGCCGCACCAGCAAGGACGGCGCCATCACCATCCTGCAGGGTCGCGCCGTCGGCGGCACCACGCTGGTGAACTGGACTTCGAGCTTTCGCACACCGCCGCAGACCCTGCAGCATTGGGCCAGTGAGCACGGCGTCAGCGGGCTTTCGGCCGAAACGCTGCAGCCCTGGTTCGAACGCATGGAGCAGCGCCTCGGCATCGCGCCCTGGACCGTGCCGCCGAATGCCAACAACGCGGTACTACAGCGCGGCTGCGAAAGCCTTGGCCAGCACTGGGCGGTGATCCCGCGCAACGTGCGTGGCTGCTGGAACCTCGGCTACTGCGGCATGGGCTGCCCGACCAACGCCAAACAGTCGATGCTGGTCACCAGCATTCCCGCAATGCTGGAAAACGGCGGTGAACTGCTCTACCTCAGCCGCGCCGAGCGCTTGTTGATGCAGGGCGAACGGGTCGTCGGCCTGGACTGCCTGGGCATGGACGAACGCGGCGTAGAGCCGAACGGACACCGCATCCGCGTCGTCGCCAGGCACTACATTCTGGCCGGCGGCGGCATCAACACGCCGGGTTTGCTGCTGCGCTCGAACGCTCCCGACCCGCACCAACGCGTCGGCAAACGCACCTTCCTACACCTGACCAACTTCTCCGCGGCGCAATTCGACGAGCGCATCGATGCCTTCAGCGGCGCACCACAGTCGATCTATTCCGACCACTTCCAGTGGCACGACGGGGTTACCGGGCCGGCCGGCTACAAGCTCGAAGTTCCGCCCATCCATCCCGCGCTCGCGACTACCCTGCTTGGCGGCTTCGGCCCGCAGAATGCCCAGCGCATGGCCGCGCTGCCGCATACCCACGCGATGATCGCCCTGCAGCGCGACGGCTTTCATCCGGACAGCGCCGAGGGCACGGTCGAGCTGCGCAGCGACGGCAGTCCGGTGCTCGACTACCGCATGACCGACTATGCCTGGAACGGCATCCGCCGCGCCTTTCACAGCATGGCCGAGATCCAGTTCGCCGCCGGCGCCCGTGCCGTGCTGCCATTGCATGGCGACGCCCGCTACGTACGTACGCCGCGTGCCGCCCGCGAGCTGATCGAAGGTCTGGACCTCGCGCTGTACCGCACCCACCTTGGCAGCGCCCACGTCATGGGCGGCTGCGCCATGGGCGAAGACCCGCGCCAGGCGGTGACCGACAGCCTGGGACGGCACCACCAGCTGGCAAACCTTTCCATACACGACGGCTCGCTGTTTCCCACCAGCATCGGCGCCAACCCCCAGCTCTCGATCTACGCGCTGTGCGCGAAATTGGCGTCGGATTTGGATGATCGGCTGAAGAAGTCCTGAGATTGACTCCCATTCACGTCAGATCGCCGCACGGCATTCAGGCTTTACGCTGTCGACACCGAGCCGCTACCATCCACACCCCCACGCATGCGTCAGGACGCCGCGATGAATCGAGTGTTGTATCCGGGAACCTTCGATCCCATCACCATGGGCCACGCCGATCTGGTGGAACGCGCCTCGCGCCTGTTCGACGAGGTCATCATCGCCGTGGCGGCCAACCCCAAGAAGAACCCGCTGTTCCCGCTCGAGCAACGTGTGGCGCTGGCTCGCGAAGTCACCAAGCACTTGCCGAACGTAAAAGTCATGGGCTTTTCGACCTTGCTGGCGCACTTCGTCAAGGAGCAGCAGGCCAATATCCTGTTGCGCGGCCTGCGCGCGGTATCGGACTTCGAGTACGAATTCCAGCTGGCCAACATGAATCGCCAGCTGGCGCCCGATGTGGAAAGCCTGTTCCTCACGCCGTCGGAAAAGTATTCCTACATTTCCTCGACACTGGTGCGCGAAATCGCCTCGCTCAAGGGTGACGTATCCAAGTTCGTCCACCCGGCGGTGATGAGCGCGCTGCACGAGCGCTTCGGCCAGAACTGACGCTGCCCGCCGGTACCCGTCGGGTGCACGCGGGCCGGCGATGCGGCACAATTGCCCGGTCGTAATATTGCTGTGCCGTGGTCAGAGCCATGGCAGGAGTTAGCTGGATGTCCCTGAAAATCACCGATGACTGCATCAACTGCGATGTGTGCGAGCCGGAGTGCCCGAACAGCGCCATTTCCCAGGGTGAGGAAATCTACGTCATCGACCCCAACCTCTGCACCGAGTGCGTCGGCCATTACGATGAGCCGCAGTGTCAGCAGGTCTGTCCGGTGGACTGCATCCCGCTCGACGAAAACAACGTCGAGAGCAAGGACGAACTGATGCAGAAGTACCTGATCATCACCGGCAAGGCGTGATGATCCTGCGGCGACCGACCCTGCGGAAAAACCTGCTCAAGGGCTTCCAGGGTTGTCTCGCCGCCCTCCTGCTGCTGGCCTGCGCGGCCCAGGGCAGCGCCCTCACCAATGGTGCCGTGGCCACGGCCCATCCGCTGGCCAGCGAAGTCGGCCGGCACATTCTTGAATCAGGCGGCAATGCCTTTGACGCCACCGTTGCGGTCAGCGCGGCCCTGGCAGTGGTCGAGCCATACGGGGCCGGGCTCGGTGGCGGTGGTTTCTTCCTGCTGCGCGAGGCCGACGACCCGGCCCGCCACATTTTTCTCGATGCCCGCGAGCGCGCACCCGCTGCTGCCACGCCGGACATGTACCTGCGCGATGGCGAGATCCAGCGCGAGCTCTCGTTGAACGGCCCGCTGGCCGCCGCGATTCCCGGCATTCCGGCAGCGCTGGTCGAACTCGCCGAGAAGCGCGGCCGCCTGCCCCTGAAGACCTCCCTGGCGCCGGCCATCGCCCTGGCCCGCGATGGCTTTGCCGTGGATGCGGTCTATCGCCAGCGCGCTAGCTGGCGCCTCGCGGCGCTGCGCAATGACCCGGAGAGCGCGCGGCTGTTTCTCCACGACGGGGACCTGCCAGCCGAAGGCCATCTGCTGCGCCAGGCGGAACTGGCCGACACCCTGGAGCGCCTCGCCAGCCAGGGCCGTGATGGCTTCTACCGCGGCGAGGTGGCCGAGCGGTTGGTACAAGGGGTGCGAGCAGCCGGCGGCATCTGGACACTGCAGGATCTGGCCGACTATCACACCGCCGAGCGCGAGCCGCTGCGCTTCGCCCTCGCCAATGGCCGCGAGCTGATCGGCGCGCCGCCGCCCTCGGCCGGCGGCATGATCCTCGCGCAGAGCCTCGGCATCCTCGAACGTCTGGCCTGGCGCGACGCCGAACCGCTGCAACGCAGTCATCTGGTGGTCGAGGCGCTGCGCCGGGCCTATCGCGACCGCGGCCTGCTGGGCGATCCGGACTTCGTCGCGTCACCGCTGCCACATCTGCTTTCAGACCAGTACCTTGAGCAGCTCGCCAGCTCCATCGACCCCGACCGGGCGACGCCCAGCATCGCGCTGCCGCCAGCGCCGCGCTGGCGCGAGGGCGAGCACACTACGCATTTCGCGGTGATCGATGCCGAAGGCAATGCGGTGGCCGCGACGCTGTCGCTGAACATGATGTTCGGTGCCGCCTTCACCGTGCCCGGCACCGGCGTGCTGCTCAATGACGAGATGGACGATTTCGCCGCCGACATCGACGGCAGCAATGCCTATGGCCTGAAAGGCAGCAGTGCCAACGCCATCTCCGGCGGCAAGCGTCCGCTGTCGAGCATGAGTCCGACCTTCATCGAAAGCGCCGAGGAGTTCGCCGCCTTCGGCACGCCCGGCGGCAGCCGCATCCCGAGCATGGTGCTGCTTTCGGCACTGTCTTATCTGGATGGCGAGCCGGTGCAGGCCTGGCCGGCGGTGCCGCGTTATCACCACCAATACCTGCCGGACGTACTGCAGTACGAGGCCGATGCCTTCACCCCGACTCAGCTCGATGCCCTGCGCGAGCGTGGCCACCAGCCGAAACTGATCGAGCGCGACTACGGCAACCAGCAGGTCCTCTATTGGCACAAGCCGAGCGGCACGGTCGAGGCGGCCAGCGACCCACGCGGCATCGGCCGAGCCCTGAAAGTGCCGGCAGGCCGCGAACCGGTTACAGCTGCAGAATGACCGGGCCGTCGTCCTCGGCGAGCTGACGCAGCTGCCGCGTCAGCTCATGCCCCTCGCCGAGCAGCAGCGCATTGCGCAGGCTCTGGATGATACGACTGGCATAGCCGAGATCGTTCATCAGCGAACTGGTCTGCAGGCCATCCAGCTTGTGGTTGCGGATCGACTCGAACAGGCGGCGGCGGAACTCGGTATCGAATTGCGCCGCGCGCTCGTCCAGCCAGTTCAGCCGCTCGCGCCAGAGCTCATCGGGCAATTCCGAGTGGTTCAGTGCACGAATCTCCCGTAGGGATTCCAAGAGATGCCGGCGCAACTCGACATAGGCCTGGCGCGCGGCAGATTCATCGGTGCGCAGATAGTGCCCGAGGTTCTTTTGCAGGTGCTTGGCATCCTTGACTGCATCGACCAGTTGCAAAGCCGCCACCTGACAGCTCAGCCAGAACGCCTGGTGGCTTTCGTCCAAGGGCAGCTCCAGGCGGCCCATGAAGGCCAGCAGATCGGAATACACGCCCTTGATATGCCGCTGATAAAGCCGCTCGGCGTCCAGCGCCTGCGCTTCGGGTTTCGCGTTGATCAGCGCTTCGTCGATCTTGCCCTGTTGCCGCAGCTGATCAACCGGCAAGTAGGTCGCATGACAGATCACCTCCAGGCTCAACCGCGCCAGGTGCTGCAGCTCCTGCGCCACCGCGCTGGCTGCAGCATCTGCCGAATCCAGCGCACGATCGTTGAGGTAACGCGCATGGGTCAGCGGCTCTGCCGGCATCGCCTGGGCAAGCTCGGTAATCAGTACCGTCGGTTCGACACGATCGGGCAGCACCCGCTGCAGCAACTCGGCCAGCTGCCGCTGAAACGGCCAGAACAGGGCGACGCCCATGGCGTTGAACAACGAATGGAACAGTGCCAGCTGAATCAGCGTGTTGCCACCCAGCCCCAGGGGCGCGGTGACCCAGCGCACCAGATCGGTCAGCGGCAGCAGCAGAACCAGCGCCAGTAGCGCGGTCACCACGTTGAACAATACGTGCGCCAGCGCCAGCCGCTGGGCGCTCCGATTGCCGCCGAGCGAGCCGACCAGGGCAGCGGTCACCGTGGTTCCCACATTGGCACCGATGGCGGTCGCCAGCGCCTGCCCGAGATCCAGCTGCCCGGCCGCCAACGCTGTCAGCGTCAGCATCAGCGTGGCATGACTGGACTGCAGCACCACGGTGGCGAGCAGCCCGATCGCGACGAACAGCAGTTGCCCCTTCAGTCCCCCCGCATGGTAGTGCGACAGGTCGAGGCTGCCGAAGCTGGAAAAGCCGTCCTTGATCTGGTCGATTCCGAGAAAGATGAAGGCGATGCCAAGCACGATGCGCCCGGCTGCCTTGCCCTTGTCGCCGGTGAAGCTGGCCAGCACACCGAATACCAGCAGAGGCAAGGCGAGCGGGCTGAGACTGACGTTCTGCCCGGCCAGGGCGAGCAACCAGATGCCCGTCGTAGAGCCCAGATTGGCGCCGAACAAAATCGCGATGCCGCCCGCTAGCTTGATCAGTCCGGTACTGATAAAGGCGATAGTGAGTAGCGAAACCAGCGTGCTGGATTGCAGCAGCATGGTGCCGCTGATTCCGAACAGCAGCCCCTTGAGCGGGGTTGCCGTGCTACGCGCCAGCAGCTGCTCGAGCTTGCTACCGGCCAGCTGACGTAACCCCTCCTCCAGGCACTGCATGCCAAACAGGAAAAGCGCGAGCCCCGCGCAAAGCTCGAGCCAGCCGTCATTGGCCCAGAACGACCAGGACAACATCAGCACGCCGACGATCGGCAGAAGGATCTTGAAGTAGCGATTGTTCAAGCGTTGGGCTTCGCGGTGCGGAATGGGAGGCGAAGCCTACTGCAGCAGCACCGCGACCGAAAGGCTCATGCCTGGCGAGTCGCGGCGCGGATGATGTCGATCAATTCTGGGCGCCATAGCCACTGGTGGTGCAACCCAGGCAACGGACGAAGGCCGCCTTGCCGGGCTCGACCACCAATGCCTTGCCAGCCTCGCCGACGTTACCGCCCAGCGCGGTGAACGGCAGGCTGACGACGAAAGCGGCGGCGCCCAGCACGGTCGCGCCGATCAGCAGCGGACGGGCGATGACCAGATCGCCGATCATCGAGTAGGCCTTGGGTGCCTCAACGGCGTACATCGGATCGCCGCTGACATTCTGCGGAACCGATTCCGCATGCGCCGGCAGCGCCAGCAGGCCAGTGGTCAGTGCCAAGACAGCAGCGGTAGAGCGGAACAGGTTCATGGTGTGGTCCTTCAGCTGTGCGAAACGCGGCAATTTTAGTTGTGGCGGCCACTATAGCAGTGGCCGGGGCAAGCTGAGCGTGAACGCCGTCAATGCACGCGCAGTCTGCGAGCGCTCAACGCTGGCAACGGCTGCAATAGACACTGGCGCGCTGACCGAGACGAATCTCGCGCAGGGTCGAGCCGCAGCTCTTGCAGAATTCGCCGGCCCGTCCGTAGACGAACAGCTCCTGCTGGAAGTAACCGGGCTTGCCGTCGCCGCCGACGAAGTCGCGCAGGGTCGTGCCGCCGCGCTCGATGGCCATCGCCAGTATCCGTCGGACTTCCTCGCCCAGTTTCAGGTAACGCGCTCGCGAGATGCTTCCTGCCGGGCGCCGCGGGTCGATGCCGGCGGCGAACAGCGCCTCGCTCGCATAGATATTGCCGACGCCCACCACCACGGCGTTGTCCATGATGAACGGCTTGACCGCCATGCTCCGCCCGCGGGACAGCCGATACAGCCGGTCGCCGTCGAAATCCTCACCCAGCGGCTCGGGTCCGAGGCTCGCCAGCAGCACATGGGCGAGAGGCTCCTCGCTCCAGAGCATCGCGCCGAAACGCCGCGGGTCGGTGTAGCGCAGTGCCTGGCCGGACTCCAGCAGAATATCGACGTGATCGTGCTTGCCCACCGGCTGCGCCGCGTCCACCAGGCGCAGGCTGCCTGACATACCCAGATGGACGATCAATGTGCCGGTTTCGGCCTTGATCAGCAGGTACTTGGCGCGCCGCTCGACGGCATCGATACGCTGGCCGGACAGGCGCACATCAAGGTCCTCCGGAACCGGCCAGCGCAGGCGCCGGTCGCGCACCAGCACGCGGTCGACGCGCTGACCGAGCAGGTGCGGCTCGATGCCACGACGGGTAGTTTCAACTTCTGGGAGTTCGGGCATGGCAGACGTTGGATACAGCGAAGGGATGCCGACCTTAGCAGGCCGACGCCGGGGCGTCAGCCCACGCCCAGCTCGCGGATGCTTTCCTTGAGGCAGAGAAAATCGTATTCCGAGAGCCCGACATATTCGAGCACCAGCTGGGAGATGCTTTCCCACTCATGATCATCCGGCTGAGCGCCGAGCACGCGATGGCAGGCACAGATGTGCTCGGCCATCTTGAGGATCGCCAGCAGCGTCTTGATCGGTGCATCGCGTCCCGAGTCGTCGGAGAACAACGACAGGGCGTTGTGGTGATTGGCGATGGCATCGCACAGGTGCAACGGCAGGTTCCACGACTTGGCGGTGAAGTAACCAACCACCGCATGGTTGGTGCTGAGCACGCGGTTCTCGATGTCGACGATGCGCTGTTCAGTCCCGGCGCTTGCATAGGCCTCCTCCAGCACCGCCATGTAGCCGGGGAAGCGCTTGAGCATCAACGGGATACCGCAGTTATGGAACAGGCCCAGGGTGTATGCCTCATCCGGCGACTGGTAGCCGATGCGCTTGGCAAGGGTCAGGCAGGCCATCGCGACATCCTGTGCGGTATCCCAGAATCGGCTGAGGGTGACGATGGTTTCGTCACTCATCTCGCCCTTGATCGACTGGGCATTGATCAGGTTGATCACCGAATTGCAGCCCAGCAGATTCACTGCCTGCTGAATGGAAGCGATGCGGTTGGCGAGGCCGAAATATGGCGAATTGACGATCTTCAGCAATGCGCCGGACAGTCCCGGGTCCTGGCTGATCAGCCGCGAGATGGCCTTCAGATCCGGAACGGGCATGACCTGCTCCATCTGCAGGTCGACCATGATTTGCGGTTGCGGAGGCACGCTGATGCCTTGCAGCACCCGGCTAATCTGTTCGGCGGAGAGGTCAACGGCCATGAAGGGACGCTCAAGGAGAGGGCAAAGTGCCATCGGCACCAAAAGGCGAACTTTGGCTGAGATGCGGGTCACATTTCAAGTGACCCGCATTCCGCGGGGCGACCGACAGGACAGAAGGAGGCAATGCTGATGAGCCAATCTCTCGCTGGCAAGCGCGTGGCAATACTGGTGACCGACGGCTTCGAGCAGGTCGAGCTGACCGGGCCGAAGGAGGCGTTGGAAAATGCCGGAGCGACCGCGGAGATCGTTTCGGCCAAGAATGGCGAGGTGACCGGATGGAACCACACCACGCCGGCCAGCAAGTTTCACGTAGACAAGACCTTCGACGGCCTCGATATGAATGACTACGACGCGCTGCTGCTGCCCGGTGGCGTGGTCAATTCCGACACCATTCGCACCGACGAAACCGCACAACAGCTGGTGCGCGATGCCGCCGCGGCGAACAAGCCGATCGCGGTGATCTGCCATGGCGGCTGGCTGCTGATCTCGGCCGGCCTGGTCAAGGGCAAGCGCATGACCAGCTGGCCCTCGCTTACCGACGACCTGAAGAACGCCGGCGCCGAATGGGTGGACCAGGAGGTGGTGGTGGACGGTCAGCTGATCAGCAGCCGCAAACCGGATGACATCCCGGCGTTCAGCCAGGCGCTGGTCGAGGCCCTGTCCGCCTGAGCGGACGATGCGCGGCAGGCGCTGCGAGGATTTTCCCGCAGCGCCGGCGCGCGTGACCTGCGGCTCGTTTAGAATGCCCGTCTTTTTCCCGGAGCCCTGCCGATGACCCTGCCCAGCCTGCGCCTCAAAGCCAACGCCGATCGCCGCCTGCGCGCCGGCCACCTCTGGGTCTACAGCAACGAAGTCGACACCGCGGCCACGCCGCTGGCCGGCTTCGTCGCAGGGGACCAGGCTGTGCTCGAAGCGGCCGGCGGCAAGCCGCTGGGCATCGTCGGGGTATCGCCGAACAATCTGATCTGTGCGCGGTTGCTGTCGCGCGACCTCAAGCACAGCCTGGACAAGTCGCTGCTGGTGCATCGCATCAAGGTTGCCCTGAGCCTGCGCGAGCGACTGTTCGAGCAGCCCTGCTACCGCCTGGTCTACGGCGATTCCGACCTGCTGCCGGGGCTGGTCGTCGACCGTTTCTTCGACATCCTCGTCGTGCAGCTCGCCTCGGCCACCATGGAGCGCAACAAGGACGCCGTGCTCGAAGCGCTGGTACAGGTGCTCAAGCCCAGCGGCGTACTGTGGAAGAACGACTCCAGCGCCCGTGACGCCGAGGGCCTCGAGCGCTACGTCGATACTGCGTTCGGTGTGGTCCCGGAATGGGTGGCACTGGAAGAGAACGGCGTGAAGTTCGAGGCGCCGGTCATGCAGGGCCAGAAGACTGGCTGGTTCTATGACCACCGCATGAACCGCGCGCGCCTGGCGCCTTACGTCAAGGGCAAGCGCGTGCTCGACCTGTTCAGCTACATCGGTGGCTGGGGCGTACAGGCGGCGGCCTTCGGCGCCAGCGAAGTGTTCTGCGTCGATGCCTCAGCGTTCGCGCTGGATGGTGTCGAGCGTAACGCCGCGCTCAATGGCGTGGCCGAGAAGATGACCTGCGTCGAGGGCGATGCCTTCGAGGCGATGAAGGAACTGAAGAACGCGGAAGAGCGCTTCGAGGTGGTGATCACCGATCCGCCGGCCTTCATCAAGCGCAAGAAGGACCTGAAGAACGGTGAGGCCGCCTACCGTCGCCTCAACGAAGCAGCCATGCGTCTGCTGAACAAGGACGGCATTCTGGTCAGCGCCAGTTGCTCGATGCATCTGCCCGAGGACGACCTGCAGAACATCCTGCTCGGCAGCGCGCGCCATCTGGACCGCAACATCCAGCTGCTCGAGCGCGGCGCCCAGGGCCCGGATCATCCGGTGCATCCGGCAATACCCGAGACACGCTACATCAAGAGCCTGACCTGCCGCATCCTGCCCAACAGCTGATCCGCATCCCCCCAGATGCGCAAGACGACGGCGAGCCGTCGCCTTGCGCACGACTCACGCCGCTATTCGATGCCCTTGCGCTCTACACTCCAGAGCAGGCTGGTGCACAGCCGGCAGAGACGCCCGTAGAAGGTGCTCCGCGCCGACTGGTCGTCCATCAGGTGATAGCGGAACCAGGCGGTAGTCGGTCCACGATACTCGCCGCCGCTGCCGACCGGTTCGAAGTGGCTGACGTAGCGCCGCTCACCCCAGAAGATCGGGACATTGGCGCGGGTGTAGACCGGCTGGGCGTTCAGATAGGGAACCGCGATGGTGTCGGCCCCTCCGGACATCAGGAACATCGGTCCGCGCTGATTGCGCTGCGACGACGAGTCATGCCCGAGACCGATGGTGTAGGGCTGGATCGGCGCGGTCACCCGCACGCGGTCGTCCTGGCCGGCCATGATCGACCCGCCACCGCCCTGGGAATGGCCCGATGTAGCGACCCGCCCGGTGTTCAGCACGCCAACGTAGGTGCCGTACGTGCGATTGCTCTCCTGCACCAGATAGTCCAGACAGGCCAGCATTTCCCGGCCGGTCCCGGCGTTGGAGGTTTCCGCCGCGGCGACCACGAAGCCATGGCTGGCCCAGTGAGTCAGCAGTCCGGAATAGGTGGTCGGCCCGGTACCGGTGCCATTACCCCAGAGGATGATCGGGTGCCGGACTCCGTTCTGGCCGAGGGTGCGCGGCCGGTAGACCCGGCAGTTCGGCCCCTCGCTCTGGCTGCTGACCGCATATGGGCCGGAGTTGTCGAAGCTCGAAACCGCGGGGAATGCCGTACCGGGCGTGTCCGGCAATGGCGCAGCCATGGCGGAAGCGGACAGGACCAGCAGAGCGGCAGCCCCTAAGTATCCACGTGCGAATGTGTGCATCTGTCTTCCTCGTTCTTGTCATTGGTATAAGGACTAAACGCCAGCAAGCGCTAACCGCTACCTCCGCAAAACGGGTGCTCCTGGCGAGTGACCACGCGCCGTGGCTGAGCAGCCTTGAAGGCTGCCTCAGCTGGCACTACGGTCGGAAATGGACTCTAGCGAGCGATCTCTGACCCGCCAGCCAAGCGGACCGGCGGTCATGGACCGGAAAAAGGTTCTGAAAGACAGCAGTAACGGCGCTCCGTGCAGCGCCGGCCGGCTAGCACGCGGGCTGGCGCGAGACCGGCAATCGTCCCGCCTGGCTCGCGCACGGGAACGTGCGTAGAATCGGTGATATCTCGCCATTCACCACACGGCGGACTCTGAGCCCAGGCCCTACGAGCGTCTACCCGCCTCGACCCGGCCCCTTCCGAACGCACGGTCATCCTCCGTTGCATCCGGCACAGGCGTTGCTCACCATACGCATACCTCCGATTACCTGATTAGCCGCAGGAACCGTCATGCCTGATTACCGTTCGAAAACCTCCACGCACGGCCGCAACATGGCCGGTGCCCGCGCGCTGTGGCGTGCCACCGGCATGAAGGACGAAGACTTCAAGAAGCCGATCATCGCCATCGCCAACTCGTTCACCCAGTTCGTCCCCGGTCACGTGCATCTGAAGGACCTCGGTCAGCTGGTCGCTCGCGAGATCGAGAAGCACGGCGGCGTCGCCAAGGAATTCAACACCATCGCGGTCGATGACGGCATCGCCATGGGCCACGACGGCATGCTCTATTCGCTGCCCTCGCGCGAAATCATCGCCGACTCGGTGGAATACATGGTCAACGCGCATTGCGCCGACGCCATCGTCTGCATCTCCAACTGCGACAAGATCACCCCCGGCATGCTGATGGCCGCCCTGCGCCTGAACATCCCGGTGGTGTTCGTCTCCGGCGGCCCGATGGAAGCCGGCAAGACCAAGCTGGCCAGCCACGGCCTGGATCTGGTCGACGCCATGGTCATCGCTGCCGATGAAAGCGCGTCCGATGAAAAGGTCGCCGAATACGAGCGCAGCGCCTGCCCGACGTGCGGCAGCTGCTCCGGCATGTTCACCGCCAACTCGATGAACTGTTTGGCCGAAGCCCTGGGCCTGGCCCTGCCCGGCAACGGTTCGACCCTGGCCACCCACAGCGACCGCGAGCAGCTGTTCCTGCGCGCCGGCCGCACCGTCGTCGAGCTGTGCAAGCGCTATTACGGCGAGGGCGACGAATCGGTCCTGCCGCGCAACATCGCCAGCCGCCGCGCGTTCGAGAATGCCATGACGCTCGATATCGCCATGGGTGGCTCGACCAACACCATTCTTCACCTGCTGGCCGCCGCTCAGGAAGCCGAGGTCGATTTCGACCTGCGCGCCATCGACGCCCTGTCACGCAAGGTGCCGCAGCTGTGCAAAGTCGCGCCGAACATCCAGAAATACCACATGGAAGACGTGCACCGCGCCGGCGGCATCTTCTCCATCCTTGGCGAACTGGCCCGTGGCGGCCTGCTGCACACTGACGTACCCACCGTGCATAGCCGGACCCTTGCTGAAGGCATCGCCCAATGGGACATCACCCAGACCCAGGACGAAGCGGTACACACCTTCTTCAAGGCCGGCCCGGCCGGTATTCCGACGCAAACGGCATTCAGCCAGTCGACCCGCTGGGACAGCCTGGATGACGACCGCGAAAACGGCTGCATCCGCAGCGTCGAGCACGCCTACTCGCAGGAAGGCGGTCTGGCTGTGCTGTACGGCAACATCGCGCTGGATGGCTGCGTGGTGAAGACCGCGGGCGTGGACGAATCCATCCACGTCTTCGAAGGCACGGCGAAGATCTACGAAAGCCAGGACAGCGCCGTGAAGGGCATCCTCGCTGACGAGGTGAAGGCCGGCGACATCGTCATCATTCGCTACGAAGGCCCGAAAGGCGGCCCCGGCATGCAAGAAATGCTCTATCCGACCTCGTACCTCAAGTCCAAAGGGCTGGGCAAGGATTGCGCCCTGCTCACCGACGGCCGTTTCTCCGGCGGCACCTCGGGCCTGTCCATCGGCCACGCCTCGCCGGAAGCGGCGGCGGGCGGCGCCATTGGCCTGGTGCGCGATGGCGACAAGGTGCTGATCGACATCCCCAACCGCAGCATCCAGCTGCAGGTCAGCGATGAAGAGCTGTCCCACCGCCGCATCGAGCAGGACAAGAAGGGCTGGAAACCCGCCCAGCCGCGCACCCGCAAGGTGACCACGGCGCTCAAGGCGTACGCCCTGCTGGCTACCAGTGCCGACAAGGGTGCGGTGCGCAACAAGGCGCTGCTGGACGGCTGATCGCCAGACTTGCTCGCTGTAAATGAAAAGCCCGACCTTCGCGTCGGGCTTTTTCATGCTCAGCAGACTATTCGGTGATTGCCGGCTCCAGCCGAATGCCGTCGATCTCCAGCGCCTTGAAGCGCGGCGCTACCACCTGTAAAGCGCCACGCTCGATCTGCTGCCTGAGCGTCTCGCCGTCGAGCGTTTGCTGATCGGTCGTGCGCAGGTGCCCGATCCAGCGCCAGCCGCCGGTATCGCCACGCCCCAGCACCGTCACGACCCGCGGCCGTGCACCGCGCAACAAAAGCACCTCAGGCTGGCTGTCGTCATCTAGATCGACGGCAAACAGGGTGCAGTCCCCGTCACAGCCCTGGGTCGCGATGGCCTGTGACAACTCGCCACCGGCCTCCTCGAGAGGCTCGCCGATCCAGGGCACCGGTGCGGTATTGGCCATATCGTGCTCGTGTCGCCAGTTCCAGTAGCTGTCGGCCTTGTCCAATCGCTGCAGGTCTGCCTGCAGTTGCTCCCGATGCGCGTCTGCGAGGCCAGGCTCGGCCAGGCGCTGGCGCAGCTTTTCCAGATGGTCGCGGCCGGGTTGTCCCAGCTGGAAGCGTAATGCGCCAAGGTCGGTGCGTTCTGTCGGCACCCGCTCGTCGAGCAGGCGCTGGTACTGGTTGGCCGCGCTGAGCTGCAACGGGCTCAACGGTGGCAGATGCATGAGCAGCAACAGCGCCACCGAAATCAGCGCCAGCAGCGGGTTGCTCCGGCGCAAGCCGGCCAACCAGCCATCCCGCCGTTGCAGCACCGCCGCCATCAGCGCCAGCGCGTGCAGCAGCGCAACCAGCGTCGCCCCGACCGCCACCACTCGATCAGGCGTGAGCCCGTATTGATCGATCCGCAGCCAGAGCGCGTACACCGCAAGAGCAGCCAGCAGCGGCAGGCACAGGGAGCTGGCGTCGACCAGCACGCGCAGCGCCCGTGGGTAATGCACCGCTTGCCGGCCATCCTGAACGACGCCGTTCAACAGCGCGACATGAGCGAACACCATGGCCAGCAGGATCGGCGTCGCATGGCGGGTTTCCCACAACGGCTGCAGGCCGGTGAACGGCAGGCAAACCACGAAGATCAGCAGGATCAGCACCGTCAGCGGCAGCAGGAAGCGACACATCGCCTGCAGCACGTTGCGCAGCGCATCGACCACCTGACCGCGTTCCAGGCCGATCCACAGTCCAATGGCGACCACCGTCGCGCTGGCAATCCAGATAAAGCCGGAGGACTCGAACAGCGTTGCGAAGATCCTGATGCCGACCAGCTTGAACAAGCCGGCCCAGAGCCAGATCAGCAGCCAGAACGCCGCCAGCATCAGCAGCGCCATGAACAGCAATAGCCCGTTGTTGATGGCATGCCGATACAGCGCGGCGTAGTCGACACGCCAGCGATGATCGGCATCCCGCGCCTGGATGAAGGGTGTCAGCACATAAGCCAGGATCAGGTTGCTCCAGAGCAGCAGGGTGCCGACGGATTCACCCAGGTAATACCAGCGCGGCTGGTCGAATTGCAGTGCGAGACCACCCGCCAGCACGGCCGGCAACACGGCAGCGGCAAGCACCAGACGCCAGCGTCCGGCCTCGCGCAGCCCGCCCCAGAGCAGCTGCACCTGCCAGCCGCCAATCACCGTGAACGCCAGCAGTGCCGAGCACAGGACCCGCCAGCCCGTGGAGTGTGGCCACGCCTCACTGGCTGCCCAAAGGACCAAACCCTGTAGCACCCCAACAGCCAGGTAGATCTTCAGTGGCCGGGCTTCGCCTGTCTGTTCCATGCATGTTCCTTTTGCCGGTGATTGCGCCGTCCGATCGCGGCGGGTTGCAGTGTGCTACCCGCCCGGATGGGCCGCAATGCGAGCGTGACAGCCCGTGATCAGGTCGCCAGTGCCTTGTGTTCGAGCAGCCCGCAGACGTGTTCGGCAATCGCCAGGCACGCGGTCAGGCCCGGCGATTCGATGCCGAACAGGTTCACCAGGCCGGCGATACCGTGCTGCGCCGGGCCATCGATGCGAAAGTCCGCGGCCGCCTCGCCAGGCCCGCTGATCTTCGGCCGGATGCCGGTGTAGGCCGGTTGCAAGGCATCGTCCGGCAGCCCTGGCCAGTAGCGACGGATCGCGGCGTAGAAGCCCTCGGCCCGTGCCGGCTCGATGCGGTAATCCAGGTCATCGACCCACTGCACATCCGGGCCGAAACGCGCCTGCCCCGCCAGGTCCAGGGTCAGGTGCACGCCGAGGCCGCCGGGCTCGGGCAGCGGATAAACCAGATGGCGAAATGGCGTGCACCCGCTCAGGCTGAAGTAGCTGCCCTTGGCGAAGAACTGCCGCGGCCGCGCGGCATCGCTCAGGCCCTGAGTGCGCGCGGCAAGTACCGGGGCGCCATGCCCGGCGCAATTCACCACTGTGCGTGCCAGCAGCTGCAGTGGATCGGCGCCGCCTACCTCGACCCGCAAACCGTCGCTGGCGGCCACGATATCCGCCACCGGCGCGTTCAGCGCCAGCACCGCACCGTGGCGCTCGGCATCGCCCAGCAGTGCCAGCATCAGCGCGTGGCTGTCGATGATGCCGGTGCTTGGCGAAAGCAGCCCAGCCACCGCATGTAGCTGCGGTTCCAGCGCCAGCACCTCGTGGCCATCCAGACGCTGCAGATCGTCGACCCCATTGGCCTGCGCGTGCCGCTGCAATTGCTCCAGCGCAGCGATCTGGGCCTCGTCGGTGGCGACGATCAGCTTGCCACAGCGGCGATAGGCCACGCCGTGACTGTCGCAGAAATCGTAGAGCTGGCGGCGCCCGGCGACGCACAGCCGGCCTTTGAGCGAGCCCTGCGGGTAATAGATGCCGGCGTGGATGACTTCGCTGTTGCGCGCGCTGGTGGCGGTGCCAAAGGCCGCCTCGGCTTCCAGAACCAGCACCTCGCGGCCGGCCAGCGCCAGCGCACATGCCACCGCCAGCCCGACCACTCCCGCACCCACCACCACGCAATCCACCCGATCCATGCCAGACTCCTCGACCCGAACAGCCCAAGCCTGCCGCAACCACAGCGGTCGGCCAAGGGTCGGATGACCTGACGAAGCAGTTAAAGGGAACACCGGCATGCGCATCGGCCTGATCTCCGACACCCACGGCCTGCTCCGCCCCGAGGCAGCAGCGGCACTGCAGGGCTGCGCACAGATCATTCACGCCGGCGATATCGGCAAACCACAGGTGCTCGACGGGCTGCGCGCCATCGCGCCGCTGGAGGCGATTCGCGGCAATATCGATACGGCCGAATGGGCACGGGAGCTACCCGAGCGACTGGATCTGCGAATCGGCGGTCTCAGCCTGCACGTGCTGCACGACCTCAAGCAGCTGGACATCGACCCGCTCGTCGCCGGCATCGACGTGGTGATCGCCGGCCACTCGCATAAACCGAAGGTCGAGCGGCGCGACGGCGTGCTCTACGTGAACCCTGGCAGCGCCGGGCCACGACGCTTCAGCCTGCCGATCAGCCTGGCGCTGCTGGAGTTGAACGACGGTGATGCACAGGTCGAGCTGATCAGCCTCAGCTAACGCCCATGTAGCGATCGGCGCGGTGATTGATCGCCAGCACCAGATTCAGCGCCACGGCGCCGAGTACCGACAGCAGCACCTTGTCCGCCGGCACGACGAACACCGCGGCCATGACGATCAACGCGTCGATGCCCATCTGGAAGGTGCCGGCGCGCAGGCCGAAACGCTCCTGCAGGAACAGCGCGAGAATGTTCACCCCGCCAAGGCTGGCGCGGTGGCGGAACAGGATCAGCAGGCCGATGCCGATGGCGAAACCGCCGAACACCGCGGCGTAGATCACGTTCAGCTCGGCGAAGCGCACCCACTGCGGGGTCAGCTCGGCAAACAGCGAGACCAGGCCCACCGCGCAGACGGTGCGCAGAGTGAACTTCCAGCCCATACGCCAGATCGCCAGTGCATAGAACGGCAGGTTGAGCAGGAAGAACGCCGGGCCGAACGACCAGCCCGCCAGGTACTTGAGCAGGAAGGCCAGGCCCACGGTGCCGCCGGTCAGCAGCCCGGCATGGCTGTAGAAGGCAATGCCAAGGGCGACCAGCGCGGTGCCAGTGAGCAGCGCCAGGCCGTCCTCCCACAACGGGTGGCGGACGAAGATCGCGGCAACGCGCTCGGCTTCCGCGGCGTCGGATTTGTCAGGTTGCATGAGATTTCTCGTTACGACAGCGACGGGCCAGCATAGAAGCTGCGGCCCGCGAAAGATTTGGCGCCGATCAAGCGAGGAAGGTGCCGGTCAGCGCTGTTTTTGCCAGGTTTCGAAGCGGTAGGCTGGTGCCTCGCCCTCGGCCGGATGTGGCTGGCTTTCGACGCACTGCCACTCAGCCTCGTCGAAGGCCGGAAAGAATGCATCGCCTTCGGGAGCCGCATCGATTCGTGTCAGGTAAAGCCGCTGCGCCTGCCCCAGCGCCTGGGCGTACAGCTGCGCACCGCCAATCAGCATCAGCTCGTCGACGCCCTGCTCACGCGCCCACTGCTCGGCACGCACCAGCGCGGCGTCCAGGTCGGTGAAGGTTTCCGCCCCGTCGAGCTGCAGATCCGCCTGCCGACTGACCACCAGATTGAGCCGGCCCGGCAGCGGGCGACCGAGCGAATCCCAAGTCTTGCGGCCCATGATGATCGGCTTGCCGAGGGTCATGGCCTTGAAATGCTTGAGATCGGCGGGCAGATGCCAGGGCATGCGATTGTCGAGGCCGATCACGCGGTTCTGCGCGAGGGCGGCGATCATGGCGAGGGGAAGGCGGGTCTGATTCATGGCGGCGAGAATAGCAGAGCAGCGCAGCTTGCCGAAGCGCCAGCCGTTCGTCGGCTTCATCGTCTTGCAATACAAGCAGCAACGCAGCGTCAACATCCGGTCATGCAAGTGGCTCAGGCTGTGACATCCAAACCGAGGAGATGCCGAAATGGCCCGCAAGACCACCGCTTCCCTTCGCCGCTGGCTGACCGCCTGCAGCCTGCTGCTTCCACTGGCGGGCTTCGCCGCGCCGGATGAACATGCTGTGAAACACCAGGCCGCCCGTGGCGAGCCGTCGCCGCTGGTGATCGCGCACCGCGGCGCCAGTGGCTACCTGCCGGAACACACCCTGGCCGCCTATGCGCTGGCCGTTTTCCAGGGTGCCGACTACATCGAGCCGGACCTGGTGATGACTCGCGACGGGCAGATCGTTGCTCGTCACGACAATGAGCTGGGCCTGACCACGGACGTTTCGCAGCATCCCGAATTCGCCGATCGCAAGCGCACCCAGCAGGTCGATGGGGTCACCCTCACCGGCTGGTTCAGCGAAGATTTCACCCTCGCCGAACTGAAGACCCTGCGCGCCATCGAGCGCATTCCGGATATCCGCCCGGGCAACGCGCGGGTCGACGGCAGCCTGGAAATTCCGACCCTGCAGGAGATCATCGATCTGGTGAAAACCCTGCAGCTCAGCCAGGGCCGGCGCATCGGCCTGTACCCGGAAACCAAGCACCCGACACACTTCCAGCAGCTCGGCCTGGCCATGGAAAAGCCGCTGGTGCGCATCCTCACCCGTAACGGCTACGTCGGGCGGCAGGCGCCGGTGTATATCCAGTCGTTCGAGGTGGACAACCTCAAGACCCTCAGCCGCCTCACACAGCTGCGCCTGGTGCAGCTGTTCAGCTCGGGGCAGCCGTATGACCAGCAAGTCCGCGGCAGCAAGCTGACCTACGCACAGATGGCGACGCCGGCCGGGCTCAAGGATATCTCCCGCTACGCCGCCGGCGTCGGTCCGGAGAAGAGCTACATCATCCCGCGCGATGCCAACGGCAACCTCGGCACGCCGACCGGCTTCGTCGCCGCCGCCCACGCCGCCGGCCTCAAGGTCCACCCGTACACATTCCGCGCGGAAAACACCTTCCTCCCGGCCAACCTGCGCAGCAGCGACAAGCGCCACGAACGCGGCGACAGCGAAACGGAGATCCGCGCCTTCCTCGACGCCGGTATCGACGGGCTGTTCATCGACCAGCCGGACATCGCCGTGCGCCTGCGCAACGCCGACTGACGGCCACAGCGGGGAGCCGCAACGGCTCCCCGTTTTCCCGTTCCCCACGGCAGCGGTTATCCTCAGGGCACGACCCGCCAGCGAGATGCCGTGTGATAGCCCGCCCCGCCCCTGATCTCGATACGCTCGACCGCCTCTGGCTGACCGAAGCCGTACGCCTGCGCGAAGAACATGCCGGACCGCTGGAGGACGACGAGGCCAACCGCCAGGCTCGGGCGCAAGGCGGCGACCTGCCGGCGCTGATCGAGCGCCGGGCGCTGTGGCTGGCGCGCCGTGACGGGCTGATCGAAGCGCTTGAGCACTGGCGTCAGGGCGCACGCCTGGGTGGCTTCGTGCTGGCGCTGCTGGCGGTCTTCACCGGTGCCGGGCTGGCCTTCGCCGCGCTCGGCGACGGGCAGCGACCGGTCAACGTGTTCTGGGCGCTCGGCAGCCTGCTTGGGCTGAATCTGCTGACCCTGCTCGGCTGGCTGCTCGGCCTGCTTTTCGCGCGCGACAGTGGCGGTGCGTTGGGACGCTTGTGGCTTTGGCTCAGCGAAAAACTCGCCCGCGATGCCCGCGCCGCGCAGCTGGCGCCGGCCTTGCTGACCATCCTGCACCGACATCGGCTGGGCCGCTGGCTGTTAGGCGTCGGCGTACACGGCCTCTGGCTGCTGGCCATGGCCAGCGCCCTGCTTACCTTGCTCGCCCTGCTGGCAACGCGGCGCTACGGCTTCGTCTGGGAGACCACCATCCTCGGCGAGAGTGCGTTTGTCGGCCTGACCCAGGCCCTCGGCGCGCTGCCGGCACTGCTCGGCTTCAGCGTGCCGGATGTCGAGCAGATCCGCGCCAGTGGCGCACTTGGCGGCGATCTGGAAGGCGCCCGGCAACACTGGGCCGGCTGGCTGGTCGGCGTGCTGCTGATCTACGGTCTGCTACCGCGGCTGTTATTGGCGGGGTTCAGCCTGTGGCGCTGGCGCCGCGGCCGCGCCGCGTTGAAGCTCGACCTGAGCCTGCCGGCCTATCGCCTGCTGCGCGAACGCCTGCAGCCGCCCAGCGAGCGACTCGGTATCAGTGATGCAGCACCCGCCCAACTGCACGCTCCCAGCGCCGGCGCTCAGCTCGATGGCAGCGCCGGCGCCGTACTGGTCGCCATCGAGCTGGATGGCAGCCACTCATGGCCGCCGGCTCTGTCCAAGGGCATTGCCGATGCCGGCATCCTCGACGATCGCGAGGGGCGCCGACGCCTGCTCGATCAGCTCACCCGCTTTCCCCCGGCGCGCCTGGCCATCGCCTGTGATCCCCGACGCTCGCCGGATCGCGGCACCCTGGCGCTGCTCGGCGAACTGTCGCGCTGCGCCGCAGCCACTCGCGTCTGGCTGCTACAGGCACCACCCGGCGAGGCGCTGGACAGCGCGCGTCTGGATGACTGGCACCAGGCACTGGACAGCCTTGGCCTTCCCCACTCAAGCGCTGCGCCGCTGGGCTGGCTGGAGAGCGGACATGACTGAAGCCCTGAAGCTCGCCGTGGTCGGCCACACCAATGTCGGCAAGACCTCGCTGCTGCGCACCCTGACCCGCGATGCCGGTTTCGGCGAGGTTTCGCACCGCCCCAGCACCACTCGCCACGTCGAAGGCGCACGACTGTCGGTGGACGGCGAAGCGCTGCTGGAGCTGTACGACACACCCGGCCTGGAAGATGCCATCGCCCTGCTCGACTACCTGGAGCGAGTGGAGCGCCCCGGCGAGCGCCTCGACGGCCCGGCGCGCACCGCACGTTTTCTCGACGGCAGCGAGGCGCGCCAGCGTTTCGAGCAGGAAGCCAAGGTGCTGCGCCAGCTGCTGGCCAGCGATGCCGGGCTCTACGTGATCGACGCCCGCGAGCCGGTGCTGGCCAAGTACAAGGACGAGCTGGCGGTGCTCGCCGGTTGCGGCAAGCCGCTGCTGCCGGTGCTCAACTTCGTTGCCCAGCCGGGGCATCGTGAAGATGAATGGCGTCAGGCGCTGGCCCGTCTCGGCCTGCATGCACTGGTGCGCTTCGACAGCGTGGCACCGCCCGTGGATGGCGAGCGCCGCCTGTACGAAAGCCTGGCGCTGCTGCTGGAACAGGCACGGCCCAAGCTGCAGCGGCTGATCGAAGACCATGAGGCGCAGGCTGCGGCGCGCCTGGTCAGCGGGCAACGGCTGATTGCCGAGCTGCTGGTGGACGTCGCCGCTTGCCGCCGCAGCGTGGCCGCACAGCCGGAACTGGAGCGCGGCGCCATTCGTGAACTGCATGACGCCGTGCGTGGCCGCGAGCAGCGCTGCGTCGAGGCCCTGCTGCGCCTGTACGCCTTCCGCAAGGAGCAGGCGGCGGCCAGCGACCTGCCGTTGCTCGACGGCCGCTGGGGCGACGATCTGTTCAATCCGGAAACCTTAAAGCAGCTGGGTGTGAAGATCGGCAGTGGCATGGCCGCAGGCGCGGCCGCCGGTGCCGGGGTCGACCTGATGGTCGGCGGCATCACCCTCGGTGCCGCGGCGCTGCTCGGCGCCATCGCCGGCGGCGGCGCGCAGACCGCGCGGCACTATGGCAATCGCCTGCTGGGCAAGCTCAAGGGCCAGCGTGAACTGAGCGTCGATGACGCCGTGCTGCGCCTGCTCGCCTTGCGCCAGCGCCAACTGCTCGCCGTGCTTGCGACTCGCGGGCACGCCGCCACCGAAGCGATCCGCCTGGCCACCCCGCAGGATCAGAGCTGGCGCGAGGGCAAGCTGCCCGATGCGCTGCAGCGCTGCCGCGCCCATCCCGAGTGGTCCTCGCTCAACCCCGGCGCCCACCTGCAGGACGGCGAGCGCCAGGCGGCGCTGGACGAGCTGCAGGCCGAACTGCGGCAGGACTGACCGACCTGCTGCTTCGCCGTGCCTGCACGCTAGGCTCGGGCCGGCGCACCATCGCCGGCCATGCTCGGCGCCGGCTGGCGGCCGATGCCCAGGGTGCACAGCGTTGCCAGCATGATCAGCAACCCACCCGCCCAGCCCATCGGCCCCAGCCGCTCACCCAGCCAGACACCGGCGATGATCGCGCCGAACAGCGGTTCGGAGCCCATCAGCAGCGACACCCGCGTTGCGCTGCTGCGCCCCAGCGCGCGGTTCTGCGCAAACATGGCGAACAGCGTCGCGAACAGCACCAGATACAGCGTGCCGAACCAGAAGCCCGGTTCCACCGGCAGCGCCGGCAGTCCACCCGGCAGCAACATGGCGAGCAGGATGCAGCCCGCCGCGACGACCCCGCTCTGCACCGCGGTCAGCGCCAGTGCCGGGATTTCCCGGCCGGCCGTCATTCGCCGGGTCAGGCAAACCAGCACCGCGCGCAGCAAGGCGGCGGCCAGCATCAGCGCATCGCCTAGATTGAGCGACAGCTGCGGGCCGCCGGTCAGCAGCCAGACGCCCGCCAGCGACAGCCCGCAGGCGAGGAACAGCGTGTTGTGCGGCCGCTGGCGCAGCAGCAGCCATTCCATGAACGGCGTGATCACCACGCACAGGCTGATCAGAAACGCCGCATTGCTGGCGCTGGTCAGCATCACGCCCCAGGTTTCGCAAAGAAAGATCGCCAGCATCACCAGCCCCAGCGGCAGGCCGGGACGCAGCGCCCGGCGACCGGCACCGCGCAGTTGCGGCAGCAGCAGGACAAAGGTCAGACCGAAGCGGATCGCCAGAAAACCCAGCACCGGATAGAACAGCAGCGCCTGCTTGGCCACTGCATAGCTGCTGCCCCAGATCAGCGCCACCATCAGCAGCATGCCATCGGCCAGCCACAGCCCCTGCCTCCACGTACCTTTCATGCTCGGTCTCCGCACCAATCAGACGCTGATTGTCGGGCCTGCCGCCAAAGTCGATAATCCAGCGAAACAGCACAGGACCTGTTCCGCATGGGAACGAATGACAGCGCAGCCCTGCTGCCCTACATGGCCGTGTTCGTGCGGGTGGTCGAGGCCGGCAGCTTCTCCGGCGCCGCGCGGCGGCTGGGCAGCACACCGTCGGCGGTAAGCCGCCAGGTGGCCCGGCTGGAGCAGGCTCTGGCACTGCGCCTGCTGGAACGCACGACGCGCCAGCTGCGGCTGAACGAGGCCGGGGCGGAGTTCTACCAGCATTGCCGGGATATGCTCGATGCGGCCGACGCGGCCGTCGCCATCGGCGAACGGCTGATGCGCAGCCCGCGCGGGCTGGTGCGCCTGAGCGTACCGAAGGCCTATGGCAAGTTCGTCGTCGGGCCGTTGATGCCGGCCTTTCTGCAGCGCTACCCCGAGGTCGATGTGCAGCTGCGGATCAGCGACCAGAGCCCGGACCTGATCGAGGACGGCTTCGACCTGCTGGTACTGGTCACCGACAACCCACCCGAAGGCCTGGCCGGCAAGCCACTCGGACCGGTACGCCAGCTGCTCTGCGCCAGCCCCGAATACCTGCAGCGTCACGGCGAGCCGCAACATCCGCAGGACCTGCTGCGCCATAGCTGTCTGTATCTGGGAGAAACGGCGGGAGACAATCGCTGGCACCTGCGCCGCGGTGAGCTGCAGGAGACGGTGACGGTGCGCGGTCGCTACATCAGCAACCATAGCGAGGCGCGGCTGCTGGTGGCGCTGGAACATCTGGGAATCACCTGCCTGCCACACTTCACCGCGGCCCAGGCGCTGGCTGAGGGTCGTTTGCGCGAAGTGCTGCCGCAGTGGCGCTACACCGGTTCATACCAGGGCGCGGCCTGGCTGCTGTGGCGGCAGAATCATCATCTGCCACCGAAGACGCGGGCACTGATCGACTATCTGAGCGAGGCGCTGATCCGCACCTGAGCGGCATTCGTGTCGGCGAACCGATGCCGGTAGATAATCGTGCACATCAGCGCCAGTAGAATTTCGTGTCCGGAGCCTCGAACGCAGGGCGGGCATCGCTGCCCGCCCTGCGGCCAATACGGATCAGCGCTCTTTGGTGCCTTCTACTTCCTCGGCCATGCGCGCCAGGCCGAGGTGGCGCACGTCGGTGCCGCGTACCAGGTAGATCACCAGTTCGGCGATGTTGCGTGCGTGGTCGCCGATGCGTTCCAGCGAGCGCAGCGCCCAGATCACGCTGAGCACGCGGGAGATCGAGCGCGGGTCTTCCATCATGTAGGTGACCAGTTCGCGCAAGGCGGTCTTGTATTCGCGGTCGACGGTCTTGTCGTACTGCGCCACCGACAGCGCCAGGTCGGCATCGAAGCGGGCGAAGGCGTCCAGCGCTTCCTGCACCATCTTGCGTACTTGGTCGCCGATGTGGCGCACCTCGACGTAGCCCTTGGGCGACTCGCCTTCCTCGCACAGCTGGATGGCGCGGCGGGCGATCTTGGTCGCCTCGTCACCGATGCGCTCGAGATCGATCACCGACTTGGAAATGCTGATGATCAGGCGCAGGTCGGAGGCCGCCGGCTGACGCCGGGCGAGAATGCGTACGCACTCCTCGTCGATGTTGCGCTCCATCTGGTTGATCTGGTCATCCACTTCGCGCACCTGCTGAGCGAGGCCCGAATCGGCCTGGATCAGCGCGGTGACCGCATCGTTGACCTGCTTCTCCACCAGCCCGCCCATGGCCAGCAGGTGGCTGCGCACCTCCTCCAGCTCGGCGTTGAACTGCTGGGAGATGTGTTGGGTGTGGCTGTCTTTGCTGATCATGTGCGAACCCTTGCGAAACTGTTGTTCTCTCGCCGGACGGTCCGGCCTTTGGCAAATCCTGCTGCGCTAGGAGGCGACGCGCAGACAGTACGAACCAGGTACGGCAAGCGCCGCCGACAACGCGCAGCGCGATTTGCCATAGCCGGCTAGCCGTAGCGGCCGGTGATGTAGTCTTCGGTCTGCTTCTTGGCCGGGTTGGTGAACAGCGTATCGGTGTCGCCGTACTCGATCAGTTTGCCCATGTACATGAACGCCGTGTAGTCGGACACCCGCGCGGCCTGCTGCATGTTGTGGGTGACGATGACGATGGTGTATTTGGCCTTCAGTTCGTAGATCAGCTCCTCGACCTTCAGCGAGGAGATCGGGTCGAGCGCCGAACTCGGCTCGTCGAGCAACAGCACTTCCGGCTGAACGGCGATGGTGCGGGCGATCACCAGACGCTGCTGCTGACCACCGGAGAGGCCGAGGGCCGATTCGTGCAGACGATCCTTGACCTCATCCCACAGCGCCGCGCCCTTGAGGGCCCATTCGACGGTTTCGTCGAGCACGCGCTTCTGCTTGATGCCCTGGATACGCAGACCGTAGACCACATTCTCGTAGATGCTCTTGGGGAACGGGTTGGGCTTCTGGAACACCATGCCGACGCGACGACGCAGGTCGGCCACGTCCTCGCCCTTGCGGTAGATATTGGTGCCGTCGAGGTTGATCGCGCCTTCGATGCGGCAGCCGTCGACCAGATCGTTCATACGGTTGAAGCAGCGCAGCAGGGTCGACTTGCCGCAGCCGGACGGACCGATAAAGGCGGTCACGCGTTGGCGCGGGATGTTCATGCTGACGTTGAACAGCGCCTGCTTCTGGCCGTAGTACAGGCTCAGATCCGGCACTTCGATGGCCACCGGCTCCTTGGCCAGGTTCAGGCTGCGCTTGTCACGACCGAGGGCCGAGATGTCGATGGAATGCGTGTTGGTTTGCATGTGCTCGCTCCGTTCGCAGCTGCCAGCTGCAAGCTACAGGCTGCAAGTCCAGGCCAGCGCCTCGTTCTTCCGAGGCCGGTGGCTTGAACTCGCCGCTTCGATTAGTGATCCAGCGCCTTGTACTTCTCGCGCAGGTGGTTGCGAATGTAGATCGCGCTGAAGTTGAGCGTGGCGATCACCAGTACCAGCAGCAGTGCGGTGGCATAGACCAGCGGCCGCGCCGCCTCGACGTTGGGGCTCTGGAAGCCGACGTCGTAGATATGGAAGCCCAGGTGCATGATCTTCTGGTCCAGATGCAGGTAGGGGTAGTTGCCGTTGAGCGGCAGGTTCGGTGCCAGCTTGACCACACCGACCAGCATCAGCGGCGCCACTTCACCGGCAGCGCGGGCCACCGCGAGGATCAGGCCGGTCATCATCGCCGGGCTGGCCATCGGCAGCACGACCTTCCACAGCGTCTCGGACTTGGTCGCACCGAGGGCCAGCGAGCCTTCACGTATCATCCGCGGGATGCGCGCCAGGCCTTCCTCGGTGGCCACGATCACCACCGGCAGGGTGAGGATCGCCAGGGTCAGCGAGGCCCACATCAGGCCCGGCGTACCGAACACCGGTGCCGGCGCTGCCTCGGGGTAGAACAGGCGATCCAGCGAGCCGCCCAGCACGTAGACGAAGAAGCCCAGACCGAATACGCCGTAGACGATCGACGGCACCCCGGCGAGGTTGTTCACCGCGATGCGGATGATGCGGGTGAGCAGGCCTTGCTTGGCGTATTCGCGCAGGTAGACCGCGGCGATCACGCCGAACGGCGTGACGATCACCGCCATGATCATGGTCATCAGCACGGTGCCGAAGATCGCCGGGAACACGCCACCCTCGGTATTCGCTTCGCGCGGCTCGTCGCTGACGAACTCCCACAGCTTGGCGAAATAGAACATCAGCTTCTGTGGCGTCGACATGGCATTGGGCCGGAAGGCCCGCACCACCTTGCCCAGGGTGATCTCCTGCTCGCGGCCATCGGCCGTGCGCACGGTGATGCTGTCGCGGTTGAATTCCTGCTGCAGGGCGATCAGCTGGTCTTCCAGCACGCGGTACTCGGCGTCCCACTGCGCGCGCTCGGCATCCAGATCGGCCTGGGCAGCGGCATCCAGGCGATCGTTCAGCTCCAGCTGACGGGTTTTCAGGCGCAGACGCTCGAGGCCATGGTTGATGCGGCCGATCTCGACCTTCTCGATGCGCGAGATCCGTGAGTGCAGCTCATCGACGCGATCGATGCGCGTCTGCAGCTCGTTCCAGGCACTGTCGCCCTCGGCAACCAGCTGACCGGCTTCCTTCACGTTGAGCAGGTAACCGTAGAAGTTGCCCCACTCGCGACGCTCCAGAACCATCAGCTCGGCGGGCGTGTGCTGATTGCTCAGCCACTCGCCGACTACCCAGGAGAAGTCGGCACCGTACACCTCGCGGTTGCCGACCTTGAGCAGCTCGCGGGTCATGAACTCGCCGCCCTCGACGTTCACCGGCAGGCCACTGGCCGCCAGGCGCGCGCGCGGTACTTCCTCGGCCTGCACCACTTCACCGGCCAGCACGCGCTTCTCGGCGCCCGGCATGCTGTAGTCGGCGACGATCACATCGGCCGGCCAGAAGTGCGCCAGGCCACGCACGGCGATGATCGCCAGCAGCCCCAGGGTCATGATCACGGCGATGGACACCGCACCGGCGTTCATCCAGATCCAGGGTGTGCCGCTCTTGACCCAGCTGTTCAACGAATCCTTTTTCACGGATCGATACCTTCTGCGAAATCTGGTTTACAGGCTGGCGTACTTGCCACGCAGACGCTGACGAATCAGCTCGGCGAGGGTGTTCATCACGAAGGTGAACATCAGCAGCACCATCGCGGCGAGGAACAGCACACGGTAATGGGTGCCACCGACTTCGGATTCCGGCATCTCCACGGCGACGTTGGCGGCCAGGGTGCGCATGCCTTCGAAGATGTTGGCTTCCATGATCGGCGTGTTGCCGGTGGCCATCAGCACGATCATCGTCTCGCCCACCGCGCGGCCCATGCCAATCATCAGCGCCGAGAAGATGCCCGGGCTGGCAGTCAGCAGCACCACGCGAGTGAGGGTCTGCCAGGGCGTCGCGCCGAGCGCCAACGAGCCCAGGGTGAGGCTGCGCGGCACGCTGAACACGGCGTCTTCGGCGATCGAGTAGATGGTCGGGATCACTGCGAAGCCCATTGCCAGGCCGATCACCAGGGCGTTGCGCTGGTCGAACGGGATACCCATGTCGTTGGACAGCCACAGGCGCATGTCACCGCCAAAGAACCAGTTCTCCAGATGACCGCTGATTTCCAGCGAGCCATAGCCGATCAGGAGAATCACCGGGATCAGCAGCACGGCTTCCCAGCCATCCGGCACGGCAAGACGCACGCTCTGCGGCAGACGACTCCAGCTCCAGGCGGCGAACAGAATGCCCACCGGCATCAGCAGCAGCAGGGCGAAGATGCCCGGCAGGTGGTTTTCCAGGAACGGCGCGAGGAACAGGCCGGCGAAGAAACCGAGAATCACCGTCGGCAGCGCTTCCATCAGCTCGATCACCGGCTTGACCTTGCTGCGCAGCCTGGGCGCCATGAAGTAGGCGGTGTAGAACGCCGCGCAGATCGCCAGTGGCGCGGCCAGCAGCATCGCGTAGAAGGCTGCCTTGAGGGTGCCGAATGCCAGCGGTGCAAGGCTCAGCTTCGGTTCGAAATCACTGTTGGCCGACGTCGACTGCCAGACGTAGTCCGGCTCCGGGTAGCTTTCGTACCAGACCTTGCCCCACAACGCGCTCCAGGAGATCTCCGGGTGCGGGTTATCGATGACGAAACGCTTCAGGCCCTGCTTTGACTCCACCAGCAAGCGGGTAGCGCGCGGCGACATGGCGGTCAAGGCGGCGCCTTCGGCGACCTGCTCCTTGACCAGCGTGCGATGCGCGGTGCTGTGGAAAACGCCAAGGCTGCCGCTGTCATCCAGTGCGAGGAAGCCTTTGCGGCGCTCCTCCGGGAGGATCTGGCGGATCGCACTGCTGCCCAACTTGAAGTTGCGGACGTTCTTCAGCTCGGCCTGGCCGTCTGCCGCACGAACCATGAACCACTGACCAATGGTGCCCCTCGAGTCGCCGACCATCAGCGAGATGCCGCCCAGCAGCGGGCTGACGCTGGTGATTTCGCTGCCGTCGCCGACCAGCTTGTAACGGCCGTTGAGTTGTTTGCGACGCAGGTCGAAGACATCCGCGCTGGCCTTGCCGCTGATCGCGTAAAGCCACATATGCCGCGGGTCGATCAGCAGCTGGCGAATCGGCTCGGCCAGCTGCGGCAGGTCGAGGCGCTCCTGTTCAAGGGTCACCTCACCGGTCAGCAGGTTCTCGCTGCTGGCGATGCGCTGGGCATGCAGTGTGGTGCCGGTGGCGCCGGCAACCAGCAGCGTCTTGCCGTTCATGCTGATCGCCGCGCGATCAATGGCGCGGCCTTCCGGGTCGAGCTGCAACGGTTCTTCACCGAAGGGATAGGCCAGCTCCGGCGTGATGGTCTTCTGGTTGTTCGGGTAGGTGAGCTTGTAGTTGTGCTCGACCACCAGCGCCTGGCCATTATCCAGGCCCAGCACCAGCCGGCGCGTACCGGGCGTGTCCTGACCCACCGAGACGATGCGGCTGCCTTCCGGCAGCGGCAGGGCCTTGCTCGACAGCAGCGCACCGTCGCGCAGGCCGAAGAAACGCACCTGACCATCATTGCCCAGGCGCATGGCGACCTGGTTCTGCTCCTCGATGGTCAACAGCAGCGGCTCGCCGGCTTCAGCCAGCCATGCCGGCTGCTGGACCGCGCGGCTCTCCAGTTCGGCGCCCTGGAACATCGGCAGCACGACCTGCGCCAGATAGAAGAAGATCAGGGTGATGGCGCCCAGCACCGCCAGACCGCCGATGGATACGTACCAGCGCGCCAGGTGGTCTTTCAGCGCGCGGATGCGACGCTTGCGCTGCAGCGCCGGCGTGTTGAAGTCCAGCCGTTGCACATCGGAATTCGCGCTCATGGTCTCGATATCGTTCATGCGAGGGTCCTGGCCGCTCAGGCCGTTTAAACCGCCGCGCCGCCTTGGCGCGAGCCTCTTCCGGACCTGGTGGCCGGTTCGGCGCCTAATTTACTGCAGCCGTGTGACAGAAAAATTACATAGAGGTGACACGACGACGCCCGCCAACGCGCATGCGTGGCGGGCGTCTGCTCAGCTCGCGATACTTATCGCGAGGCGGGCTTCTGCTCTCAGTTGAGACCCAGATCCGTCATGGTCTTGTCGACCACCTTCTTCGGCAGCGGGATGTAGCCGTCCTTGACCACAACTTCCTGACCCTGCTTGGACAGCACCAGCTTGAGGAACTCGGCGTCGATCGGGCTCAGCGGCTTGTTCGGCGCCTTGTTGACGTAGACGTAGAAGAAGCGCGCCAGCGGGAACTTGCCGGCCAGGGCGTTCTCTTCGCTCGCCTCGAAGGCTTCGCCGCCCTTGGACAGCGGTACGGCACGGACGCTGGAGGTCTTGTAGCCGATGCCGGAGTAACCGATGGCGTTCAGGGTGCTGGAGATCGACTGCACCACCGAAGCGGAGCCCGGCTGCTCGTTGACGTTGGACTTGAAATCGCCTTTACACAGGGCTTCTTCCTTGAAGTAGCCGTAGGTACCGGATACCGAGTTACGACCGAACAGCTGGATCGGCTTGTTGGACCACTCGCCGGTCATGCCCAGATCACCCCAGGTCTTGATGTCCTTCTCGCCACCGCACAGGCGGGTGCTGGAGAAGATCGCGTCGACCTGCTCGATATCCAGCGACTTGATCGGGTTGTCCTTGTGCACGAACACCGCCAGGGCGTCGATGGCCACCGGAACGGCCGTCGGCTTGTAGCCATACTTCTCTTCGAAGGCCTGGATCTCGTTGTCCTTCATCGGGCGGCTCATCGGGCCCATGTTGGAGGTGCCTTCGGTCAGAGCGGGCGGCGCAGTGGAGGAACCGGCAGCCTGGATCTGAATGTTGACGTTCGGATAGCTGCGCTTGAACTCTTCGGCCCACAGGGTCATCAGGTTGGCCAGGGAGTCGGAACCAACGCTGGACAGGTTGCCGGATACGCCGGAGGTCTTCTGGTAGCTCGGCAGGGCCGGGTCTACAGCAGCGACCGCGCTCGCAGCGCCAACGCCAGCGGCTACAAAGGTCAGGGCCGCCATCAAACGATTCAGTTTCATACCTTGCTCCTAGCAGGTGTGTCTCGAGTGTGTTGGAACGGGGGCCAGTATCTGCAGGCCGTATGAACACTCTATGAAGAAAGTGTGACAATCTGATTACGGAGCGGCGCATTGACCAGCCGCGGTCGCTGTGGGACTGCACAGCCGCTATACTCGGCGCCGTCGCCCGCGCTAGTACGGGCATTTCGCGCCAAAACAACAATCGCGCCGCGAGTCAGACCGAATGAAAGAGTACGAACAGGAAGATCCGATTCCACAGGGTGACCTGGCCCTGCAGCTCACCGCCCTGCCGCGCGAGACCAACGGTTTCGGCGATATCTACGGCGGTTGGCTGGTGTCGCAGATGGATCTGGCCGGCACCGCAATGGCCAGCCGCGTGGCGGCCGGTCGGGTCGCTACGGTGTCCATCGATCGCATGGCGTTCATGGTTCCGGTGGCCGTCGGCGCGCAGCTGTCCTTCTATACCCAGACGCTCGAGGTCGGGCGCAGCTCGATCCGCATGCTGGTGGAAGTCTGGAGCGACGATCCGCTGTCCAGCGAATGGCGCAAGGTCACCGAAGCGGTGTTCGTCTTCGTCGCCATCGATGGCAGCGGCCGCACCCGCTCGGTCCCACCGCGCCGCTGACGCGACCGGCTAGCGATCCGGCAGGTCCGAACGCGGCTGCGCCGCCGCCACCGCGAAGCGATTCTTGCCGCTGGTCTTGGCCTGGTACAGCGCGGTATCGGCGCAATGGTAGAGCTGCTCGGGCAGCTGACCTTCCTGCAGCGTGGCGATACCGATGCTGACCCCTACCCGCGCGATGGCCTCCTGCGGGTGCCTGATATCTAGCGCAGCCAACGCGCTGATCAGCTGTCGCGCAATACGCTGCGCCGCAGCGTTGTCGCAGTTGTACAGCAGCAGCGCGAATTCCTCGCCACCCACCCGCGCCGCTTGGTCCAGCGGCCGCCGCGCGAAACCGACCAGCAGATCGGCAAAGGTACGGATCAACGCATCACCGGCCGGATGGCCGAAGGTGTCGTTGTAGGCCTTGAAATCATCCAGATCGAGCAGCAGCAGGCTCAACGGCCGGCGGTCCCGGCGCGCCTGGGCGACCCGCTGACGCAGCGCCAGGTCATGACTGCGCCGATTGGCCAGACCGCTCAGGGCATCGTGCTCGGCGACCCAGCCCAGCAGCTTGCGCATCAGAAACTGTTCCCGCTGCGAATACTCGTGCACGTAGCGACTGATGGCACCGATGATCAGCAGCAGCACGTAATAGCTGACCGCGATCCAGTGCTCCGGCATCCGCTCCGCCGGGAGGATCAGACTGGCCATGCACACATCGGCCAGCACGATGAGTACCGCGCAGAGCAACGCCCACCAGAAGGTCACGCCCAGAAAGAAGAACGAGCTGACGATCAGCAGGCCGGCGCCGTAGCGGAAGTTCAGCTCGGTTTGTAGCGCCTCGAAACGGATGTCGATCAGCGCAGCGAGAATGCCGACCGTTACCAGCAGTACCGGGAAAATGCGGTTGGCCTGCGCGCGAAATCTGCGGCTGTAGAACGTCAGCACCAGCACGACGACGCCGGGAAGAATCTGCAGACCGCGCAACAGGGTCAGCGTGGTCAGCCAACCCGTACCGGCCAGATCGAACAGCCGCAGCTCGCAGTACAGATAGCCCGAAACGACGAGAATCAGCAGCAGCGCGGCAAGGCGCTGGGAGGCCCGGGCGTGCCGGTCCAGGTAATGCCGAAACTCCCGCTCCAGCTCCGACTTGAAGCAAAGCAACCGAAAGCCGGCATGCAGTTGCCGGCCATAGGGCGTATCGCGGAAGCCCTCGGTAGAGGAGTAATCGGTGGTATGTGGCATCGGAAGCCCGTCGTTTGAGCGCTCAAATGATATCACCAGGCCATCACCGAGTTGACGACAGTCCGACCGGCGTAACCCCTGCATAGACCGGCAACTTGGACAGGAGACTTGCACTGGGCGTTTCCAGCATTGAAGATCCCTTTCACATGCATAGCTGGATGTATCCGTGACAGCCCTTCTGCTGGCCCTCTGGCCCCTCTTCGCGCTTATCGTTGCCGGCTATTGTCTGCGCTTGCGTGCCTTTCCCAGCGTGGAGTTCTGGCCAGGCGCCGAACGCATCAACTACTTCGTCCTCTTTCCCGCGCTGCTGTTCAGTAGTCTAGCCACCGCGCCGCTGGACAATCCCGCACTGCCGCAGCTGGCAGCCGCGGTAATGCTCGGCCTTGGCCTGCCGTGGATCGCCCTGCTGCTGATGAAGCGCCTGCGCGGCTGGCCCGCGGGCCGCTTCGGCGCCATCACCCAGGGCGTGCTGCGTTTCAATACCTATCTGGGCCTGGCCGCCGTCGGCAGTCTGTTCGGCAAGGAAGGCCTGGCGCTGGCCGCACTGATGCTGGCCTTGATGGTGCCGACAGTGAACGTCATGTCGGTCTGGGCACTGACCGCCGAGCGTGGCCTCAGCGTGCGCGGCCTGTTGCTGCCGATCGCCAAGAATCCGCTGATTCTCGCCTGCGTCGCCGGCGCGCTGGTGAACCTGTCCGGGCTGGGCTTGCCCGGCGGCACCGACCGTCTGCTGAGCCTGCTCGCCGCGGCTAGCCTGCCGTTGGGCCTGCTCTGCGTCGGCGCGGCGCTCAAGCCACAGGAACTAGGCGGTGAAATTCCCGCGCTGGGCTGGAACTGCGCGGCGCGCCTGCTCGCCGTGCCGCTGCTGGCCTACGGCGTGGCGCGGGTGCTCGGCTTGCCGCCAATGGAAACGACCATTCTGGTGCTGTTCTTCGCCCTGCCGACCGCCCCGACCGCCTATGTGCTGACCCGTCAGCTCGGCGGCGACAGCCATCTGATGGCCGGCATCATCACCCTGCAGACGCTGCTCGCGGCGGCCAGCCTGCCGCTGGTGCTGACGCTGCTGAATGGCTGATCAGCGCGCGACCTGACCGCGCAAGAGACGCAGCAGCATCAATGCCATACCGACGCCCAACGCGCCGAGCACCAACAGCGGACCGAGATAACCAAGAGCATCCTGCAGCCAGCCGAGCAGCAGGTGCAGCCACTCGGTGTGCAACGAGGCCTCGACTGCCACGTAGCCGCCCTGCTCCCATATCTGATACGCCGCGTGCAGCGGGATCAGCGTCAGTGGCAGCAGGATCAGGCACAGCCAGTAGCCACTGCGCCGGTACGCGCCCAGCAGCCCCCACGGCAGGTAGGCGGCGCGGATAAGCTGGAAGAAGCAGACGACGTAATAGACCACCAGCAGCAGCGCAAATCCGCTGCCCACGGACGGCTCGAGCCACAGCGTACGCAGCGCTGCGGTGCTTATCGTCAGGCTGAGCACGCCCCATAGCAGAAGGAAGAAGGTTCTCATCGCAAGTCCCGGTGTCGGCTTTCGGCGAATGCGCATCGGAACAGAATTCCGAGCGCCATACGCACAACCGCTTCACGAAACAGGCGGCGATGAGCAGCGAACGTGCCGGCTTCGAGTAGCCGCGCACGGTTCAGAACAGGCTGAGCTGATCGCCTTTAGGCTCATCTGGCTTCGCCGCCGGCAATGCCTCGACAGGCCTGTCCGGCACGCGGGGAAGCGCCAGTCGCTCGGCCAAGCCGGCGGCGCGCTCGGCGCGGGTATTGACTGCCTCGGCCAGCCGCGCCGGCAGTGCCCAGATCTCCACCTTGCGTTTGGCGCGGGTGATACCGGTATAGAACAGCGAGCGCGTCAGCAGAGGGCTGGGTTGCTCCGGCAACGCCAGCAGCACTTCGGCGAATTCCGAGCCCTGGCTTTTGTGCACGGTCATGGCGAAGGCACTGTCATGGCTCGGCAGTCGCGCCGGGGCGAAGCCGCGGTAGCCGTCGTCGCCCTCGAAGAACACCCGCAGGCCCTGCTCGGTCCTCAGACACAGGCCGATATCGCCGTTGAACAGGCCCAGGGCGTAGTCGTTCTGCCGGACCATCACCGCGCGGCCAGGGTACCAGCGTTCACGCGCCGGCACGCCGAGGCGACGCTTGAAGCGCGCTTCCAGCGCCTCGTTGATACCCGTGACGCCAAAGGCGCCTTCGCGCTGGGCGGTCAGCGCGCGAAAGCCATTGAAGGCCTCGAACGCGGCGGATGGATCGGCCTGGCGTACGGCTTGCAGGTAGGGTGCGTAGCCCTGCTCCAGCCGTTCGATCAGCGCCGCGGGGCTGGGTGCTGCGTTCCAGGCCAGATCCGGCCGGCCTTCCTGCAGCAGCGCGACGGTGCCCTTGGCATCGCCACCATTGATTCGCCGCGCCAGTTCGCCGATGCCGCTGTCGCCGGCGAAGCGATGGCTGTGGGTGAGCAGCACCACCGCATCGCCCAGGCGCGAGCGCGGCGTCTCGACCGGTACGTTCTGCCCGGTAATGCGTTGCAGATCGGCGGCCTCTTGGCTATCGAAACCGCGCCCTTCGCAGAGCTCGGCGAACACCGCGCCGGCTTCCACGGCGGCCAGCTGGTCCTTGTCGCCGAGCAGGATCAGCCGCGCCTTCGGCGGCAGCGCGGCGACCAGCTTGGCCATCAACGCCAGGTCGACCATCGACGCCTCGTCCACCACCAGCACGTCCAGCGCCAGCGGGTTGGCCGCGTCGTGGCGCACGCGCGGGCTGTCGCCGCGGCTGCCGAGCAGGCGGTGCAATGTGCGCGCTTCGTCCGGCAGAGCGTCCTTGACGGCATCGCTGACCGGCAGCTCGGCCTTGGCGTTGCGGATCGCTTCGGCCATGCGCGCCGCCGCTTTGCCGGTAGGTGCCGCGAGGCCGATGGCCAGACGTTCGCCACCGGGCTGTTCCAGCAGCGCCGCCAACAGGCGCACCACCGTGGTGGTCTTGCCGGTACCGGGGCCACCGGAGATTACTGCCAAGCGACGACGTACCGCCTGAGCCGCTGCCAGCCGTTGCCAGTCTGGGCTCTGTTGGTTGAAGGCGAACAACCGCGCCAGGCTGTCGCTCAGCTGAGCTTCATCAACATCCGGTGCGTCCGCCGCGCGAGTCAGAAGCTGCTCAGCCAGTTGTTGTTCGTAAGCCTGGTAACGGGCGAGGTAGAGCCGTTCTCCGCTCAGGATCAGCGGCGCGTAATCCCCCGGCGCACCGATCAGCTCTGAGGCATCCAACTGCGCTCGCCAGGTCGCAAGCGGCGGCAGGCTGAAATCCTGATCCGGCCATGGCCGCTTGCCGGCTAACCGACCCAGCGGCAAGCAGACGTCGCCATCGGCCAGCGCTTCGCAACAGAGCGCGGCGGCGAGCAGCACCGGCTCGGACGCATGCGGGTCGAGGCGCTGCAGGCTGGCGACGAAGGCGCGCTCCAGTGGGCCGAGGGGCAGATCGGCAAGGGTCATATATCGCTCCTGAAATGCATGAAGGCGCCGCTAAGCCCACATCCGCGGTCAAGACCGCTAAAGCGCGCCATCACCGCCCCTCCTCGAACAATCGATCCAATGCATCGAGCAGCGCATCGTCCGGCCGGGCGAAATACACACCGGCTTCGGGCATGCCGCGCAGGAACAGGTAGAAGGCACCGCCGAGCTGCTCGTCGTGGAAGTCCGCCAGGCGCTGGCGCAGGAAGCGCCGCAGGGCGACCAGATAGATCAGGTATTGCAGGTAATAGTGCTCGCCGGCCAATGCTTGCAGCAGCCGCTCACCGCCGTAGTAGCTGGCATCCGGACCTAGCCAGTTGGATTTGTAGTCGGCGATGTACCAACGGCCGTCGTGTTCGAAGGTCAAGTCGATAAAGCCCTTGAGAAAGCCCTTTAGGCTGTCGAATTCCAGCCGCGCCGCCGCTTCGCGCAAGGGTTCGGCGAGGCCGTTGGCCGGATCGACGAGCAATGCGCGCAGCCGCGCCACGTCCAGATCCCGCACCGGAAAGGTGAAGCCCAGTTCCGGCAGGCGTCTGGCCGACTGCAACGCGGCGAGGGTCAGGCCGCCGCCATCCATATCGGTTTCCAGCACCTTTTGCAGATGCGCCGTGGCGATCTCCTGCCACTCCAGCGGCAGCCCGTAGGCTTGCAGCGCAGGTTCGACCAGCGCCTCCAGCTCGCCTTTGCCACGCGCCCAGTCTTCGAGGACGGCGTGCAGGCAAGTACCGGCGCGGGCGCCACGGGGGAAGGCGAAGAAGCCGCTGCCCGGCTCGCCGGCATCGGGAATGGCCAGGGCGTCGCGGTCCGGCGCTTCCATGTGCATGCCGGCGGCAAGGCCGGAGAAGCTGCCGATGCGCCAGGCGCTGTGCAGGTTGCGATTGAGCTGCGACAACTGCTGAGGCGGCACGGCGCGGCCGGGACCCTGCGCGCTGGCTTCGCGCGACTCCAGCGGCAGGCAGGCCATTCGGCCGTCGCTGCCCTGCACCAGTCGCTCGATGGCCAGGCGCAGGCTGCCGCCGTTGAAGTCAGCCAGGTAGTTGCCCAGCTCGCTCAGCGGTTGTTCGCCTGGGAGTTCGCGCCCATGCAGCAGCCAGGCCAGGGCACTGCTGTGCAGGCCCTCATCGGCCAGGCTGCCGTCCTTCTTCGGTTTGCACAGATTGACCGGCCCCCAATGCAGCCAGAGCCGGTCACGGGCGCGGGTCAGCGCGACATAGGCCAGGCGCAGCTGCTCGGCGAAGACTTCCTGGCGCGCGCGCTCGAGGTTGTCCTCCAGCTCGCCGCTGCCCAGATCCAGCAGCGGCTGGCCCTGCGCATCGTGGCAACGCGCGCTGTCGCGGTTCTTGCCGAGCAGCTTGCCGTCCCAGAGAAAGGGGCAGAACACCAGCGGATATTCCAGGCCCTTGCTGGTGTGGATGGTGACGATCTGCACCCGCTCGGCATCGCTTTCCAGACGCAGCAGGGCTTCCTCACCGGCACCCTCGCTGCCGCGCTGGGCATTGAACCAGGCCAGCAGCGGTTCCAATCCCGGTCGCAACAGGCTTTCAGCTTGCAGCAGTTCGCCAAGGTGCAGCAGGTTGGTCAGCCGGCGTTCGCCATCGACCCGTGCCAGCAGCCGTTCGGCCACCGCCTGCTCGTCGAGCCAGGCACGGAACACGCGCATGAAACCCTGCTGCTGCCAGAGCTGGTGATAGCGCTCGGCGGCCTCGCGTTCGGCGTCCCACTGCTGCTGATCGTCCTGGCAGCGGGCAAGGTCGGCGGCGCTGCGGCCCAGCAGGCGCGTGGCCAGCGCATAGCGCAGCAGGCCTTCACGACCGGGCTCGGCATAAGCGGCAAGCACCGCGGCCAGCTCACCGGCCTCCTCGCTGCGCCAGACGCTGTCGCGCCCACGGCGCACGCTGGGCACACCGCGTGCGGCCAGTTCATCGGCGATCATCCCTGCCTGGCGGTGGTTGGCCACCAGCACGGCAATGTCACCACCCTTGAGCGGGGTGAACACGCCGTCCTTGTCGAAACCAGCACGTCCTTCGGCGGCGCCTGCCAGTTGCAGGGCGATACGCCGTGCGGTGTCGCTCGCCGCCAGCTGCGCGGCCTCGCCCTTGCCCAGCGGATCGTCGCCAAGCCAGACCAGCGACAGCGGCGCCGCCTCGCCCTCTTCCAGCAGACGCAGGCCTGCACGCGGCTTGTCGGCGGCCCCCACCGGCGGGTAGCGCAGGTCAGGTTGGGCGAACGGCTGCGGATGGTCGAACAGCTGGTTCAGCGCGGCGATCAGCTCGGGGGTCGAGCGGTAATTGGTCGGCAGGTTGAACGGCTCGCGATCAGCCTGTTGCTTGGCGGTCATGTAAGTCGCCAAATCTGCGCCGCGGAAGGCATAGATCGCCTGCTTCGGATCGCCGACGAAACACAGCGACGCCTCGCTGCCCTTGGCATAGATGCGGTTGAAGATGGCGTATTGGATCGGATCGGTGTCCTGGAACTCGTCGATCAGCGCCAGCGGGTAGGTGGCGCGCAACGAGGCGGCCAGGTCCTCGCCGACCGGACCTTGCAGCGCCTGATCCAGGCGATTGAGCAGATCATCGAAGGCCAGCAGCCGCTGCGCCGCCTTGCGCTCGGGCAGCTCGCGGTTGAGTCGCTCCAGCAGCGCCACCTGCAGGGCGATCAGGCGTTGCTTGCCGGCCGGCAGCGCCTCGGCGACCTGATCGGCCAGCTCGTCCAGTGCATGGGCCAGCTCGCAGACCGGCGCGTCATGGCCCTTCTTGCACGCTTTGGTCAGCGCGCGGACACCGAACTTGGCGGCACCCTCGGGCAGGTCGAACATCACCGCCGGATCGGCGAAATAGGCATCCAAATCCATCTGCCAGGACGCAAATTTGATGCTTTTGTGGGTGCTCTGGCTGAGTCCACCATGGGCCAGCAGCTCGGCGACCCAGGCGCTGCCAGCTCTCTTCCACAAATCGGCGGCGCGCTGCCAGGCGGCTTCTACCGGGCGCAGATCAGCGGCGACCGGCGCACCCTGCGGCTCGACCCGCAGATAGGGCTTGCCCAGGTGACTGCGCAAGCGCTGACGTAACCACACCGGCGTGATCCGGCTCTTCGCCAGAAAGCGCGCCCAAGCCGGGTCGGCATCAGCCAATTCGCTGCGCCAGGCGTCGGCGAGCAGCGCGTCGATGATCTCGCGGTCATCGGCGGTCAGCTCGCTGTCGAAATCGCCACCGGCCTCGAAGGCGGCATCCTGCAGGGCGCGCTGGCAGAAGCCGTGGATGGTGAAGATCGCAGCCTCGTCGAAGCCATGCACGGCCAGCAACAGCCGGCGGCGCGAGGGTTCATCCGGGTAGCGCGCATGCAGGCGGTTGAGGAAGTCATCGGTGCTCGGCGTGCCGTCATAAACCGCCAGCAGATCGGCCAGGCGCGCGCGGATGCGTTCGCGCAGCTCGGCGGTGGCAGCGGTGGTGTAGGTGACCACCAAAATCTGCCCCACCGACAACTGCCGCTCCAGCAGCAGACGCGCATACAGCGCGGTGAGCGTCCAGGTCTTGCCGGTGCCGGCGCTGGCTTCGATCAGCGAGCGGCCGTCGAAGGGCGAATCGAGCAGGTCGAGTTTCATGCTTCCTCCTCGTCTTCAGCCAGCGCATCGAGCGCAGGGCCGATCAATTCCTGCGCCAAGGTTTCGAAACGCTGGTCCAGCGGATCGCGGTCGCGGAAGGCCAGCATGTTCCAGGGGTCTTCGCCTTCGGCGGCGATGGGGCTGAACTCGGCGCCGAGCCAGGCTTCACGGGCGCGCTTGCGGCCACAGTCGAGCGGCTCGCTGCCGCGGGCCGGCTTACGATAGCCCTTGGCAAAGGCGTGGCTGCTGCGTGGCAGCAACGGCAGCGGTTCACGAATCGCACAGCGATAGGCCTCAAGCCAGGGTTCGAGCAACCCGGCGGCATTCGCCAGCGGCCCCAGCTGCCAGTCACCGGCGGGCGATAGCATCAGGCTGTGGCGCTCGATGCCGGGCGTGGCGGAGAGGTTGAGCAGCAGATGGCGCAGCCAGAATGGTGGCAGGTCCCATTCGCCGAGGCGGCCGAGCTTCCAGCCGAACAGCCCGGCCGGGGTCACGCCGTCGAGCCAGCCATGCACGCGCACGCCGGCCAGGGTGATATCCACCGGCAGCGGCTCGGGCACGTCGTCCGGGCGCAGTTCGAACAGGCGCGGCGCAAAGGCACGCACCGGGCCGCGCAACTTGCCCCACAGCGCCTGGCCCAGCTCGCCGGTCGGCAGCCAGCCGGCGGCACAGGCCATGCGGCGTTCATCGTCATCGCTCCAGCCGTGCTCCATGGCCTGCAGCGATAGACGGCGCAGGCCATTCCAGGCCGGCATCTCCAGATCGAACGGCTCGTCGCTGGCGAGCGACTCCTGGTCGTCGGCCAGACGCAGACCAAGGCGTTGTTCGAGCAGGAAGCGTGCCGGGTGGCGGAAGCACTGCAGCAGCTGCGATGGCTCGATGGTCAGCCAGGCCTCATCCGGTTCGGCGAGCAGGCTGGCAAAGGGTTGCGGCTGGGTCTGCGGTGGCTCGGCCAGACGCCCGGCGGCGCGAAACCAGGGCGAAGAGAAACCGGTGCAGAGCCCGTCGCCAAAATTGCGTGGCGAGAAGGGCTGCAGCGGGTGGGCGACGAGAATTTTCTGGCTGGCCGTCTTGGGTACGGACTCGCCTGTATGCTCGGAAGCCTGTGCAACAGGCAGTTCGGCGGTCATGTCCACTGCCTCCAGCACTTCGCTGAGCAGCACCGAGGGCGGCAGCACGGCGTTGTCGCGCGGGTCGCGGCCGACATAGGACAGGTACAACGCTTCGCGCGCCGAAAGCAGGGTTTCCAGCAGCAGGTAGCGATCATCGAGGCGTCGCGCACGGTCGCCGCGGCGCGGATGCCGGCCGATCAGATCGAAACCCGAGGGCGGCGTACGACGGGGGAACGCCCCGTCGTCCAGCCCGAGCAGGCAGACCACGCGGAACGGCAAGCTGCGCATCGGCACCATGGTGCAGAAGGTCACCGCGCCGGTGAGAAAGCCCGAGGCGCCGCCGCCCTGCTGCAAGGCGGCGCTGAGCTGCTGGTGCACCAGTTCCAGTTCGATGGGCCGCGTCAGGTCGGCGGCCTGGGCCTGATCGCGCAACGCCGCGCAGGCCAGGGACAACAAGAGCAACGTGTCGCCGGCTTCGCGCTCGTCGAACAGCGTGTCGATCAGGATTTGCAGGTCATCGGCCCACTCGGCCAACGGACGCGGCCGCGCCAGCTGATCGGCCAAGACGCCGAGCCGTTCGACGAACTCCACCAGCCGCCCGAGCAACTGCCCGCGCGCGCCTTCCAGTGCGTCCAGCGGCCAGTGCTCGCCGAGCAGTGGCGCGTGGTCGCCAGCCAGTTGCGGCGGCGCGGCAAAGCCCAGCAGCAGGCGGTCCAGCCCCTGGCGCCAGGTAAAGGCCGATTCGTCCGGCAGGCCGAGACGCGCCCGCTGGCTGCCGTCACGTCCCCAGCGCACGCCGGCGTCGCGTAGCCAGTCGCGCAGCAGCGGCAGGTCTTCGCTTTCGATCCCGGCGCGCCGGGCAATGGCCGGCTGCTCCAGCCAGGCGAGGACTTCCTCGGCGGTGAAACGGCTCTGCGCCAGCATCAGCAGTTCGAGGAAGGCCTCGATCAGCGGCATTTCGGCGCGCAGGCTGCGGTCGGCGAGGCTGTAGGGAATCCGCGGGCTGCCCTCGCGCGGGGCGAACACGGCTTCGATAAAGGGCGCGTAACGCTCGATATCGGGCGTCAGCACCACCACCTGATCGGGCGTCAGCGCCGGGTTGGTGGCGAAACGCGCCAGCAGCTGGTCATGCAGGATCTCTACCTCGCGCAGCGGCGAATGGGCGATATGCACTTCCAGCGAACGGTCATTCTCGGCGAGCACGATGCGCTCATCGGGTTGTCGGGTGCGCAGGCGCAGGATGTCGTTCTGCAGCGCGTGCAGCAGGCTGTCGTCGCGCAGGTCTTCGTCTTCGGAATACAGGCCGAACTCCTGGCTGCCCTCGCTGGCGGTCAGGCTGAACAAGGAATCGAAGAAATCGCGGCCCTGTTTGCCGAGACTGGCCAGCAGCGGATGGCCCACGTCGAGATACCAATCGTCAGCCCCACTCTCGGGCTGGCGCGCCAGCTCGCGGATATCGCGAATCTCGCCCCAGGCCTCGCGGCTGGGGTTCAGTGCGCAGACCACCACGTCGATATGCCGCGCCAGGCCGTCGAGCACGCGCAGATGGTGCGGCGGCAGGCTACTGATGCCGAACACCAGCAAGCGCTCGGGCAGACCGGGCAAGGGTTCGTCGCTGTAGAGCCGCTGTAGCAGATCGCCGAGCAGCCGTGCGCGGTGCGGGTGGCCGTCCTTGGTCAGTTCGCGCCAGAGCAGCGCCTGCCAGGCTTCGTCCGGGCCGAGATCGAAGGTTTCGCCTCGCTCCCAGGCCGCCAGCCAGTCGTCACGATAGAGCAGATACTGGTCGAACACGTCGGCGATCTTCGCTGCCAGCGACAGCCGCCGGCGCTCGTCGCCACCGTCGAGGTACTGCGCCAGACGCGGCGCCAGCTCGAGATTGGCCGGCTCGCACAGCCAGCCATAAAGGCGCCAGGTCAGGGTCGTCGGGGAAAACGCCGATTGCTCCGGCAGACTGCCCAGCACGGTGCGGCTCAGGTCCCAGACGAACTTGGCCGGCAGCTGTATCTCCAGCTGCATGGCGATGCCCTGCTTGCGCGCCAGCTCCAGCGTCAGCCAGCGCCCCATGCCCTGGCTCGGTACCACCACCAACGCCGGGGCGAAGGGATCGGCGAGTGGCTGGGCGAGCAGGCGCGTGGCCAGTTCGCCGAGGGTTTCCAGATCAGGGGCGTGGTAGAGGCTGAGCATGGGCGCACCGCGTGAACAGAAGTCGCTAGGTTACAGCCCGCCCCCAACTGGAGCGAGCCGGCGATTTCAGCTTGCACCCGCCATGCGACAACTCGTGTCGCAGCGCATCTCCTCCTTTCGCCCTGCCCTTTTGCTTCTCTCGACCAATATCAATTACGCCGCGGCTGCCTAGCATGGGGCAACGGGGCGGCCGCTTAGTCGCCCGCCATCAGGTCAGGAGTCGTTCATGAACCGGAACCGCAAGAAGCTGCTCGCCCTCTCTCTATCTGCCACGCTGGGCGCCGTGCCGCTGCTGCTGCACGCACAGGAGCCAGCCCAGCAGCGGACGCTCGGCTCGGTGGAGCGCAGCCACGCCAGCCAGGCACGCGCCCTGCTCGACAGCGCCGTGCTGACCTTCCAGGCCAAGGGCCCGGAGCAGGCACTGGCCGCCTTCAACGACCGCAACGGCGAATTCGTTCACGGCCAGTACTACATCTTCGTGCTCGGCGAGGACGGCACCATGCAGGCCAGCAGCGGCCCTTCCGCCAGCCTGGTCGGACTGAACGTCGCTGAGCTCAAGGATGCCGCCGGCAAATCGTTCATGCGCGAAATTCTCGACAAGTCGGCCAAGCAGGACAGCGGCGAAGTCGAGTACAAGTGGCTCAACCCCGCCGACAACAAGGTCGAGAACAAGCTCAGCCAGTTCCGCAAGGTCGGCGACCACGTGCTCTGCGTCGGCTACTACATCCCGCGCGCTACCGCCGAGCATGCCAAGGCGCTGCTCGATCGCGCCGTGCAGCAGGTCAAGGACAAGGGCGCCGAGGCAGCCTTCCGCAACTTCAACGATCCGCGTGGCGGCTTCGTCTTCAACGACGAGTACGTCTTCGTCATCGGTCTGGACGACGGTCGCTATCGCGCCAGCGGCAGCTCGCCGAACCTGGTAGGTGTCGATGTACGCAACGTCAATGATGCCGCCGGCAAGCCGCTGTTCAAGGAAATGATCGAGCTGGCCCGCAAGCAGGGCTCCGGCAGCGTCGACTACGTCTGGCGCAACCCGGCGACCAACGCGGTCGAGCAGAAGCACACGCTGATCCAGCGGGTCGACGACGTACTGCTCGGTGTCGGCTACTACACCCGTCCCTGAGGATCGGGCGAAACGGGCTTTATGACGTTTCGGTGAACGGGGCCGGCGGGCCAGGGTCAATCGAGTATCCCCGGTAAAGCGCTGCGTCCTTGCGACGCAGACTTTCGTCGTTGCTGCTCGCCGGGGCAGGAGCCCGACCGATGCTGACCCTGCTGCACCTGCTGTCGTCCATTGCCCTGCTGGTCTGGGGTACGCATATCGTGCGTACCGGGATCATGCGGGTGTATGGCTCGCACCTGCGGCGCATGCTCGGCCAGAGCATGGGCAATGCGCCGCTGGCGTTCGGCGCCGGCATCGGCGTCACCGCGCTGGTGCAGAGCAGCAATGCCACCGCGCTACTGGCCATCTCCTTCGTTGCCCAAGGCCTGATGGCGCTGCCCACTGCGCTGGCGATCATGCTCGGCGCGGATGTCGGCACCGCGCTGATGGCCCGCGTACTGACCCTCGACCTGTCCTGGTTGTCGCCGCTGCTGACCCTGGTTGGCGTAAGCCTGTTCCTCTCACGTAAGCAGAGCCGCAGCGGCCAGATCGGTCGCGTGCTGATCGGCCTCGGGCTGATCATCCTCGCCTTGCAATTGATCGTGCACGCCGCCGAGCCGATTACCGAGGCACGCGGCATGCAGGTGCTGTTCTCTTCGCTGGCCGGCGACACCCTGCTCGCGGTGCTGGTGGGTGCGCTGTTCGCCGTGCTCTCGTATTCCAGCCTCGCCGCCGTACTGCTGACCTCGACGCTGGCCGGCGCCGGCCTGATCAGCCTGCCCGTGGCGCTCGGTCTGGTGATCGGCGCCAACATCGGCAGCGGCCTGCTCGCCTGGTTCAACGCCAGCCTGCAGCCGGCCTCGGCGCGGCGGGTGGCGCTGGGCAACCTGCTGTACAAGCTCGCCGGCCTCATCGTGCTGCCTTTCCTGGTGCCGCTGGTGGCCTGGATGGACACCCTCGGCTACAGCGCGCAGACCCAGGTGATCGGCTTCCATCTGGTCTACAACAGCCTGCGCTGCCTGATCCTGCTGCCCACCGTGCAGCCCATGAGCCGGCTATGCGAATACCTGCTGCCGGAGCGCGCGCTGGATAACGGCGTGGCGCAGCCGCGGCACCTCGACCTCGCGGCGCTGGAAACCCCAAGCCTGGCGCTGGCCAACGCGGTCCGCGAAACCCTGCGCATCGGCGATATGGTGGAGCTGATGCTGGCGCGCCTACTGGAGGTGCTCCGCGAGGACCGAGCCGAACCGGGCGAGGAGATCCGCCGGCTGGACGACGACGTCGATGCGCTCTACAGCGGGGTCAAGCTCTACCTGGCGCAGATGCCCCGCGAGGATCTAGCCGAGCAGGAAGGCCGGCGCTGGGCGGAGATCATTGAGCTGGCGATCAACCTAGAGCAGGCCGGCGACATCATCGAGCACATGGCCAGCAAGGTGCAGAACCTCAAGACCGCCAAACGTCGCTCGTTCTCCGATAGCGGGCTGGAAGAGCTTGGCCAGCTGCACGGCCAGCTCACCACCAACCTGCAACTAGGGTTGTCGGTGTTCATCTCCGGCGATTCCCACAGCGCGCGCCAGCTGCTGCAGCAGAAGCGCCAGTTCCGCAAGCTGGAGCGCGAGCTGGCGCACTCCCACGTGCAGCGCCTGCATCAGCAGGTAGTGGAAAGCATCGAGACCAGCGCCGCACATCTGGAGCTGATCGCCGATATGAAACGCCTCAATTCGCTGTTCTGCAGCGCCGCCTATCCGGCGCTGGAAGGCCCGGGCGGTAGCAAGCCACGCGTCTCGACAGACAATCCACGCCATGTCACTGCCAACGAGCAGCATCTGCCGGGCAAGCCGGCCTAACGCGGCGGGCTTCGCCGCTGCCACGCCCGGAACAGCGGCTCGGCCAGAAACATCACCAGAAACAGCCTGAGCACCTGCACCGCGGTGACCAGCGCCACCGACAGCTGCAGGGCTTCGGCGGTCAGGCACAGCTCGGTGATGCCGCCGGGCATCATGCCGAGCATCAGCGACACCTCGTCCAGCGCCGTCAGCCAACCCAGCGCGCCGCCCAGCGCGGCAGCGACCAGCATGGCCAGCAGGGTGAACAGCAGGATGCGCAACAGGAAGGCCGGCGCGCTGCGGAAGAAAGGCCGATCGAAATGACAGGCCAGCGAACAGCCGATCAACCACTGGCCGAGCGCGCCGGCCCAGCCCGGCAGGCCGATATGCAGGTCGAACGCCACGCTGGCCAGCGCGCAGGCGGTCAACGGGCCGAGCATCCAGGGGTTGGGCTGGCCGAGACGCTTCCAGAGCAGCGCCAGCAGGCCACCGCCTGGCAGTAGCACGGTGAGCCAGGGCCAGCTCACCGGGGCCGCGGGCGGCGCCGCGACGGTCGGCAACCCCCAGGTGAACAACGCCGGCACGATTAGCACCACCAGCAGCAGGCGCAGGCTGTGCGCCGCTGCCACGCTGGCCGCCTCGGCCCGGTGCCGGTTGGCCAGCACCACCATCTCGCTGGCGCCGCCCGGCATGCTGGCGAAGAACGCAGTGGCGCGGTCGGTGCCGCTGCGCAGCAGGATGACGATGCCGATCAGCCCCAGCAGCAGGGTGCCGACGGCGCCGGCGAGGATCACGCCGAAATGCGCCAGCACCTCGCGCATCACCTCACCGGTGAAATGCAGGCCGATGGCGCTGGCGACGATCCATTGCCCGACCTGCCGGCCGCGCGGTACTTCGCTCACCAGCCAGCCGCTGCAGCGCACCGCGATCACCGCCAGCAGCGAACCGACCATCCACGGCAGCGGCCAGTTGGCAAAGCTCGCCAGCCAGCCGCCGAGCGCACCGATCAGCGGCGTCGCCCACCAGGCCGGCAGCCGCTGGCGCATATCAGGCCTGCGCCTCGACCACGTTGCCGCGACGGCGCTTGAGGTACCAGCGCAGTCCCGGCATGGCCAGCATCGCCACGGTCAGCGCCCACAGCGCCAGGGTGATCGGGCTGCCATAGAGGATGCCCAGCTCACCGTTGGAGATCGACAGCGCACGGCGCAGGTTGTCTTCCATCATCTCGCCGAGGACGAAGCCGAGAATCAGCGCCGACAGCGGGAAGTCCAGCTTGCGCAAGAGGTAGCCGAACACGCCGAGGCCGACCATCAGCACCAGATCGAACACCGTGCTGTGCACCGAATACACGCCGACCATGCTGATCACCGTGATCGTCGGTACCAGCACCCAGTTCGGCACGCTGAGCATGCGCGAGAACAGACCGACCAGCGGGATGTTCATCACCAGCAGGATCACGTTGCCGATGAACAGCGAGGCGATCAGGCCCCAGACCACGTCCGGCTGTTGTTCGAACAGCAGCGGGCCTGGGGTGATGTTGTACAGCGTCAGCGCGCCGATCATCACCGCGGTGGTGCCAGAACCCGGCACGCCGAGGGTCAGCATGGGGATCAGCGAACCGCAGGCCGAGGCGTTGTTGGCCGCTTCCGGTGCCGCCAGGCCGCGCAGATCGCCATCGCCGAAGCGGCCCTTGTCGCCGGCCATGCGCTTCTCGCTCATGTAGGTCATGGCGCTGGCGATGGTCGCCCCGGCGCCCGGCAGGGTGCCGATGACGAAGCCGGCCACGGCGCTGCGCACCATGGTCCAGAAGGTCAGGCAGAACTCCTTGAAGTTGAACAGCAGCCGGCCACTGGCCTTCACCGCCTTCTGCCCGCTGTGGGTTTTCTCCAGCATCAGCAGGATCTCGCTGACGCTGAAGAAGCCGATCACCACGATGACGAATTGGATGCCGTCGGACAGGCTGACGCTGCCGAAGGTGAAGCGGTACACGCCCGTGGTCGAATCGACACCGACGGTGGCCAGCGCCAGGCCCATCAGCGCGGCCATCAGGGTCTTCACCGGCTTGTCGCCGACCATGCCGCCAAGGCAGGCGATGGCGAAGATCATCAGCACGAAGTATTCCGCCGGGCCGAAGGCCACCGCCCACTTGGCCAGCAGCGGAGCGAACAGGACCACGCCGCAGGTGGCGATGGTGCTGCCGACGAACGAACTGACCGCCGACAGCGACAGGGCGATGCCAGCCTTGCCCTGGCGCGCCAGCGGGTAGCCGTCGAGGGTGGTCATTACCGCGGCGGCGTCACCCGGCACGTTGAGCAGGATCGCCGAGATGCGCCCGCCGTATTCGCAGCCCAGGTACACCGCAGCGAGCAGGATCAGCGCGGTTTCCGGCGGCAGGCCGAGGGCGAAGGCCAGCGGCAGCAGCAGCGCCACGCCGTTGATCGGGCCGAGGCCGGGCAAGAGGCCGACGATGGTACCGACGAACGCCCCGAACAGCGCCACCAGCAGGTTGGTCGGCCGGGTGGCGACGTCGAAGCCCTGCATCAAGAAATTCAGTGTTTCCATTTCAGCTCTCCAGCAGACGCAGCAGGCCAAGCGGCAGCGGCACGTCCAGCAGGTAATCGAACAGCCCGTAGAGCAGCACGCCAAGCAGCGCGCCGCTGATCAGGCTGGGCCACAGGCGACCGTTGAACAGCAGGCCAAGGGCGAAGCCGGCCAGGGCAGTGCTGATGACGAAACCGAGGATTTCGAACAGCAGCGCATAGGTCAGCAGCGCCAGCACGCAGAGCACCGCCCGCTGGGCCTTGGCACGATCGAACGCCGGCGTCGGCTCGCCGTGCGGCTTGATCAGCAACCACAGCGCGCCGCAAAACATCAGAAACAGCAGCAGCAGCGGATAGGCGCGCGGCCCGACCGGGTCGTAGGCGAAGGGCGCCTCGAAGCCCCAGGCGAGCAGGGCGAGGCCGGCGCAGGCGAGCAGCCACACCGCGGCGAAGACACGTACGTACATGACGGGATACCTCAGGGATTCGGCGACCCGGCAGCTGCCGGGCCAGCCGTACGACCCGCGGGCGCGGGCCGGTTCGCGTTACTTGACCAGACCGAACTCGCCGGCCAGTGCCTTGTAGTCCTGCACCTGCTTCTCGACGAAGGCTTTGAGCTCATCGCCGGTCATCGACAGCGGGAACAGGTCGCGCTGCTCGCGCAGCTTGGCGAAGTCCTCGTCACCGAGCAGCGTGTCGAACTGGGTCTTCCACCAGTTGAAATCCTCGTCGGAGACTTCCGGCCCCATGTAGAAGCCGCGAATCACCGGCCAGCTGATGTCGTAGCCCTGCTCCTTGGCGGTGGGGATGCCGTTCAGCTTGCCCGGCAGGCGCTCATCGGAGAGCACGGCGAGGATGCGGATCTTGCCGGCGTCGAGCTGCGGGGTGACTTCGCCGAGGCCACTGGAAGTGACCTGCACGTGGCCGCCGAGCATGGCGGTGAGCGTCTCGCCGCCGCCCTCGAAGGCGACGTAACGCAGCTTCTGCGGATCGACCCCGGCGGCGCGGGCGATCAGCGCGGTCTGCATCCAGTCCTGCCCACCGATGGTGGCGCCGGCACCGAACACCACGCTGCCCGGGTCCTTCTTCACCGCCGCGATCAGCTCGTCGAGGTTCTGGTAAGGCGCATCGGCACGCACCGAGATGGCGCCGTAGTCGGTACCGACCGCGGCCAGCCAGCGCACCGCGCTTTCGTCATAACGACCGAACTTGCCCTGCGCGAGGTTGAGCAGCGAACCGCTGGAAAAGGCGGTGATGGTCCCCGCCTCCGCCGCACGCTGGGCGACCACGGCGTTGTAGGCCACCGCGCCGACGCCGCCGGGCATGTAGGTGACGCGCATCGGCGCCTTGAGCAGGCCGGCGTCCTTCAGGCCGCTCTGGGCCAGCTTGCAGGTCAGGTCGAAACCGCCGCCGGGCTTGGCCGGGGCGATGCACTCGGGGCGCTTGGGTTCGGCCAGCAGCTGACTGGAGAGCAGCAGGCAGGACGACAGCAGGGCGATACGGCTGAGTCTGGTTTTCATCGGGTGTTCCTCGCGTTCTTGTTCTGTTTACCAGATCGGCAGGCTGTAGCTGACGATCAAACGGTTCTCGTCGGCGTCGCGGGCGAAGTCGGAGCGGAACATCGCATTGCGCATGCGTACCGCGACGTTCTTCAGCGGGCCGCTCTGCACCACGTACTTCAGCTCGATGTCGCGTTCCCACTCGCTGCCGTTGCTGCCGCCGTTGTATTCGGCGTTGTCGCCGGAAACGTAACGGGTCAGGAAGGTCAGGCCGGGGATGCCCATGGCGGCGAAGTTGTAGTCGTAACGGGCCTGCCAGGAGCGCTCGTCGGCATTGGCGAAGTCGTTGATCTGCACGAAGTTGACCAGGAAGGGATCGCTGCCATCGATGTAGGCATAGCCGGTGTCGCCGCGCATCTGCTGGTAGCCGAGGCTGACCTTGTGCCCGCCGAGGCTGTAACCAAGCATGCCGTTCCAGGCCTGGTTGTCGATCTTGCCGGCATTGGCCGCGCCGGTGTCGTCGCTGAACATCACACGCAGGTCGGCGCTCAGCGCGGAGTTGTCGGTCAGCGGCTTGACCGCCAGCAGGCCGAAGAAATGCTGGCGGTACACGTCATCCAGCTCGCCGTAGTAGTAGCGGCCGGTGAGGTTCTTGTTGAAGGCGTATTCGGCACCGGCAAAGGTCAGGTGATCGGCCTCGGCAGCGCCAGCGAAGCGGCTGTTCTTGTTGTTCAGCTGCAAGTCCTGGGAGTTGGTCGAGGCGCGGTCGATGACCTTGTCCAGGCGCCCGCCGATCAGCGTCAGGCCTTCGATGTCCTTGGAGGTGGCGGTGCCGCCTTCGAACACCTGCGGCAGCGTGCGGCTGTCGCTGGCCTTGACCACCGGCATCTCCGGAATGTGCGAGCCGTAGCGCAGTTCGGTTTCGGCGATCTTCGCCTTGGCGGTCAGGCCCAGGCGGCTGAATTCGTCCGGCGTGCTGCCGTCGTCGTGTACCGGCAAGAGGTCGGTGCCGGTGCGGCCGCCACCGGAATCCAGCTTGATGCCGAGCATGCCCAGGGCATCGAGGCCAACGCCGACCGTGCCTTCGGTAAAGCCGGACTGAACATCGAGGATGAAGCCCTGGGTCCACTCTTCACGCTTGGACTGGCCGCTGCCTTCGCGGAAGTCGCGGTTCAGGTAGATGTTCTGGGTCTGCAGGGTCGCACTGCTGTCTTCGATGAAGGCAGCCTGGGCGAGCGGCGCCAGCGAGGCGGCGGCAACGGCGAGAGCGAGACGTGCAGGAGCGGGTGAGCGTCTGACAGCAGTCAGCATCGGGGTATCTCCACTATTGTTTTTGTTGTGACGGCGACGTGCGCCGCGCGAGGTGGTTCGAGCCACCTGGGAGCGATCCTAGGCCGTCAAGCTTTCGCCAGCCTTTCAGCAGCGAAAGCCAGCAGCGGCGTGAAATTTCTGCCGCTACACTGGCGCACCGCCGCAATCGCAGAGGACAGGCAATGCGAATTCTTCTGGTCGAGGACCATCCCCAGCTGGCCGAAAGCGTGGCGCAGGCATTGCGCGCCGCCGGCTGGACCGTGGACCTGCTGCAGGACGGCATCGCCGCCGATCTGGCGCTGGCCAGCGAGGATTACGCGCTGGCGATCCTCGACGTCGGCCTGCCGCGGCTGGATGGCTTTCAGGTGCTGGCGCGCCTGCGCGAACGCGGCAAGACCCTGCCCGTGCTGATGCTGACCGCGCGCGGCGAGGTCAGCGACCGCGTGCATGGGCTCAATCTCGGTGCCGACGATTACCTGGCCAAGCCGTTCGAGCTGTCCGAGCTGGAGGCGCGGGTCAAGGCGCTGCTGCGGCGCAGCGTCGGCGGCGGCGAACGCCAGCAGCGCTGCGGTGCGCTGGTCTATGACCTGGATGCGCGGCGCTTCAGCCTGGCCGAGGAGCCGCTGACGCTGACCTCCCGCGAACAGGGCGTGCTCGAGGCGCTGATCGCCCGCCCCGGCCGGGTGATGAGCAAGGATCAGCTGGCCGCCCAGGTATTCGGCCTGGACGAGGACGCCAGCGCCGAGGCCATCGAGATCTACATTCATCGTCTGCGCAAGAAGCTCGAAGGCCAGCCGGTGCGCATCGTTACCTTCCGCGGTCTGGGCTACATGCTCGAGGCGCTCGATGGCTGAGCCGGAAGTCGCCGGCAGCCTGCGCGCCCGGCTGCTGCGCCGGCTGGCCGTCCTGCTCGCTTTGCTATTGCTTTTCAGTGGCTGGAGCGCCTACTGGAACGGCCGCGCTGCCGCCGACACCGCCTACGACCGCACGTTATTGGCCTCGGCCAGGGCGATTGCCGATGGCCTGGTGGCCAACGATGGCAAGCTGCGCGCGAACGTGCCCTACGTGGCGCTGGACACCTTTGCCTACGACAGTGCCGGGCGCATCTACTACCAGGTGCTGGATATCGAAGGGCGCCTGGTCAGCGGCTACGAGGACCTGCCGGCACCGCGTGCCGATACGCCGCGCACCGACGATTACCCGGCGCTGGCGCGCTTCTACGATGGCCAGTTCCAGGGCCAGGGCGTGCGTCTGGTGAGCCTGCTGCAACCGGTAAGCGAACCGGAGCTCAACGGCATCGCCGAGATCCGCGTGGCCGAGACCCTTGGCGCTCGCGAACGCATGGCGCGCAGCCTGCTCACCGATACCCTGTGGCGGGTCGGCTTGCTGGCGATTGCCGCGCTGGTGCTGGTGTGGCTGGCGGTTAGCGCCGCGCTGCGGCCGCTGGGCCGGCTCAGCGAGGCGGTGCAGGAGCGTGCGCCGGATGATCTCAGGCCGCTACCGCTGGTCAGCGTGCAGCGCGAACTGCGCCCGCTGGTGGTCGCGCTCAATGGCTTCACCGAACGCCTGCGCGGCCAGTTCGAACGCCAGGCACGCTTCATCGCCGATGCCTCCCACGAGCTGCGCACCCCGCTGGCGGCGCTGAAAGCGCGGATCGAGCTGGGCCTGCGCGAGGCGGATCCGCTTGCCTGGCGCAGCACTCTGGACGACGCCGGGCAGAGCACCGACAAGGTCATCCATCTGGCCAACCAGCTGCTCTCGCTGGCGCGCATCGAAAGCGGTGCGCAATCCATTGCCGAAGGCGGCGCGCAGCGCCTGGACCTGTCACAGCTGGCCCGTGAGCTGGGGCTGGCAATGGCGGCGCTGGCGCACAAGCGTGGCGTTGCGCTGGCCCTGGAAGCCGAGGCGCCGGTGTGGATCGACGGCGAGCCGACGCTGATCAGCGAGCTGCTGAGCAACCTGCTGGACAACGCGCTGGCGCATACCTTGAACGGCGGCAACGTGGTGCTGCGGGTGCTCGAGGGTGCCGTGCTGGAGGTGGAGGACGACGGCCCCGGCATTCCGGTCGCCGAGCATGACCGCGTCTTCGCGCGCTTCTACCGCCGCGATACCGGCGGCCATGGCGCCGGCCTGGGATTGGCCATCGTCGGCGAAATCGTTCGTGCGCACCGCGCCCAAATCAGCCTGGATCAGGGTGCGCTGGGCGGGCTGCTGGTGCGGGTGCGCTTCATACCGGCTGAGGGCTGACACCGGCGCCGGTTTCGCCGATCGCCGCCTCAGGCGCACAGACCACCTGGTTGCGACCGGCGTGCTTGGCGGCATACAGCGCCGCATCCGCAGTGGCCAGCAGCGCCTCTGCCGACGCGACGGTCGGCCCCAGCGTGGCGACGCCGAGGCTGATGGTCAGCGCCACCGCCTGGTCGCCGTAGCGCAGCTGCAGGCGCTCGATGTTCTGGCGGATCCGCTCGGCCAGCACAAACGCCTGGCGCTGGTCGGACGCCGGCAGCAACACGACGAACTCCTCACCCCCATAGCGCGCCGCGAGATCACCGGCACGCTGGCAATGCGCGGCGAGCACCGCCGCCACCTGCCGCAGGCACTCGTCGCCGAAAGGATGCCCATAGCCGTCGTTGACCCGCTTGAAGTGATCGATATCGGCCAGCAGTACCGACAGTGGGCTGCCGCTGCGTCTGGCGCGGCGTATCTCCTCGTCGAGCAAACGATCGAAACGTCGGCGGTTGGCCAGCTGCGTCAGCGCGTCGGTAGTGCTCAGACGCGTCAGTTCGGCATTGGCGGCCTCCAGCCCCTGCCTCACCTCCTCCAGCGCGCGGGTACGCTCATAGACCCGCGCCTCGAGCACCTCATTGGTGTGCAGCTGCAGGTCCAGCGCCTCCTGCTTGGCCTGCAGGTGCAGGGCACGTTCCTCGGCAAGCGTTTCCGAGGCCTGCAGTGCCAGCTGCTGCGCGGCGATACGCCGATTGCGTTCGACATTGATGCGTTCGGCCAGCGCCATGGAGAGCAGGACGAATTCGGTGAACATGCCGATCAGCTGGCCATTCAGCGTCCAGGCATTGAGCGGCAGGGTGCCGTTGAGTGCCAAGAGGTTGATCACCGTGAATCCCAGCAAGGTGCTCCAGGCGATGCTGAACAGCCGCGCCGACTGGTTGCCGCGCGCCCACAGATTGAGCGTCACCGCCATGGTCAGCACGCAGTGCAGCAGCGCGACGCTTTCCATGAACAGGTAACGCGCCAGCGTCGGCGCCAGCAGGATCGTCAGGGCGACCAGCCCCCAGTAGCAGGTCAGCGTGATGGACACTGCCCAGACCCAGCCGCCGTAGCGGCGGATGCCGAGAAAGCGCAGCGCGAAGAGCATCGGCGTGAAGAAGCACAGCGCCGCGGAAAGCCCATAGAAACGCGCCGACAGCTCGGGGATCTCCGGCCACAGGTAGAGCTGACCGAAACCGGTGATGGTCAGCACGTAGAACACGGCGCTCAGCAGATAGAGCACGTAGAGAAAATAGCTGCGGTCGCGGGTGAAGATCAGCAGGCTGCAGTTGTACAGCACGATCACCAGGATGCCGCCGAAGAACAGACTGACCAGGGTGACATCGCGCAGCTTGCCTTCGATCAGCTGCTTATCGTCGATCAGCTCCAGCGGCAAGGCGAGGATTTCTCTGGCCTGCAGCTGCATATAGACCACCACCGGCTCACCCGCAGGCAGCTCGAGCGGATAGACGAAATGGTGATCGGCCAGCGGACGAACGCTCAATGCCAGGGCATCGCCGGCCAGCATGGGCTGGCCCCAGCGGTCGCTGTCCGGGTAGTGCAGGCGTACCGCAACGCGGTCGAGCACCGGCCACTTCAGCAACAGATACCAGCGCTTAGCCTCGGCGCCCTCGTTGTACAGGGTGAAGCGCAGCCAGGCACCGTCGCGCTGCTTGCCGAGATTGGGCTTGGTCAACGCCTGCCACTGCAGATCGGCCGCCGCGATGTCGACGAAATCCGCTGCTGGCTCGCCAAGCAGATACTCCACCACGCCGACCTGCAGCGCCGCTTCGGTACGAGTCTGCAGCACGGACGTCTGCGGGGCCGCCGACACGCTGGCGATCCACGGCAAGGTGGTCAGGCAGGCTAGCAACAGCAAGAAGGTGCGAATCATGCGAGAGAGCCTCGTGGCGCTTGCACTGCCGGCAAAGTGCCAGCCAACCGGCGCCATTAATTAAGCACCGATGCGTGCATGATGCCACCTAGCCATCACGCTGTCCTGTCCCGAGCGACAGACTGCTTCCTTCAGCCCCGTCGGCGAGTCCAGAACTGCTGAACCAGCTCAAGCATTCCATCGGCCAGCAGGGCAACACCGGTTGCGTTGCGCTGGCTATGCAGCCCACTGGCGACATGCTCGTCGGAGCTACCGCGAATGCTGACGATGCTCTGACTGATCTCCTCACCGACCGAGCTCTGCTGGTCGACGGCCGCGGCGATCTGGCTGCTCATCGCACTGATTTCGTTGACCCGGCTGTTGATCCCACTGAGCGAATGCTCGGCCTGATCAGCATGGCTGACACTGTGCTCCGCCTGCTCGCGGCTGCGCTGCATCACGTCCACGGCTTCGCGGGCGCCAGTCTGCAACGAGCCGATCATCCGCTGGATATCAGTAGTCGCCAGGGATGTGCGTGAGGCCAGCTGGCGCACCTCGTCGGCGACAACGGCAAAGCCACGGCCCTGTTCGCCAGCGCGCGCCGCTTCGATCGCTGCGTTGAGCGCCAGCAGATTGGTTTGCTCGGCGATGCCGTGGATCACGTCGAGTACCCGGCTGATTTCCTGACTGTGGTTTTCCAGCTGGTGAATGACCTCAGCGGCCTGCTGAATATCAGCGGCCAGCCGGGTGATGCTGCTGCCGGTGCGGCCGACGACCTCACGTCCCTTGGCCGCTTCGCTGTCGGCACGCGCAGCCACCTCGGCGGTGCGCTGCGCATTCAGCGCAACCTCCTGCACGCTGGCGCTCATCTGCTGGATGGCAGTGGCGATCAAATCAGTCTCCTGCTGCTGGCGCGCGGCGCTCTGGGTGCTGCCATGCATGGCACCGAGCAGGTCGCGGGCGTGGTCGCTGAGCTGCCGGCTACTGTCGGCGATGCGACCGACCATGGCACCGGCCTCGGTTTCCAGCATTTTCATGGCAAATTCGATCTGGCCGATTTCGTCCCTGCGTCCGGTATAGATCAGTTGGCTGACCGGGTTGTCGCCGACTTGTCGGGCCTGCCGTGCCAGGCGCGACAACGGTAGCAGCGCCGTAGCCGCCGCCACGGCGGCAGCACCGCCAAGCGCAAGACCTGCCAGCGTTGCAGCGATTGGCGACGCAGCCAGCACGGTGCCCACGACCACTCCACCGGCCGCGCCAGCGGCGGCGAGCAGCGCCAGCCGTTCGCGCAGACCAACGCTGCTGCGTAGCGTCGGTGCGCCGCGGCCGTCACGCAGCTGCGCGTAAAGCGCCTCGGCCGCGCGAATCTGCTCGGGCTGCGGGCGGGTGCGTACCGACTGATATTCCTTCACCTTGCCGTTACGGCTGACCGGCGTGGCAAAGGCACTCACCCAATAGTGATCACCGTTCTTGCAGCGGTTCTTCACCATGCCCATCCACGAGCGGTTGGCCTGCAGCGTTTGCCAGAGATCGGCGAAGGCCGCTTCGGGCATGTCCGGATGACGCACGATGTTGTGCGGTTGGCCAAGCAACTCATCTTCGCTGAATCCGGATATCGCGACGAAATCGGGGTTGGCGTAGGTGATCGTGCCCTTCAGGTCGGTGGTGGAGAGAATATTCGCGGTGTCACCAACGACGACTTCGCGGCCGCTGACGGGTAGGTTGAGACGCATAGACAGATCTTCCTTGGAAATGGGTCTGAATACGCAAGGCTGGGTTGGCGCCGCTTCTAGTGGCGGCGCTCTCGATGGATGCGGTCAGCATCCTGTAGCAGCGGTGTGACGAATCGGCGTTCAGTCCTCCTCCTTTTCCCCCGCATCGGTTTCCAGCTGTTCAAGGAGATCGATCAGGCGTCGGCGCAATTGCCCAAGCTCCCGCGACTTGAACGAACGGCGGGTACGCTCCAGTACCTGGATGGTTTCTTCCAGGGCATCGCGCAAGGTTTGTTCGCTCAGCATTGGTTCTTCGTGCACTCATATGCAGGTTGGGTGCCGGTTCCGTCTGTGTGAACCGGCTGATTTCAAGCCAAAAAAAAAGACGCCCGGCGTGGTACATCCCTTGCGGGTGTCACGGCGGGCGCCTTAGCTATCAGGTCCGGTTGTCCTGAGCGGTAAAGCAACTTTCGCAAAATGCGAAACTGATGGCATTTTGCCTACGCCTGATCGCCGTAACAAGCCTGTCGATTCAGGCGTACACGCTAGCTCCGCCAATGCACCGTTGCGGTGCATCGCGGCGTGCATCAGCTGCGTCGGCGCGTCCAGAACTGCTGCACCAGTACCTCCATGCTGTTGGCCAGTTCGGCGACACCCGATGCGCTCTGCCGACTGCGCAAGCCGTTGGCGACGTGATGATCGGAACCGCCGCGGATGCTCACGATGTTCTGATTGATGTTCTCGCTGACCGCACTCTGCTGCTCGACCGCCGCGGCGATCTGCTGGCTCATTTCACTGATCTCAGTGACCCGGCTGTTGATGCCGTGCAGAGAGCGCGCCGCCTGAGCGGCGTGTTCGACGCTCTGCATAGCCTGCTCACGGCTGCGCTGCATCACTTCTACTGCTTGGCGCGCCCCGCCCTGCAGCGCGCCGATCATGCCGTTGATTTCCTGGGTCGACTGCTGGGTACGCGAGGCCAGATTGCGTACCTCATCGGCCACCACGGCGAACCCCCTGCCTTGCTCGCCGGCACGCGCCGCTTCGATCGCCGCGTTCAGCGCCAACAGGTTGGTCTGCTCGGCAATGCCACGGATCACGTCCAACACCTTGGTGATGTCGTTGCTGTGCGCTTCAAGCTCGTGGATCACATCGCCGGCCTGCTGGATATCCTGGGCCAGCTGGCCGATGGCGGCCCCCGTACGATTGACCACCTCAGTGCCGGTTGCGGTTTCACTATCGGCACGGCTGGCAGCTTCGGCGGTGCGCTGGGCGTTGTTCGCCACTTCCTGCACGCTGGCGGCCATCTGGTTGATCGCCGTAGCCACCTGATCGGTTTCGCTCTGCTGACGGGACGCGCTTTGCGTGCTGCTGTCCATTGCGCCTAGCAGCTCATGGGCATGCTGGCTGAGCTGGCGCGAGGCGTCGCCGATCCGGCCGACCATGGCGCCGGCCTCGGTTTCCAGCATTTTCATGGCAAAGGCGATCTGCCCGTACTCGTCACGGCGACCGGCGTAGATCAACTGACCCACCGGGTTGTCACCAACCTGGCGCGCCTGTTCGGCGAGCTGCTGCAAGGGCGCCAGCGCCAGATACGCCAAGCCACCGGCGCCCAAGGCGGCGGCCGCTGCGGTAGCCAGGGCGATGGCGACGCCAGCGCCGCCCAGCAGGCCGCCCGCAACGACGCATGGCGCTGCGCCCAACGCGGCGAACAATGCGACCCGACTGCGGGCACTCAGCGGCTTGCGGCGCAATGCGACCGGTGTGCGCTTGTCGCGCAACTGCGCATACAACCGTTCGGCGGCGGCAATCTGGGCCGGCTGCGGCTTGGTCCGTACCGACTGGTATTCCATGACCCGGCCATTGCGGCTGATCGGCGTGACGAACGCGCTGACCCAGTAGTGATCACCGTTCTTGCAGCGGTTCTTCACCATGCCCATCCAGGACCTGCCACCACGGACGCTGCCCCACAGATCGGCGAAGGCTTCGGTGGGCATGTCCGGATGCCGGACGATGTTGTGGTGCTGACCGATCAGCTCGCTTTCTTCGAAGCCACTGATCTTGATGAAATCCGGATTCACATAGGTGATGTCACCGTTGAGATCCGTGGTGGAGAGGATATTGGCGGTCTCGCTGAAGGAAACGTCGCGGCCGGTGACCGGAAGATTCATGCGCATGGCGGGTCTCGTGAGCAAGGCGAACGGTTGTTCTGTTCCGCCGAGGACGTCTCGATCGATGCACCACAGTGCTTCGTGCGTTCCTTGCCTTGCTCGCCTTGCGACGATGTCCCTGCTCTAGACGGCCAAGCGGGTCTCTGTATCGTTTTTGTTGTTATGCGACGGGGCACAAAAAAGCGCCAGCAACGACTCACCTCCTGCGGTGATCCCTGTTGGCGCTTCGTTCGTCAGGCCCCTGGCCCTGTCCGAGCAGCATGCCTTCATGCCTGAAGACTGGTGCCATAATGCTATCAGGCAGGACGACCCACAATGCGACTGAAGTCCTAGGCCTTTGGTCGGTTTTTCTGGCCATTGAGGGGCACGGATCCTGTACAACCGAATCATCATGCACAATTTCTGAACAATAAAATCCGGGACTGCTGCACGCAACCACTGTCAACCGAACCGGTCCTAGCAATGGGCGCGGAACTAACGGATCGGATAGACGGGTCCGTAAGCTTCGGGCTGTTCCCGAGCCGGGCGCCTGCTAGACTCAAGTTCCGCGCAGACTCACAAGGGATGCCCGGGAATCCGAAAACAACCAAAAAGGAGTGCATCCATGAAAGGCAAATCCTTGGCATGGATCTTTACCGCTGCTCTGGCGGGAACCGGCCTGAGCGGAGTGGTACAGGCGCAAGAGAAGTTCGTCACCATCGGCACTGGCGGCCAGACCGGCGTTTATTACGTTGCCGGGCAATCGATCTGCCGCTTCGTCAACCGCAATGCGGAAAACATCAAGTGCAACGCCCCGGCCAGCGGCGGCGGCGTAGCCAACGTCAACGGCCTGCGCAGTGGCGAATTCAACTTCGGCATCATGCAGTCCGACCACCAGTACAAGGCAATGGAAGGCGTCGCCCCCTTCGAGAAAGAAGGGAAAATGGACGACATCCGTGCAGTCTTCTCCCTGCAGAGCGAGGTTTTCACCGTACTCGCCCGCCGCAGCGCCAACATCAAGGGCCTCGACGACCTCAAGGGCAAGCGCGTCAACATCGGCAACCCCGGTTCCGGCCAGCGCGACACCCTCGAAGAGATCATGAAGGTCAAAGGCTGGGACCAGTCGGTGTTCTCCCTGGCCGCCGAGCTGAAGCCGGCCGAACAGGCCAGCGCGCTGGGCGACAACAACATCGATGCCATGACCTACTTCGTCGGCCACCCCAATGGCGCGATCCAGGAAGCGACCACCACCACCGATGCGGTGCTGGTGCCGATTACCGGTCCTGAGATCGACAAGCTGCTGGAAGAGAAGAGCTACTACACCAAGGCCGAGATCCCGGGCGGCCTGTACAAGGGCAACGACCAGGCGACCCAGTCCATCGGTGGCAAGGCCGTGCTGTCCACCACTTCCAAGGTCGATGCCGAAGTGGTCTACCAGCTGGTCAAGTCGGTGTTCGAGAACATCGAGCGCTTCCAGCGCCTGCATCCGGCATTCAAGGATCTGAAGCCGGAAGAGATGATCGAAGTCGGCCTGAGCGCGCCTCTGCATGAAGGCGCGGAGCGTTACTACAAGGAACGCGGCTGGTTGTAAGGCTCGCCAGGGCTGCCTCGCTGAGGCGGCCCTGATCGCTGCGATGCCACGCTGAGAACCCGTGCGCCGGTTGGCCACGGGTTTTCGCGGTTCCGTTACCTGAAAAAACAGGCCTCATTTCATGCAAGACAAACAACTGTCCACCGAGGAACTGATCGCCCAGGATGTCGGCGCGCGCTCACCTGCGGGGCCGATGGCCGCAGTCATCGCCGGGCTTGCGTTGCTCTGGTCGCTGTTCCAATTGTGGATCGCCTCGCCACTGCCGTTCGTCCTAGGCTTCGGCGTGCTCAACGACACCGAAACCCGCTCGATTCACTTGGCGTTCGCCCTGTTGCTGGCCTTTCTCGCCTACCCCGCATTCAAACGTTCGCCGCGTGATCGCGTACCGCTGGTCGACATCGCCCTTGGCCTGGTCGCCGCAGCCAGTGCGGCCTACCTGTTCATCGCCTATTCGCAGCTGGCGCAGCGCCCCGGCAACCTGACCACCATGGATCTGGTGACCGCCTGCATCGGTATTCCCCTGCTGCTGGAAGCCACGCGCCGTGCGCTCGGCCCACCCTTGGCGATCATCGCCCTGGTATTTCTCGTCTATAGCGTCGCCGGCCCGTGGATGCCTGGCCTGCTGGCCCATCGCGGCGTCAGCTTCACCGCCCTGGCCAACCACCAGTGGATCACCACCGAAGGCGTCTTCGGCATCGCGCTGGGCGTGTCCACCAGCTTCGTCTTTCTCTTCGTGCTGTTCGGCGCCCTGCTCGAACGCGCCGGAGCCGGGCATTACTTCATCCAGCTGGCTTTCAGCATGCTCGGACATTTCCGTGGCGGTCCGGCCAAGGCCGCCGTGGTGGCCTCCGGCATGACCGGCCTGATCTCCGGTTCGTCGATCGCCAACGTGGTGACCACCGGTACCTTCACCATCCCGATGATGAAGCGCACCGGCTTCTCGGCAGAAAAGGCCGGCGCAGTGGAAGTGGCCTCCTCGGTCAACGGCCAGATCATGCCGCCGGTGATGGGTGCCGCGGCGTTCCTGATGGTCGAGTACGTTGGCATTCCCTATGTGGAAGTGATCAAGCATGCCTTCCTGCCGGCACTGATCTCCTACATCGCGCTGATCTACATCGTCCATCTGGAGTCGATGAAACTCGGCTTGCAGGCCCTACCGCGAGCCAACGTCGCCAAACCCTGGATGCAGCGTCTGATCGGCTTCGTCTTCGGCGCCGCGTTGATTTCCGGCTTGTCCCTGGGCGTCTATTACGGCCTCGGCTGGCTCAAGCCGCTGCTCGGCGACTCGGCGCTGTGGGTAATCGGCGCGCTGCTGGCAGTGGTCTATCTCGGCCTGCTGAAGATCGCCGCGAGCAACCCGCCGCTGCCTCATGAAGACCCGAACATGCCGCTGGAAAAGCTGCCGGAAACCCGTCCGGTACTGCTCTCCGGCCTGCATTTTCTGCTGCCGGTGGTGGTGCTGGTCTGGTGCCTGATGATCGAGCGTCTGTCGCCCGGCCTCTCGGCCTTCTGGGGCTCGGTGATGCTGGTGATCATCCTGCTGACCCAGCGCCCGCTGCTGTCGTGGATGCGCCATGACCGCAGCCACCCGGACGGCACCTTCATGGACGGCGTGATCGACCTGCGCGAAGGCCTGATCGCCGGCGCACGCAACATGATCGGCATCGGTATCGCCACCGCAGCGGCCGGCATCATCGTCGGTGCCGTGTCGCAGACCGGCGTCGGCCTGGTCCTCGCCGATCTGGTCGAACTGCTGTCGATGGGCAACCTGCTGCTGATGCTGCTGCTCACCGCGTTCCTCAGCCTGATCCTCGGCATGGGCCTGCCAACCACCGCCAACTACATCGTGGTGTCCAGCCTGCTGGCGCCGGTGATCGTGGCGCTGGGGCAGCAGAACGGCCTGATCGTGCCGCTGATTGCGGTGCATCTGTTCGTCTTCTATTTCGGCATCATGGCTGACGTGACACCACCAGTGGGCCTGGCCTCGTTCGCAGCGGCGGCTGTGTCCAAGGGCGACCCGATCCGAACCGGGGTGACGGCTTTCTACTACAGCCTGCGCACCGCGGCGCTGCCGTTCCTGTTCATCTTCAACACCGACCTGCTGCTGATCGGCGTGGACTTCTGGCACGGCGTGCTGATCTTCATCGTGGCGACCATCGCCATGCTGGTGTTCGCCGCTGGCACCCAAGGCTACTTCCTGGTGCGCAGCCGCTGGTACGAAAGCGTGCTGCTGTTGCTGGTCGCCTTCACGTTGTTCCGCCCGGGATTCTGGATGGACATGATCCACGACCCTTACCAGGAGATTCCGCCGGCGCAGCTGGTCGAGGCCCTGGGCAACGTCGACGAGGACAGTCAGCTGCGCCTGCGCGTGCTGGGCGAAGACGCCGTGGGTGACCCGCGCGAATTCGTCCTGTTGCTGGCGATCCCGGACGGCGCCTCGGGCGAGGAGAAGCTGGAGAAGATCGGCCTGCTGACTTACGAAGAGGACGGCAAACTGCTGGTCGACAGCGTCACCTTCGGCAGCCCGGCGGCCGAGGCCGGTCTGGAGTTCGATCAGCAGATCCTCTCGGTGCGCGCACCGACCGATCGCTGGCCGAAGGAGCTCATGTGGGCACCGGGCTTCCTGCTGTTCGCGCTGATCGTCTGGATGCAGCGGCGTCGCAGGCAACGCTGATCCCGTCGGCGCCAGGCACCTGAAAACCCCGGCCATGCACAAGCGTGGCCGGGGTTTTTCTTTGTCCGGAAAATGCTATCGCTGACTAGCGCCGCCGCGCGCTGGACGGCGCAGTCCTGGCGTCCGGTCGCTTAGCCGAAGAACCAGTAGCACACGCTGATCGCCGCGATGATCCCGGCCAGATCCGCCACCAGCGCGCAACCCACCGCATGACGCGCCCGCTGGATGCCCACCGCACCGAAATACACCGCCAGCACATAGAAGGTGGTTTCGGTACTGCCCTGTACCGTCGCGGCCACCAGCGCCGGGAAGCTATCCACACCCTGGCTTTGCATCGTTTCGATCAGCATCGCCCGTGCCGCACTGCCCGAGAACGGCTTGACCAGCGCCGTGGGCAAGGCATCGACGAAGCGCGTATCCCAACCCAGCGCCTCGACCAGCCAACGGATGCCTTCAAGACCAAGATCCAACGCGCCGGATGCCCGCAGCGCGCCGATGGCGCAGAGCATGGCAATCAGATAGGGCAAAAGACTTTTGGCGACGTCGAAGCCCTCCTTCGCCCCCTCGACGAACGCCTCGTATACCTGCACCTTGCGCAGCGCGCCGACGACCAGGAAGGCGATGATCAGGCCGAACAGGGTCAGGTTGCCGAGCAACGACGACAGCGAGGCCAGGGCGGTCGCCGACAGCCCGGCGAGCAGCGCCATGAAGCCACCGAGCAGCAACGCGCCAGGGATGAAGTAGGCCAGCACCACCGGGTCCCACAATCGCAACCGCTGCATCAGCGCAACGGCCAGCAGGCCCGCCAGCGATGAGGCACTGGTGGCCAGCAGAATCGGCAGAAACACCAGGGTCGGATCGTCCGCGCCCTGCTGCACGCGATACATGAAGATCGATACGGGCAACAGGGTCAACGAGGAGGTATTGAGCACCAGAAACAGGATCTGCGCATTGCTGGCCACGCTTGGCAGTGGGTTGAGTTCCTGCAATGCGCGCATCGCCTTGAGACCAATCGGCGTGGCGGCATTGTCCAGCCCCAGGCCGTTGGCAGCGAAATTGAGTGTGATCAGTCCCAGCGCCGGATGGCCTGCGGGCACTTCAGGCATCAGACGACGGAACAATGGCCCGAGCAGGCGCGCCAGCAGCTCGATCAGCCCGGCCTTTTCGGCGATACGCAGAAAGCCCAGCCACAGGGTCAACGTGCCGAACAGCACGATCATCACTTCCACGGCCAGTTTCGCCATGGCGAACAGGCTTTCTACCAATGCCGCAAACACAGCAGGATCGCCACCGATCAGCCAGCGCCCCAGGGCGGCAACCGCGGCAACCAGAAAAAAGCCCAGCCAGAGGCCGTTGAGCATGTCGTTCTCCCGTCAAAGCTGGACGCGATGATAGCGGTGCCAGACGGCAGGGGTCACCCGCAGAACGGGTAGCAATCGCAGAAGGGAGTTGGAGGTGTGACGATAGGAATGCGTCGAGGTTATTGCTGCACGCCAGGGGTGAAACCACCCCTGGCCGCAGCCACACAGAACCCGGTCCGATGAAGGGGGTACTCCCTGTACCCCTAGGTCACTCCGCAAGCAGAACAACCCGACCCCCTGGTTCCCCCCGCTGAGGGGTGAGCGCGCAAAGCCTCACGCTCTGCGCCGCTCTGGATCATCTTCGATTGCCGAACATGACCCGGCGAATATGGCTTCCTATGCCGTTGCCTCTCCAGAATGCAGCCGCCCTTGCGGGCGGCCATCGATGCATCAAACGCGCGGTCCGCGACCGCGGCCGAAGATCAGCGATGCCACGAACAGCACCAGGAAGACTACGAACAGGATCTTGGCGATACCCGTTGCGGTGCCTGCGATACCACCGAAGCCCAGTACCGCAGCGATGATGGCGATGATCAGGAATGTAATAGCCCAACTCAGCATGGTGTGACTCCTCTTGGTTCAGGAACGGTTCTCAGCGGATCAGATCAGCCCGATCAGCATCGATTTCTTTACGCATCCCTGCTGGCTCGCTTGCACGTCCCCTTCGTTGCTCAAAACACCCAGCGCTGCTCGGCAGGCGCCTGGCGATAGTCGATGGTTTGCGGCTGTTGGCCGGTCCGCGTGAGCTCAATAGGTTGAGCGTCATACATGCCGATTCGTTCCGCAGAATTCTGTTGCGCCTGGCTGAGCGGTTGTGACATTGGGCGCTCGGCCCCCATGATCAGCATGACTACCGCAGCCGAGAGGAAACCCTTGCTGGCTAATGAAAAGCGGCCTTGGCGATTCATCCTCAACTCCTTCTAAGCGTGGCGACATTGTTTCGTTGCTAGGGTTATTGCAGGGGCCGTGCCAAGCCGAACGGCGCTATAAAATTCTTATAAATCAATTACTTAAGTATTTAACAAGCGCCGCCCGCAACTCAATTTGCATGAGAGCCCCCAGCGGCCCGGGCGTTTTGCACGACCATTAATGGCGAGCGTCCTTCAACTGGCGCATCCGCTCATGGCACGCTCGCAACTTGGGCAGCTCGATGGCCAGCAAGGCGCGGACATCCGGCTCGGCAGCGCCAATGGCGTCCTCGAAGGCGCGCAGGATGTGCGCTTCGGTCTGCTCCAACTGGTCGACGTAGGCGGTATCGTGATCGCCGATGCGCGAGCGCGCGTCGGCGTAGAGTTCGCGCATGCGGCCGGTCAAGGTTCCACCTTGCGACGGCTGCTCGTGATGAGCAGCGACTTTCACGCTCAGCGCCTGGATGATCTGTGTCTTGGCCTGGGCCAGGTCACGAAACAGGTGCTGCAGCTGCACGTCCTTTGCTTCCTCGGCGGCGTGCTGGTAGAAACGCTGCCCGTCGCGGGTCAGTTCGATGAGCTCGTTAAGCTGATTCATGGACTGGTTCATGGGACCTCCTGCTTGAATTTGCGGCTGCGCCTGCGGCCCAAGGCGGGAAACGACGCGCTTTTCCTAGGGTCGCAAGGCCCATGCCAGCGGGGCCTGCAAGGCAAACGGAGGCAAATCAGCTACTTGCAGTGAGGCATCGATAGCGGCGGAATGCAGCATGCAGGAAAGCCGTGTCTGCACCGTGCAACTTGCAAGGCTTTTCAGAGACTAAAGCACTCGCCAGCAACGCAACGGCGCGTTCCAGCGCTCGAAACGCCATAATCGAAATTTTCAGCGACCGAATTCGCCTTTTTTGATGGGAGCATCCATGGACCAAACGACGGACAACGGCGGACGCATCCTTCTGGTGGATGACGAAGCGGCGATCCTGCGTACCTTCCGCTACTGCCTGGAGGACCGTGGCTATACGGTGATGACCGCAGCCAGCGCAGCCCAGGCCGAGGCCATCCTGCAGCGCCAGGTGTTCGATCTGTGCTTTCTGGATCTGCGCCTGGGCGAAGACAACGGCCTGGATGTACTGCAGCAGATGCGCATGCTGGCGCCCTGGATGCGCGTGGTGATCGTCACCGTCCACTCGGCGGTGGACACCGCCGTCGATGCGATGCAGGCCGGCGCGGCCGATTACCTGCTCAAGCCCTGCAGTCCTGAACAGCTTCGCCTGTCCGCCGCCAAGCAGCTGGAAGTGCGCCAGATGGCTGCCCGCCTGGAAGCGCTGGAAGGCGAGATCAAACAGCGCAGCGACGCTCTGGGCTCGCACAGTCCGGCGATGATGGCCGTGCTGGAAACCGCACGCCAGGTCGCCGACACCGACGCCAACATCCTGATCCTCGGCGAATCGGGCACCGGCAAAGGCGAACTGGCACGCGCGATCCACACCTGGAGCCGACGTTCGAAGAAGGCCTTCGTCACCATCAACTGCCCGTCACTATCAGCCGACCTGATGGAAAGCGAGCTGTTCGGACACAATCGCGGTGCCTTCACCGGAGCCACCGAAAGCACCTTGGGGCGGGTCAACCAGGCCGACGGCGGCACGCTGTTTCTCGACGAGATCGGCGACTTCCCGCTGGCCCTGCAACCCAAGCTGCTGCGCTTCATTCAGGACAAGGAATACGAACGGGTCGGCGATCCGGTCACGCGCCGCGCAGACGTGCGCATTCTCGCAGCGACCAACCTGAACCTCGAAGAGATGGTGCGCGAAGGCAAGTTCCGCGAGGATCTGCTCTATCGCCTCAACGTCATCACCCTCAATCTGCCGCCGATGCGCGAACGGCCGGAGGATGTGCTTGCCCTGGCCGAACGTTTCCTCGCTTCGTTCGTGAAAAACTACGGCCGCCCGGCACGTGGCTTCAGCGATGCCGCGATTGCGGCGCTGAAGACCTATCGCTGGCCGGGCAACGTCCGCGAGCTGCGTAACGTCGTGGAGCGCGCGAGCATCATCTGCCCGCAGCAGATGATCGAGGTCAGCCACCTGGGCCTCGGTGAGCAGGTTGGCAGCAATGCGCCACGCATCGGCGAACCGCTGAGCCTGGAGGCACTGGAAAAAGCGCATATCGCCGGCGTGCTGAGCACCAGCGACACGCTCGAGCAGGCTGCCCGCATCCTTGGTATCGACGCCTCAACCCTCTACCGAAAACGCAAGCAGTACGGCCTATGAAACTCCAGATGAAGCTGCGGACCCGATTATTCCTCGGGTTCTCGGCCTTGATGACGGTCGCCCTGCTCGGCCTGCTGCTGGCACTGGTCAGCGTGATGCAGATGGCCAAGAGCCAGGAACAGCTGATCCGCAACAACTTCAGCATCATCGAGATCAATCAGCAGCTACGTCAGGCGCTGGGCAACCACCTCATCGTCATGCTGGCCGAGGATCACAACCTCGATGCGTTGGACGCAGTGCGTCAGACCTTTCAGCAAACCCTCGAGCGCGGCATCGCCGAAGCCAGTGACGACACCGACCGTCAGGCCTTCCAGGCAGTTGCCAGCGCCTACGCCAGATTCATCGAAGAGCTCGATGCAGCGCGACACCAGAGCTGGACGCTGCTGGAGGACAATTCGCTGAGCCAGGCCTTCAATCAGGTACGCAGCCTGATGAGCGACATGCAGCGCGCGGCCTACGACAAGATTCGCGACACCGAGCTGCGTAGCCGCGATCGCGCTTCGCTGCTGGCAGGACTGCTGGGCCTGACCGCGATTGCCGTGCTGCTGATTGGCTTCATCACCGCACACAGTTTTGCGCGGCGCTTCGGCGAGCCGATCGAACGGCTGTCCGCAGCGGCCGACCAGATCGGGCGCGGCGATTTCAACATCTCCCTGCCGACACCGCCGATCGCCGAGCTGTCGTCCCTGAGCCGGCGCTTCGGTCTGATGGCGCAGGCCCTGCACGAGTTCAAGCAAACCAATGTCGAAGCACTGGTCAACGGCCAGCAGCGTCTGCAGGCCCTGCTCGACAGCATCGACGACGGCCTGTTGATCATCGACCGTGACGGACGCCTGGAGCACGCCAACCCGGTGGCGCAGCGCCAGCTCGCCTGGGAAAACGAACACCTGGGTTCCACGCTGGGCGAAGCGCTGGGCCATCCGGAACTGGACAACGCCGCGCGCCAGGTGCTGGACGACAAGTCGCTGTCCGATCCACCCGAGGATCTGATCATCGAAGCCGACGGCGAACGCCGCCTGCTGGCCTGGCGCATCAGCCCGGTCAGCCATCACGACGGCAGCATCAGCGGTGCGGTCATGGTTCTGCACGATGTCACCGATCAGCGCACCTTCGAGCGCGTGCGCAACGAATTCGTGCTGCGCGCCTCCCACGAACTGCGCACGCCGGTCACCGGCATGCAGATGGCCTTCAGTCTGCTGCGCGAACGCCTGCGCTACCCGGCCGGCAGCCGCGAGTCGGACCTGTTCGATACCGTGCACGAGGAGATGCAGCGCCTGGTGCGGCTGATCAACGACCTGCTGAACTTCTCGCGCTACCAGAGCGGCCAGCAGAAGCTCGAGCTGGAGCAGTGCGACATCCCCGAGCTGCTCGAGGCTGCCCGTCAACGCTTCGAGGTGGCGGCCAACGAGCAGGACGTGCAGCTCAAGCTGGAGCTGCAACAACCGTTGCCAACGCTGATGCTGGACCGCCAGCAGATCGAACGGGTTATGGACAACCTGCTCAGCAATGCCCTGCGCCATACGCCGAAGGGCGGCGAGGTGCGACTGCTGGCCCGCCACCATGGCGAACGGATGATCCTCAGTGTCGAGGACAACGGCGAGGGCATTCCCTACAGCCAGCAGGCGAGAATCTTCGAGCCATTCGTGCAGATCGGCCGACGCCGTGGCGGCGCCGGACTGGGGCTTGCCTTATGCAAGGAGATCGCTCAGCTGCATGGTGGTCGCATCGGCGTGCATTCGCGGATCGGCCACGGCACCATCTTCTACGTCGCGCTGCCGATCTGAGCGCACCTTCGAGGAAAGCCCATGCCGAGCCTGAACCCCAGCCCCGAGCAGCTCGCCGATTACGCGGCGTCGATGCCATCCGGGGTTCCGATCCTGATGCTCAACCTGTTGCGCTATAACGACCAGGCAACCTATCCGGCGGGCAGCCCGCACAGCCCCTGCAGCGGCCGCGAAGCCTATGCGCGCTACAGCCGGGTGGCGCTGGCCAAGGTGCAGGCCAGCGGCGGCGCGGTCGAGGTTCGCGCCAAGGCCCATGCGGCGCTGATCGCCCCGCCTGACGAGCAATGGGATGACCTGCTGCTGGTCAGCTATCCATCCAAGGAAGCCTTTCTGGCGATGATCGGTGACCGCGACTATCAGGCCGCTGCCGAGCATCGCAGCGCGGCGCTGGCAGACTCCCGGCTGATCGGCACCACCGCCTACTGAGCTCAGCGCTTCGCCTGGTTGGCGAGCACCTGCAACATCGCAGCGGTTTCGGCATCAGGCTCGCCGTCGAAACGCGCCGGCCGATACTTCATCTGAAAGGCCGCGATGACGTTGCGCGTTTCGGCATCCAGATGCCCGTGCCGTGGGACCCGGTAGCCCTGAGCAACCAAGGCATCCTGATACCAGACGACCGGCGGCAGGCCCTCGGATGCATAACGCATCTGTTCCACGGCTACCGCGCCAGCCTCGGGCCAGGGCACCAGACCTTCGTCGGCGAGACGCTTCCACGGAAACAGCGGCCCCGGATCGACCTTGCGCTGCGGGGCAATGTCGCTGTGGCCGATGATGGCCCCCGGCTTGAGTTCATGACGCGCCATGATGTCCTTGAGCAGAACCACCAGCGCGTCGATCTGTGCGTCGGAGTAGGGATGCCAGAGCCGGCGTCCGTCGGCGCTTTCGACGTAGCCGCGATTGACCAGTTCGATGCCGATCGAGGTGGCGTTGAGCCAGGTGCGGTCATTCCATTCGCTTTCACCGGCATGCCAGGCACGCCGGTTCTCGTCCACCAGCCGGTAAATGGTCGCCGGTGATTCGCCAATCAGGTAGTGACTGCTGACGTCGCGACCGCTGAGCAGCTCCAGCGAACGCGGCAGATCGGCTGAGGTGTAGTGCAGCACGATGAACTGGCTGCGGCTGTCATGGCCGATCGAACTATGACTGGTGTCGATACGCGGGCCACTGGCGCAGCCGGCCAGCAGCAAGAGCATCAGGATGGCGGTGATGGCTTTCATCGGGACGACCTCTGTGTCGACGGCGAAATGACGCAGATGCGCAGCAGCTCGGGCCAGTGCGAAGAAGGGTCGTGATTATACCGGGCGATCCGCCAGTGGCCATGCCGGCCGGTCAGGCCAGCTCGACGCGATTGCGACCCGCGTTCTTGGCGCGGTAAAGCGCGCCGTCAGCCCGCTCGAATGCACGCTCGGTGGTATCGTCCTCGCCGAATGCGGTTAGGCCAGCGGACAGGGTGATGACGATGCGCTCGCCCTTGAAGTGAAACGGACAATTGCTGATCGAATCGCGCAGCGCATCCATCAGCTGCTGCCCCGCCTCGTAAGGGGTGTTGGGGAGCAGCACGACGAATTCCTCTCCACCGAAGCGGGCGATGAAGTCGGTCTTGCGCAGGCGCTTGCGCAATTCACTGCCGATGATCTTCAGCACTCGGTCACCCGCCAGGTGGCCGTAGCCGTCATTGACCCGCTTGAAGTGATCGACGTCCAGCACGGCCAGCAGCAGGTCGCCGCCGTAGCGCTGCCAGCGGGCAAACTCGAGATCCAGACGCTCGTTCCAGGCCGCACGGTTGGGTAGCCCGGTCAGCGGGTCCTGCAGCGCCTTCTGCCGCTGCTCTTCCAGATGGCCGCGCAGGCCGCGCGCGGCCTGTTCGAGACTGCCGACCCGACTGACCAGTTGCTGCAGACGCTCGCCGAGCTTCTGCTCCTGCTGGCTACGCTGCTGGCGATAGGTATCCACCGTATCCAGCAGCCCGTCCAGGCGCGCCTCCACCACCTTCTTCAGACTGGTCAGATCAGTGGCCTGACGCATGCTGTGCTGCAGACCACCCACCTGCTCGCGCAGCTCCTCGTCCAGCGCCTGCGCCGCATCGCGCCCTTCGCTGTGGCCTTGGTGCGCGGCGAGCAGATTCTCCTGCATTGCCGAGAGACGCTCGTTCAACGTCTGCAGATAGCTTTCGAAATCCCGCTGGCCCTGATCACTGAAGGCAATCATCAGCATCGCCAGGTCGTCCAGCACCGGCACCAGCTCGTACCAGTTCAGTCCGTGCTGGATACGCGCACGCAGCGTCTGCAGCTGCGGCTGGTGTTGTTCGGGCAGATGCAGATTGTCGAGCAGATTGCTGAGCGTCGCCTCCACGCGATCAGCCACAACGCTGAAGGCCGGCTCGGGGGAGTCCGGCAGAGCGTAGGCGGACTCCGGCGGCAGCGGCTCGGCCACTGGCGCCAGCTCGGCATCGGCATCGGCATCGGCCCCAGCTTCGACCGCGTCCGCGTCGGGCTCGGCCGCTGATGAAACGGGCTCGACTGCCTGCTGCTCGTCGTTCGCCGGCTCGGCCAAGATTGGCGCCACGACCGCCACGACCGCTTCGGTCGCGGCGGACGCAACGGCCGTCTCGCCACCGACAACCGCCTCGGCCGCGAGCGTCACCTCTGCGGGAGCTGACAGCCCAGCCGGAATCGCCGTCTCGAGCGGGATCGCCGCCAACTGGCTGTCCCGGCCACCGAACAGGCGCTTCAGAAATCCACCCTGCTGCGGCGCGGCATCCTCCTGCAGCGTCAGCACCTGGCCTTGCAAAACACTCAACTCACCAAGCAGCCCCGGCAGCTCGCGGAGCTGAGCGGCGCGCTGGTCCAGCTGTTTGGCAAAGCGCTTGATAGGCTTGCGCAGTTCCGGCGGAGGCGAGAGTGCCAGCAGCTGGGCGACCAGGCGATGCAGTGCCTCGGTCAACCGCACCGCGCGCTCCTGCCGATACCGCTCGGAATCGAGTACGGCCTTTTCCAGACGCGGCACCAACTGGCTGAGGCCATCGTCCAGATCGCCCTCGCGCAGCACCTCACGCATCGCATGCAGACAGCGCTCGACCGCGGGGTCGGCACCTTCCACCGCCAGACTGCTGCGCACCAGACTGCGCCGTAGCAGATCCACGCGCTGTTCCCAGCGGGCTTCCAGCTGGTCCTGGCGCTCGACGAGCTGAAGATACTTTTCCTTCCAGCGTTCGGCTTCTTCGCTCATTTCGTGTCTTTCACCTGAACCGGCAAGGAATCGGCCTGCAGCGAATCAGGCAGTCTGATCTCGACGGCCACCGGCAGGTGATCGGAAATCGGCAATGCCAGCACATCGACGCGCTCGAGCGTCAGGCTGGGGCTGAGCAGGATGTGGTCCAGACAGCGCTGCGGTCGCCAGCTCGGAAAGGTCGCTTCGATCTGCGGCGCCAGAAGGCCGAGATCACGCAGCGGCGAATTTTCCAGCAGATCGTTGGCGTGGGTATTCATGTCACCCATCAGGACCTGATGGCGGTAGCCGCCGATCAGCTCGCGAATGTAGGCCAGCTGGCGCGTCCGCGCCCCGCCACCCAGCGCCAGGTGCATCATCACCACCACCAGCGCGTCCGGCCCCTCGCCGAAGCGCAGCAGGATCGCCCCACGCCCCGACGGCCCGGGCAACGGATGATCTTCCAGACCCTGAGGTTCGAGACGACTGAGCACACCATTGCTGTGCTGGGCGAACCGCCCGAGATTGCGGTTGAGCTGCTGATACCAATAGGGAAACGCACCCAAATGAGCCAGGTGCTCGACCTGATTGACGTAGCCGGAACGCAGGCTGCCGCCGTCGGCCTCCTGCAGCGCCACCAGATCGTAGTTGCCAAGCACCTCACCGATGCGCTGCAGATTGCCCGCCCGCCCCGGATGGGGCAGCAGATGCTGCCAGCTGCGCGTCAGGTAATGGTGGTAGCGCTCGGTACTGATGCCGACCTGGATGTTGAAGCTGAGCAGCCGCAACCGCCCGTCCGACGGCAGACCGCTACTGGCCAGGCAGTGCGCGTTGACGCGCGCCTTGCCGGGTCCGGCATGGCGCGGCGCGCTCCAACGACGCAGCATTTCGGCTTACCGCGCCGCGCGTTCTTTTTCGATGAGGAAGTCGGCCACCTGCAAGGTGCGCTCCGGGCCGCCGGACGAGCCGAGATCGAAACGATACTTGCCGTTGACGATCATCACCGGCACACCGGTGATCTGATACGCCATGCCGAGTTTTTTGGCCTGCTCTACGCGACCACGCACACCGAACGAGTTGTAGGCTTTCAGAAAGGCCTGCTTGTCGATGCCGTGACCGGCAAGGAAATCAGCCATTTCGTCAGGCGTGGCGAGCTTCTTGCGCTCCTGATGGTAGGCAGCGAAGACCGCATCGTGGACCTTCGGCTCCACGCCCATCGATTCCAGCGCGATAAACAATTGTCCGTGTACGTTCCAGATCCCGCCAAACATCGCCGGGATGCGCTTGAACTGCACGTCCTCGGGCAGCTGCTCGACCCAGGGCTTGATCACCGGCTCGAACTGGTAGCAGTGCGGGCAGCCGTACCAGAACAGCTCGACCACCTCGATCTTGCTCGGGTCGGCGACTGGCACCGGGCTGCTCAGCTCGACATATTCCTTGCCGGCCTGAAACTCCGCTGCCTGGGCTGCAGCACCGAACAGGCTGGCAGCGGCAAAAATGGCAGTGAGTAGGAAATTGCGCATGAAGTACTCCTGTTTACGACGGACCGATGGCGCAACAGGCTGCAGCAAAACGCCGGGACTCGCCAGCGTTTTTCATCTGCCCATGCCGCGCCGTGACGAAGGTGGCGTAGCCAGCCCCCTAAACGCAGAAGGGCGTCCGGACTATTGGCCCGGACGCCCTTCTCGATCAGCCTACTGTCGCGATCAGTGCAGGCCCTGGATGTAGCTGGACAGCGCTTCGATGTCCTTGTTGCTCAGCTTGGCGGCAACGCCACGCATGATCATGCTGTCGCCGTCGTTGGTGCGGTTGCCTTCACGGAAATCGGTCAGCTGCTTGGCAGTGTAAGCCGCATGCTGGCCACCCAGTTTGGGGAAACCGGCCAGGTCGTTGCCGACACCGTTGGGCGCGTGGCAACCGGTGCAGGCCGGCATGCCCTGATCCAGCTTGCCGCCGCGGAACAGTTTCTCGCCCTGCTTTGCCAGAGCCGGATCGGTATAGCCGACGCTGCCCTTCTGGCTGGAGAAGTAGGCGGCGATGTCTTGCAGATCCTGATCGCTCAGCGGGTCGAGCATGCCGGTCATTTCCAGCACCTTGCGGCCGACGCCTTCCGGAGCACCCGGGGTGCTGCCGGCCTTGATGTCCTGCAGTTGCTTGAGCAGATAGCGCTCGCCCTGGCCGGCGAGTTTCGGGAAGTTCGGCGCCGGGCTGTTGCCGTCCGCACCGTGGCAGGCGCCACACATTGCAACTTTGCCCTGACCAGCTTCGGCGTCTCCAGCCGCGTGGGCCATACCGGTGATGCCAAGGGTCAACAGCAGACTCACGAGTACTTTGTTCATCAGCTAATCCAACTACGGCTAAGGGTTTGAAAGGGAATTCATCGGGTCGCGCATGGCAATCGAGCCGGGCGACGCTCGTTATAGTGGCACGCTTGGCATTCGCATCAGGGCGGCGCTACCGCCGCACAGGCATCCGGATCCGTCCGAACCCTACGCGCAGCACGATATCAGGCCAAAGCGCACATAAAAACTGCGGCATTATATACTCCCGTTTCTGAAACGGAAACGAACCATTGCCGCACCCGTGGCACTCACCGGAACGACCATGCTACCGAAAAACCCGATTCTCGGCCTTTGCCAACAGGCCACCTTCATGATCAGCGCCGCCAAGGTCGATCAGTGCCCGGCCGACGAGGGTCTGGAAGTAGCCTTCGCCGGCCGTTCCAACGCGGGCAAGTCGAGCGCGCTGAACACCCTGACCCATGCCAATCTGGCGCGCACCTCGAAAACCCCCGGGCGCACCCAGCTGCTCAACTTCTTTCGTCTCGATGAGGAGCGCCGACTGGTCGACTTGCCCGGTTACGGCTACGCCAAGGTGCCGATTCCGCTCAAGCAGCACTGGCAGCGCCATCTGGAAGCCTACCTGGGCAGTCGTGAAAGCCTGGCCGGCGTGTTCCTGATGATGGACATTCGCCACCCGCTGACCGAATTCGACCGCATGATGCTGGACTGGGCGAGCGCCAGTCAGATGCCACTGCACATCCTGCTGACCAAGTCCGACAAGCTGGCCTTTGGCGCCGCGAAGAATGCATTGCTGGCGATCCAGCGCGACATTCAAAAAGGCTGGGGCGCTGACGTCAGCGTTCAGCTGTTCTCCGCGCCCAAGCGGCAGGGCGTTGAAGAAGCGCAGCTGGTACTGGCGAGCTGGCTGGGTTTGCTGGACGAAGCGTCCGAGGAAGAGCAAGCGCCTGAAGCGTAGGATGATTCAGGGTCACCGCACCACCGAACTGGGCTTCCGGTGGATGTAAGAGCGACATCCACCCTCCAATGAACCCGCCTGCAATCGCTGGAAGCGCCCAGGTCGCCACAGAGTGGATGACGTTTCAGCGATTCGCCGCGCAGATGGATGTGAATAGCCACATCCACCTGCGATCAGCGCAACTCAGTCGCGATACGCATCCACCGGCACGCAGGCGCAGAACAGGTTGCGGTCACCGTAGACGTTGTCCACGCGGTTCACCGCCGGCCAGTACTTGTGCGCACGGGCGTGGGCACTCGGCGTCACCGCCTCGGCGATGCTGTAGGGGCGGTCCCACTCGCCGATCACGTCAGCCAGGGTATGCGGCGCACGTACCAGCGGGTTGTTGTCCGCCGGCCATTCGCCGTCCTGCACCTTGGCGATTTCCGCGCGGATGCTCAGCATCGCCTCGACGAAGCGATCCAGCTCGGCCTTCGACTCGCTCTCGGTTGGCTCGATCATCAGCGTGCCGGGTACGGGGAAGGACATGGTCGGCGCGTGGAAGCCGTAGTCCATCAGGCGCTTGGCGACATCCTCCTCGCTGATGCCGCTGGCCGCCTTGAGCGGGCGCAGGTCGAGGATGCATTCGTGGGCGACGCGGCCGTTGCGCCCGGCGTAGAGGACGGGAAACGCATCGCCGAGGCGATTGGCCAGGTAGTTGGCACCGAGAATGGCGACTTCCGTGGCGTCGCGCAGCTGCGGCCCCATCATGGCGATATACATCCAGCTGATCGGCAGGATGCTCGCACTGCCCCAGGGCGCCGCGCTGACCGCGCCGTTGCCCGGTTGCGGGCCTTCCAGCTCGACCACCGGATGGTTGGCCACGAACGGTGCCAGGTGCGCCTTGACGCCGATCGGCCCCATGCCCGGGCCGCCACCGCCATGGGGGATGCAGAAGGTCTTGTGCAGGTTCATGTGCGACACGTCGGCGCCGATATCCGCCGGCCGCGCCAGCCCGACCTGGGCATTGAGGTTGGCACCGTCCATGTACACCTGACCGCCGTGGGCGTGGATCGCCGCGCAGATTTCGCGCACGTTCTCTTCATACACGCCGTGGGTCGACGGATAGGTGATCATCAAGCAGGACAGCCGGTCACCGGCTTCGGCGGCCTTGCGCTTGAGGTCTTCCAGATCGACGTTGCCGCCCTTGTCGCACTCGACGATGACCACACGCATGCTGACCATCTGCGCCGAGGCGGGGTTGGTGCCATGCGCCGAGGACGGGATCAGGCAGATGTCGCGCTGCCCTTCGCCGCGGCTCTCGTGATACTTGCGGATCGCGACCAGGCCGGCGTATTCGCCCTGGGCACCGGAGTTCGGCTGCATGCTGATCGCGTCGAAGCCGGTAATCGCGCAGAGCCAGGCTTCCAGTTCTTCGATCATCAGCTTGTAACCCTGGGCCTGAACGCGCGGGACGAACGGATGCAGGTTGGCAAACTCGGCCCAGGTGATCGGAATCATCTCGCTGGTGGCGTTGAGTTTCATGGTGCAGGAGCCGAGCGGGATCATCGCCTGGTTCAGCGCCAGATCCTTGTTTTCCAGCTGCTTGAGGTAGCGCAGCATCTCGGTTTCGCTGTGGTGCGAGTTGAACACCGGATGCTCCAGGTAGCCGCTCTCGCGTTGCAGCCCTGCGGGAATGCCCGCCGCCAGCTCACCGGCATCCAGCGCGGCGACATCGAGTCCATGATCGGCACCGAGGAAGATCGCCAGCAGCTGCTCGACGGTGCGCTCGTCGCAGGTCTCGTCAAGGCTCACGCCCAGACGACCGCGGCCGAGGATGCGCAGGTTGATCTGCGCCGCTTCGGCACTTTCGATGATCGCGGTCTGCGCGCCACCGACTTCGAGAGTCAGCGTGTCGAAGAAATGTTGATTGAGGCGGACGATGCCCTTCTGCTCCAGTCCGGCAGCGAGGATCGCGGTCAGCCGGTGCACGCGCTGGGCGATGCGCTTGAGGCCTTGCGGGCCGTGGTAGACGGCGTAGAAACCGGCGATATTGGCCAGCAGCACCTGCGCGGTACAGATGTTGGAGTTGGCTTTCTCGCGGCGGATGTGCTGCTCGCGGGTCTGCAGTGCCATGCGCAGCGCGGTGTTGCCACGGGCGTCCTTGGACACGCCGATGATGCGTCCCGGCATGCCGCGCTTGAACTCGTCGCGGCTGGCGAAATAGGCCGCATGCGGGCCACCGTAGCCCATCGGCACACCGAAGCGCTGGGTCGAGCCGAGCACCACGTCGGCGCCCAGTTCGCCCGGCGGGGTCAGCAACAGCAGGCTGAGCAGATCGGCGGCGACGCAGGCCAGTGCCTGCTGCGCGTGCAGCTGCTCGATGGCCGGACGCAGGTCACGGATTTCGCCATGGGTGTCCGGGTACTGCAGCAGTGCACCGAACACCTCCTGCCCGGCCAGCTCGTCCAGCGTGCCGACCACCAGTTCGAAGCCGAACGCCTCGGCGCGGGTCTGCACCACGGAGAGCGTCTGCGGGTGGCAGTTCTCGTCGACGAAGAAGCGGTTGCTCTTGCTCTTGGCCATGCGCCGGGCCAGGGTCATGGCCTCGGCCGCTGCGGTCGCCTCATCGAGCAACGAGGCATTGGCCAGGTCGAGACCGGTGAGGTCGATGATCATCTGCTGATAGTTCAGCAACGCTTCCAGCCGACCCTGGGCGATCTCCGGCTGATAGGGGGTGTAGGCGGTGTACCAGCCCGGATTCTCCAGCACGTTGCGCAGGATCACCGGCGGGGTGATGGTGCCGTGGTAGCCCATGCCGATCAGGCTGGTCCAGAGCTGATTCTGCTCCGCATAGCCACGCAGCTTGGCCAGCGCGGCCTGCTCGTCCAGCGCCGCTGGCAGGTCCAGCTCGTCCTGCAGACGAATCGCCGGCGGCACGGTCTGCTCGATCAGCTGTTCGCGACTGGTCAGGCCCAGGGCGTCGAGCATGGCCTGCTGTTCGGCCTGATCCGGGCCGAGGTGACGGCGCAGGAAGGCATCGGGTTGCTGGAGTTGGGAAAGGCTCGGCATATACGGCATGGCTGCTACTCTCGGAAAAAACAAAAGCCCCGACAGAGCGGGGCTTTTGCGGATGATGCTTAGGCGTCGGCGTCGCAGGCGGCCTGGTAGGCGGCTGCGTCAAGGAGCTTGTCCAGCTCCGCCGGGTCGCTCGGCTGCAGGCGGAAGAACCAGCTGCCATAGGCGTCGCTGTTGACCAGCTCGGGCGAATCGGCAAGCGCCTCGTTGATCGCGACCACCTCACCGGACACCGGCGCGTAGATGTCGGACGCGGCCTTCACCGACTCGACCACACCGGCTTCCTGGCCGGCATTGAGCTGGCGCCCGACCTCGGGCAGCTCGACGTAGACCACATCCCCCAGCGCTTCCTGGGCGTGATCGGAGATACCGACGGTGATGCTGCCGTCCGCTTCGAGACGGGCCCACTCGTGGCTGGCGGCGTAACGCAGATCGCTGGGGATATTGCTCATTGTTGGATCCTCAAGGCTGTTGACAGCAGTCGCGCAAAACAGTCGGTCGAATTTACACCAGTACCTTGCCGTGCCGCACGAATGTCGGTTGCACGACCCGCACCGGGTACCACTTGCCACGAATCTCCACTTCCGCACGCTCACCTGTACCAGCCGGCACGCGTGCCAGGGCGATGGATTTGCCAAGCGTAGGAGAAAAACTGCCGCTGGTGATTTCGCCGTCGCCAACGCCGTTCACCCGCACCACCTGATGGGCACGCAACACGCCGCGCTCTTCCAGCACCAGGCCGACCAGCTTGGGCAGGTCGCCCTGGGCACGCTGCTGCTCCAGTGCGGCACGGCCGACGAAGTCGCGCTCGGTCGGCTCCCAGGCCACGGTCCAACCCATGTTGGCCGCCAGCGGCGAGACGTCTTCGGTCATGTCCTGGCCGTAAAGATTGAGACCGGCCTCCAGACGCAGCGTGTCGCGGGCACCAAGGCCGATCGGCGGGATGCCGGCGCCGACCAGCTCGCTGAGAAAGTCAGGCGCCTGTTCGGCCGGCAGGATGATTTCCAGGCCGTCTTCACCGGTGTAGCCGGTACGACCGATGAACCAGTCGCCTTCGGCCAAGCCTTGGAATGGTTTGAGTTCCTGGATCAGCGTGGCGCGCGCCTGGCTGACCAGCTCGGCCGTGCGCGTACGGGCATGCGGCCCCTGGATCGCCAGCATGGCCAGCTCGGGGCGCTCCTTGACCTCGACGGCGAAGCCGGCCGCCTGCTGTTGCATCCAGGCCAGATCCTTTTCGCGGGTGCTGGCGTTGACCACCAGGCGGTAGCCCCATTCGCTCAGGTAGACGATCAGGTCATCGATCACGCCGCCGCGCTCGTTGAGCATCGCCGTGTAGAGCGCCCGACCCGTGCCTTTCAGGCGCGTCACGTCGTTGGCCAGCAGGTGTTGCAGATAGGCTGTGGCCTGTTCGCCGGCCACATCGACCACGGTCATGTGCGAGACGTCGAACACTCCGCAATCACGTCGCACCTGGTGATGCTCTTCTACCTGGGAGCCGTAGTGCAGTGGCATGTCCCAGCCACCGAAGTCGACCATCTTGGCGCCAAGCGCAAGGTGCTGATCGTAGAGGGGAGTACGCTGACCCATGGGTTTCTCCTTCCGGGCAGGTCGCCGAATCGGCATTGGAAAAGTCAGTAAAGCCGGGCCCTGCAGGGACCGGCGACTTTCGAATGGCGCGCATTGTAGCCCCAAGGTGGCGGCAGGTCACGGCGGATCAGGCAGCAGGAGACTGGAGGTCGCGCAGTGGCCCGAAGCAGCCACTCCGCTGGCTACAGCGCCGGCGCCAATCGCTTGTGCAGCTAGCCGATTCGCCGTGCCGAGCGACGAATCAGCAGCACCACCGGAAGCAGTCCAACCAGCACCAGGGTCAACGCCGGCAGCGAGGCGCGAGCCCATTCCCCTTCGCTGGTCATCTCGAAAATACGTACGGCCAGGGTGTCCCAGCCAAACGGGCGCATCAGCAAGGTTGCCGGCATTTCCTTGAGCACGTCGACGAATACCAGCAATGCAGCGCTCAGCGTGCCGGGCAGCAGCAAGGGCAGATAGACCCGGAAGAACAACGCCGGGCCGCCGACACCCAGACTGCGCGACGCCTGCGGCAATGACGGGCGAATCCGCACCAGCGCATTTTCCAGCGGGCCGAAGGCAACCGCCATGAAGCGAATCAGATAGGCCAGCAGCAGCGCCCCGAGACTGCCGAGCAGGATCGGCTTGCCCGCGCCGCCAAGCCAGCTGGATAGCGGCATTACCAGGTTCTGGTCGAGGTAACTGAACGCCAGCATGATCGATACCGCCAGTACCGAACCCGGCAGGGCGTAGCCGAGGTTGGCCAGCCCCACCGCACTGCGGATCGAACGTACCGGCGCCTGCCGCCTGGCGAAGGCCAGCAGCAAGGCCACCGTCACCACGATCAATGCGGCGATGCCGCCGAGATAGAGCGTGTGCAGGATCAGCCCGGCGTAGCGCTCGTCGAGGTCGAAGCGGCCACGCTGCCACAGCCAGGCGAGCAACTGCAGCAGCGGAATGACGAAGGCACAGAGAAATACCAAGCCGCACCAGGCGCTGGCCGCAAACGCCTTCACCCCTGTCAGCCGGTAGAGCGCCGCTGAGCGAGCCCGCTCGTTGGCCGGGCGCGCCGCACCACGCGCGCGACGCTCGCCGTAGAGCACCAGCATCACTGCCAGCAGCAGCAAACTGGCCAGCTGGGTTGCGCTGGTCAGGCTGAAGAAGCCGTACCAGGTCTTGTAGATCGCCGTGGTGAAGGTATCGAAGTTGAACACCGACACGGCGCCGAAATCGGCCAGGGTTTCCATCATTGCCAGGGCCAGACCGGCGCCGACGGCGGGGCGCGCCATCGGCAATGCCACCCGCCAGAAGGCCTGCCAGGGTGACTGCCCGAGCACCCGTGCCGCCTCCATCAATCCCTTGCCCTGAGCGAGGAATGCCGAGCGCGCCAGCAGATAGACGTAAGGGTAGAACACCAACACCAGCACGGTGATGACACCACCGGTCGAGCGCACCCGTGGAAAGCGTATACCGCTGCCGAACCATTCTCGCGCCAGGCTTTGTACCGGCCCGGCGAAGTCCAGCAGGCCGATGAAGACGAAGGCCAGGACGTAGGCGGGAATGGCGAATGGCAACATCAGCGCCCAATCCAGCCAGCGGCGCCCGGGGAATTCGCACAGTGCGGTCAGCCAGGCGAGGCTGACGCCAAGTACCACCACACCGACTCCAACCCAAAGCAGCAGCGTCAGGGTATTGCCGAGCAGTCGTGGCATCTGGGTATCCCACAGGTGCGACCAGATCTCGGTATCGATACTGCTCCAGCTGAACAGCAGAATGCTCAGCGGCAGCAGGACCAGCGCCGCGACGGCAAAAGTGATGGGATACCAGCGGCGCTCGACGGGATGGGACACTCAAGCCTCGACAGCAAAAAAGACAACGCCCCGGACCAGGCCGGGGCGCCGAGTATAACCGCAGCGGCAAACGTCGCGGCTGGTGTGCCGCACGTCACCGCTACAAGCGCGACAGGCTGATCAGTTCCAGCCGGCGCGATCCATCAGCTTGATGGCTTCGGCCTGGCGCTTGCCAGCCACTTCCACCGGAATGGTATCGGCCTTGAACTCGCCCCATGCCGCCACTTCGGCCGAAGGCTTCACGCTCGGGTTGGCCGGGTATTCCATGTTGATATCGGCGAAGATGCTCTGCGCCTCTTCGCTGGTCATCCACTCCACCAGCTTGCGCGCGGCGTCCGGATTCGGCGCGTGCTTGGTCAGGCCGATGCCGGACAGGTTCACGTGCACGCCACGGTCGTTCTGGTTCGGCCAGAACAGCTTGGCCTTCAGCTGCGGGTTCTGCGCATGCAGGCGACCGAAGTAGTAGGTGTTGACGATACCGGCATCGCACTGGCCGGCGTCGACGGCCTGGACCAGTGCCGTATCGTCAGCAAACACGTCGGTGGCGAGATTGCCGACCCAGCCCTTGATGATCTGCTCGGTCTTCTCAGCGCCATGAGTCTCGATCATGGTGGCGGTCAGCGACTGGTTGTAGACCTTCTTGCTGGAGCGCAGGCACAGACGGCCGTCCCAGTTCTTGTCGGCCAGCGCTTCATAAGTGCTCAGTTCACCATCCTTGACCCGCTCCGGCGAGTAGACGATGGTCCGCGCACGCAGCGACAGGCCAGTCCAGGCATCGCTGGAAGAGCGGTATTGCGCCGGAATGTTGTCCTTGACCACCTGGGAGTTCAGCGGCTGCAGGATGCCCATCTCTTCGGCCTGCCAGAGGTTGCCACCATCCACGGTCAGCAGCAGGTCGGCCGGGGTGTTGGCGCCTTCGGCCTTGATGCGGGCCATCAGCGGGGCTTCCTTGTCGGTGATGAACTTGATCGCGACGCCGGTTTTCTGGGTGTAAGCGTCGAACACCGGCTTGATCAGCTCGTCGATGCGCGAGGAGTAAACCACTACTTCGTTGGCAGCCTGGACAGCACCCGACAGCGCCGTTAGCGCCAGGGCGGCGAGTAAACCTTTGCTTGCCTGCATGGAACAGCCTCTTTGGTGAGTTGAAACAGAGGCTGAATAGTAGTGAATGTTATTTACCTTCTCAATGCGACAAATCGTGCAGGTAATGTTTTGTAAATATCAATTTGCTATTAGGGCCGCGCCAGCTTTGGTAAATCGCCACTCAGCCCGAGCGCCTGACGAACGAAAACTGCCTTTGCTTCCGGCAGCGCCTGCACCGCCTTCAAGCCGGTGTTGCGCAGCCAGCGCAGCGGCAGTGGATCGGCCTCGAACAGCCGCTCGAAGCCTTCCATGGCCGCCATCATCGCCAGGTTGTGGGGCATGCGGCGGCGCTCGAAACGGCTAAGCACCTGCACATCGGCCACCCGCTCGCCGCGCGCGATGGCCGCCCTGAGCACTTCTGCCAGCACGGCGGCATCCAGCAGACCAAGGTTAACGCCCTGCCCCGCCAGCGGATGAATGGTATGCGCGGCGTCGCCGATCAACGCCAGCCCCGGCTGCACGTAACGCTTGGCGTGGCGCTGGCGCAGCGGTATGCACAACCGCGGATCGGCTTCGAGCACCTCGCCCAGGCGTTCCTCGAAGGCGCGCCCCAGCGCCGCACGGAAGGCCACATCATCCAGCGCCATCAAGCGCGTGGCTTCGGCCTCGGTAACCGAGCAGACGATGGAGCACCAGTGCCGGTCGCCATCGCGCTCCAATGGCAGGAAGGCCAGCGGACCGTGATCGGTAAAGCGCTGCCAGGCGGTGCGCTGGTGCGGATCGCGGCAGCGCACGCTGGTCACGATGGCCTGGTGCAGATAGTCCCATTCACGGGTTTCGCAGCCTGCCAGGCGGCGTATCGCCGAATTGGCGCCGTCCGCTGCGATCACCAACGGCGTGCGCAGCTCGCGGCCGTCGACGAGCGTCAGCTGCCAGCCGTCAGTGGTACATAGCAGTTGTTCGACGCGAGCGTTGCCAAGCAAACGCACCTGACCATGGCTCTGCATGGTTTCCAACAGCGCATCCTGCACCACGCGGTTCTCGACGATATGCCCGAGGACCTCGGCATGCACCGTTTCGGCAGAAAAATGGATCTGGCCGGTGCCGGAACCATCCCAGACGTGCATGTCGGTGTAGGGACTGACGCGCCGTGCGGCCATGCCCGGCCAGGCGCCGACCCGCTGCAGGATGCGCTGGCTGGCGGCGGACAGTGCGCTGACCCGCGGCTCGAAGTCGCCGGACGGGTCGAAGGTGGCGACTTCGAGCGGGCTCGCATCGAGCACGACGATGTCCAGCCCGCAGCCTTCGAGGGCGAGCGCCAGAGTACTGCCAACCATGCCGGCGCCAACGATGACCAGATCCGCTTGCATCATTTCTCTCCTGGCTGCCGCGCCCGCGGCTTGAGTCGTATGTAGAGCGTCTTTTGCACCCGCGCCACCAACGTGCCTTCGCCGTCGCGCACTTCGACATGCATTTTCGGCAGGTAGCGGCTGCCATCGGCAGTGTGCGCACGAATCTCGTCGAGCAGCTTGTCGCTGATGGCAAAGTCGGCGTACACCGCACCGCGTCCCGGAGTGACGAATTCGATGTTGGCCGCTTTGTCCCAGACGATGTAGTCGCGCCCCAGATTCTCCATGAGCATCAGCACGAAGAACGGATCGACCATCGAGTACAACGAGCCGCCGAACTGCGTGCCGACATAGTTGCGGTTGTACCAGCGCAACACCATCTTTACCTGAATCAGGCGCAGATCTGCACTGATATGTCGCACCCGCACGCCCGCTCCCAGGTACGGCGGGTAGAAATTCAAAGCCCAGCGCAGGAACCGCGCCTTGCGCGCCAAACGGGAGCCACTCATGCAGAGTCCTTCTGGTGGCGGCGTCAGCCTAGGCGAGTCCCGAGGCCCATGGCCTGCCGAGCGAACCAGCGCTTGGCTGCAGGAGTCAGATCCAGGCCGAGCAGGCCGAGGTTGCGGCCCGCCGCGACCAGCCGGCCGGAGTCGACGAACAACCGGGTGACCTGATCGGAAAAACCGACGGTCAGGCGCTGGTCCAGGCGCTGCCTGTGCGCATACGCCTGCAGCACCGCAAGGTCGCCCAGCGCGGCGTCACTGTGCAGCAAGGCTTCACTCAGCGCTTCCACATCGCGCAGCGACAGGTTGTACCCCTGCCCGGCGATCGGGTGCAGGCTGTGCGCCGCATTGCCGAGCACCACCAGTCCGGCGCGAACCTGTTCTTCGGCCTCGATCAGCGTCAGCGGATAGAGATGCCGGGCACCAACCTGCTGCAAGGCGCCCAGACGGTAGCCGAAGGCTTCCTGCAGCTCGGCGAGAAAGGCCGCCTCATGCGCCTGCGCCAATCGCGCGGCGTCGGCCTGGGCGCGCGTCCATACCAGCGCGCAGCGATTGTCCTGCAGCGGCAGCAGCGCCATCGGGCCATCTTCGGTGAAGCGCTCGAACGCCAGTCCGCCGTGCGGCTTGCCCGGGGTGATGTTGGCGATCAGCGCGGTCTGGCCGTAGGGCCGGCGCGAAACATGGATACCGAGCTGCTCGCGCAGGCCGGAGCGACCACCATCGGCCAGCACGGCGAGGTCGCATTCCAGGCGCTGACCGTCGGTGAAACTCAACCGATAGCCCGCGGCGCCGGGCTCCAGGCGCTCGATCTCCGCCGGGCAGTGACGGATCACCACCTCGTCATCCAGCGCCTGCCACAGGCAATGGCCGATCCAGGCGTTCTCGACCACGTAGCCCAGCGCCTCGACGCCTTCACTCGCGCAGTCGAGCCGCGCAGCACCGAAGCGGCCACGTTCAGACACGTGGATGCGCAGAATCGGTTCGGCACGCTCGGCAATCCGCTCCCACAAGCCGAGGCGCTGATAGATCAGCCGGGTGCCGTAGGACAGTGCAGTCGAGCGCGCGTCATAGCTGGGCTGGTACTCATGGCCGGGTTCGAACGGCTCGATCAGGTGGATGCGCCAGCCGCGCTCACGGGCGCCATCCTGCAATGCCAGCGCGAGACTCGCCCCGACCAGCCCACCACCGATGATCGCCAGGCTCTGCATGTCAGGCGACCTGCTCACGAGCGGCGGCCATCAGCGCCTCGATCTCGGCGACGCTCTTCGGCACGCCAGTAGTGAGGATTTCGCAGCCGGTCCGGGTCACCACCACATCGTCCTCGATGCGCACGCCGATACCGCGCCACTTCTTGGCCACGCTCTGATTGTCCACAGCGATATAGATGCCCGGTTCGACGGTCATCGCCATGCCCGGCTCGAGCACACGCCATTCGCCACCGATCTTGTAGTCGCCGACGTCATGCACATCCATGCCCAGCCAGTGGCCGGCACGGTGCATGTAGAAGGCCTTGTAGGCTTCGCTGGCAATCAGCGCATCCACCTCACCCTGCAACAGGCCCAGCTCGACCAGCCCGGCGGTAATCACCCGAACAGTGGCTTCGTGCGCCTCGTTCCAGTGCTTGCCCGGGGCGATATGCTTGAAGGCCTCTTCATTGGCCTTGAGTACCAACTCGTAAATGGCCTTCTGCTCCGGTGAGAAGCGACCGTTGACCGGGAAGGTACGGGTAATGTCGCTGGCGTAGCAGTCGATCTCACAACCGGCGTCGATCAGCACCAGATCTCCATCCTTCAACGGTGCATCGTTCTCACGGTAATGCAGGATGCAGGCGTTGCGACCCACGGCGACGATGCTGCCGTAAGCCGGCATCTTCGCGCCGCCCTTGCGGAACTCGTAATCCAGTTCGGCTTCCAGGTGGTACTCGAACAGCCCGGCACGGCTGGCCTGCATGGCACGGATGTGCGCACGAGCGGAAATCTCCGCCGCATGCTTCATCACCTTCACCTCGTTGCTCGACTTGAACAGGCGCATGTCGTGCAGCAGATGATCGAGCGCGACGAATTCGCTGGGCGGCTGTGCGCCCTGGCGCGCCTTGCCGCGGATGGTCTTGATCCATTCCATCAGCCGATGATCGAAGGCTTCGTTGGTGCCGATGGCGTAGTAGACCCGATCGCGGCCCTCGATCAGGCCCGGGAGGATGTCGTCGATATCACCGATAGGAAAGGCGTCGTCGGCACCGTATTCAGCGATAGCTCCGTCCTGCCCGGCACGCAGGCCGTCCCAGAGCTCGCGCTCGGGATCGCGCTCGCGGCAGAACAGCACGTACTCGCCATGCTCGCGCCCGGGAATCAGCGCGATCACCGCTTCCGGCTCGGGGAAGCCGGAGAGGTACTGGAAGTCGCTGTCCTGGCGGTAGACATGCTCGACATCGCGGTTGCGGATGTACATCGGCGCCGCCGGCAGAATGGCGATGCTGTTGGGTTCCATCTGCTCCATCAGCGCCTTGCGTCGACGGGCGTATTCCGATCTGGGGATGCGAGTCATGGGCGCAACGGTGTCCTCAATGCAGGGAAGGTTTCGCGGCAGCGGGCAGCGGTTTGGCGCATTCGGTGAACAGCAGCAGCGGCGCTACGCGCAGGTACTCCATCACTTCCATGTAGTCGGTCTCGCCGTCCTCGGACTCTTCCAGCGAATCCTGGATCTGCGCGATAGCGGACAGATCCTGCAGCACCTCCATGGCTTCGCTACTCAGCGCACGATCACCGGCGGCCAGGCCGAAGCCGGCAAGAAAGCCCTGGCACCACTGGCCCAGCGCCACGGCGCGTTCGGCGAGCGGCGCATCGTCGCTGGGCAGCAGCAGGACAACGGCGATGTCGTCACCGGCGAGCTCGCCCTTGACCATTTCCTGAAGGCCGATCAATGCCTGACGAATGTTGTCCTGCGGTGCTTCGCCGAGCAGGTCCGACGCATCGGTCAGCCAGGGCTCGACCTCGAAACCTGCGCCGGCGCAACTGCGCCCGAGCAACAGGCCGTGCAATTCGGCGGGAGAAACAGTTTGCGGGCTGCCCGCCAGAAGTGTGGCGAAGGCGGCATACGGGGAATTCTGAATGGACATGGCGGCTAGGCGCACGATGGCGCAATGACTAGAATGAAGGCTTCGTATCCTAGCACCGGCGGCCGCGGCAAGACCATCGAAGGCCCCGGCCATCGCCTCCGTCTTCAGCAGTGCCCCAACAGGAATCCCATGGAAGACGCCGATCTCAAAGCGCTGACCACCAGGCTGGAGCAGTTGATTCAGCGCATCGAACAGCTCAAGGCGCAGAACCATCTGCTGCTGGCCAATGAGCGGGCGTGGCGTGAAGAGCGCGCTCATCTGATCGAAAAGAACGAAATGGCCCGATTGAAGGTCGAATCAATGATTTCGCGCCTGAAAGCCCTGGAGCAGGACTCATGACCCAGCCGAACACCGTTACCGTGCACATCATGGACAAGGAATACTGCATTGCCTGTCCATCAGAGGAACGCAGCAATCTGGAAGGTGCGGCCCGTTACCTGGATCGCAAGATGCGCGAGATTCGCAGCAGCGGCAAAGTCATCGGTGCCGATCGCGTGGCGGTGATGGCTGCCCTGAACATCACTCACGAACTGCTGCACAAGCATGATCGCCTCGACGCCGAAGCCAACAGCGCACGCGAACATGTACGCATGCTGCTGGAGCGCGTCGACAGCGCCCTGGCCCCCGACCCAAACCCTTCCGGCAACTGATCAACGGTAGCCAGTTTGCGTTATACTGCGGCCAACTCCCTGGCATGTTCGCCAGTCGGCGATGACCCTCTCCCGATAAGCAATACCATGGAGGCTACACGTAGTGCCGGTGTGCATGTCCGCCTGACGGAAAGCCTTAAGGTGCTCTGTAGTCGCCACCTTGAACTCTCGGGTTCAAGGGCCTACGCTGGCAGCGGCATGCTGGGGAGCCACTTCTGATGATCGTAGCCGAAGGCCTTTCGCGCCCAGCGCTACGTCGCAAGCTGCGCCAAGCCCGGCGCCAATTGACACCCGCGCAGCAACGCCTGGCCGCTCGCCGACTCTACCGGCAGTTGGCTCAGCACCCGCTATTCCGTCGCGCTCGGCATATCGCCCTGTACCTGCCCAACGACGGTGAAATCGATCCACGTCCGCTACTGCACGCTGCTCAGCGCCGCGGCAAAGCGACCTATCTCCCGGTATTGAATCCATGGCCGCGTACGCGCATGGTCTTTCAGCGCATCGAGCCCGGCGAGCGACTGCGGCGTAACCGTTTCGGCATTCCCGAACCCGTAATCCGGACCGCTCGACAACGCCGCGTCTGGGCGCTCGATCTGCTGCTGATGCCACTGGTGGGCTTCGACGGCAATGGCGGGCGGCTGGGTATGGGCGGCGGCTTCTATGATCGCAGCTTGGCGTATCGCGCCATGCGCAAAAAAAGTCACAAACCGACGTTATTGGGACTCGCTCACGAATGTCAGCGGGTCGACCGATTACCGTTGGAAAGCTGGGATGTACCCATTCAGGGCACGGTGACGGACCAGGGCTGGTACGTCGGATGATGAAGCGCCGCATCCATGCGGCACGAGGTCATCGCTGCTGAGCCTGTTGCACCTGAATGACCGGGGCCATGCCGGCCGCGCCATCCTGCTGCTCCCACAGACTCTGCGTATAGCCCGTGGTGACTACGCCGAGACCAAAGATGAAGACCAAAATCCACAGAATATCGGGCTTACGTTTCATTTGTGTTCGCCTCCCCCTACCAGGCGAAATGCTTGCGTCGAGTCGGTGTGATTTATCGTTCTAGGACTCGATAGGCCACCATACAGCCGCGGCATTTTCCGTGAAGCTTCGGCACCGCGCAAACAGGTATTGCAGCCGACTGTCGGAGATTTTGCCATCATGGTCTGATCGAACCGACTGACGGGAGAGCAAGGTTCATGCCTTATTGGCTGATGAAGTCCGAACCGGATGAATTTTCCATCCAGGATCTGAAAAAACTGGGTCGTGGTCGCTGGGACGGCGTACGCAATTACCAGGCGCGTAATTTCCTGCGGCATATGCAGGAAGGCGATCAGTTCTTCTTCTATCACTCCAGTTGCGCGGAGCCCGGCATTGCCGGAATCGGCAGAGTCACTCGTAGCGCCTACCCCGATCCCGCCGCACTCGACCCCGCCAGCCCCTATCACGATAGCAAGGCCAGCGACGAGACCAATCCGTGGAGCGCAGTCGATGTCGAGTTCGTGGAAGTCTTCGCGTCGCCGCTGAAGCTGGCACGCCTGAAAGCACAGCCTGAGCTGCACGAACTGGCACTGGTGAAGAAAGGCAGCCGCCTTTCGGTGATGCCGGTCAGCATGGACGAGTGGCAGGCGATCCTGGCGCTGCGCTGAGTTACTGGATGATCAGATTGTTGAACAGCAGATCATCCACCAACGGCTTACCTTCTTCCTGCTCCAGCACCTCGCGCACCTGGCGCAAGGCCTCCTGACGCAGCTGCTCCTTGGCTTCGGGACCGCTCAGGGTCTCGTCGGTCTGCTGGGAAAACAGCATCACCAGCTGATGGCGGATCAGCGGCTCGTGATGCTTGACCCGATCTTCCACCTCCTTGCTGGAGATGCGCAGCGCGACATCAGCCTTGTAGTACTTCAGCCGCTCACCCGAACCATAGTTGCCGACCATGGCGGGCACCAGCGCGTAGTAGAGCGTCTGCGGGGCCGCTTCGTCAGCCGAGTTTTGCGCGAGCACCGGCCCGGCAAGTGCGAAACCAAGAAACAGGGTTATCAGGTACTTCACGGGGCAGTGCTCCAGGGAAAATCTGCGCCAGCATAACCAGTCGCCGCCGCGCACCCAAGCCCACCACGCAACTGCCCGCCGCTTATACGCCGCCATTACAGCGAACGATGCTGATTGCCTCGTTACGCAGCGCTCCTAGACTGGATAGTCCTGAGTAGTCGAGCCATCCATCGTCGGGCGGCAAGCGTCCGACCAGTCGAACAAGGAAAAACGATGAAAGCCGTCCTGTGCAAAAGCTTCGGTCCGCCCGAGAGCCTGGTGCTCGAAGATGCCCCTTCCCCTCAGATCAAACCGAGCGAAGTCCTGCTCGACGTGCATGCCGCCGGGGTCAATTTTCCTGACACGCTGATGATCGAGGGCAAGTATCAGTTCAAGCCGCCGTTCCCGTTCTCGCCCGGCGGCGAGGCGGCCGGCGTCATCGCCGCGGTCGGCGAGAAGGTCAGCCACCTCAAGGTCGGCGACCGGGTCATGGCGTTGACCGGCTGGGGCAGCTTCGCCGAGCAGGTTGCGGTGGCTGGCGGCAACGCGCTGCCGATTCCGCCGAGCATGGACTTCGACACCGCCGCCGCCTTCAGCATGACCTACGGCACCTCGATGCATGCGCTTACCCAGCGCGCCAATCTGCAACATGGAGAGACTCTGCTGGTGCTGGGCGCTTCTGGCGGTGTCGGCCTGGCTGCCGTGGAGATCGGCAAGGCCATGGGCGCACGAGTCATCGCCGCCGCCTCCAGCGCCGAGAAGCTGGAGGTAGCGAAGAACGCCGGCGCCGACGAGCTGATCAACTACAGCGAAGGCAGCCTGAAGGAGCGCCTGAAGGAACTCACCGGCGGCCAGGGCGTGGATGTGATCTACGATCCGGTGGGCGGCCAGCTGTTCGAAGAAGCCTTCCGCAGCATCGCCTGGAACGGCCGCATGCTGGTGGTGGGATTTGCTGCCGGCGGGGATATCCCGGCGCTGCCGGCGAACCTGCCACTGCTCAAAGGAGCTTCGCTGATCGGTGTGTTCTGGGGCGCCTTCGCCCAGCGTCAACCGCAGGACAACGCGGCTAATTTCCGCCAGCTGTTCGCCTGGCACGCCGAAGGCAAGCTCAAGCCGCTGGTATCGCAACGCTTTGCCTTGCAGGACACCGGCAAGGCTATCGCCACGCTGGGGCAGCGCAAGGCGGTCGGCAAGCTGGTGGTGCAGGTGCGCTGACGCGCAGAAGGAGGATGCAGGAAGCGTCAGACGCTTCCTGCACGATCCGTATCAGTGGGCGGTGCTGGGTGCTTCGCCCGCGCCCTGCATACGCGCCATTTCCTGGGCGTAGAGTGCGTCGAAGTTCACCGGAGCCAGCATCAGAGCCGGGAACGAGCCGCGGGTTACCAGGCTGTCCAGCGCCTCACGGGCGTACGGGAAGAGGATGTTCGGGCAGAACGCGCCAAGGGTGTGACTCATGGCGGCGGCTTCGAGACCCTTGATCAGGAAGATCCCGGCCTGCTGCACTTCGGCAATGAAGGCAACTTCTTCGCCGGTCTTCACGGTGACCGAAAGGGTCAGCACGACTTCATGGAAGTCGCCCTCAAGCGCCTTCTGCTTGGTGTTCAGGTCCAGCGCGACACTCGGATTCCATTCCTGACGGAAAATTTCCGGGCTCTTCGGCGCTTCGAAGGACAGGTCACGGACGTAGATGCGCTGCAGGGAGAACTGCGCGCCCTGTTCGTTCTGCGACGCTGCGCCGCCGTTGTTAGCTTGTTCGGTCATTTCTGCAACCTTCTATCCAGTTGTGCGTGTCGTTTGAGTTGTTCGCGGACCCGCGCTGCCGGCCTCAGGCCTGCAGCAACGGGTCGAGACGTCCGGCGCGCTCCAGAGCGTGCAGCTCGTCGCAGCCGCCGACGTGTTTATCGCCGATCCATATCTGCGGTACCGAGGTGCGTCCGGCCTTGCTGGCCATTTCGGCACGCAGGGACGGGTTGCCATCCACGGGGATCTCCTCGTAGGCGACACCCCTGCGATCGAGCAGCGCCTTGGCGCGGATGCAGAACGGGCACCAGGCGGTGGTATAGATGACGACGTTGGGCATGATTACTTGACCACTGGCAGATTGTCGCCGCGCCAGCTGGAAATCCCTCCCGACAACTTGGCGGCGGTGAAGCCTGCCTTCTGCAACTCACGGCAGGCCGTTCCGGCGTGCTGCCCCATGGCGTCGACCACGATGATGGTCTTGGCCTTGTGCTTTTCCAGCTCGCCTGTGCGGCTGACCAGCTTCTCGTAGGGAATGTTCAATGCATCGACGATATGGCCGGCGTCGAACTCCTTCTTGACGCGCACGTCCAACACCACGCCCTCGCCACTGTTGACCAGTGCCGTCAGTTCGCGATTGCTCAGGCTCTTGCCACCCTTGCGTGTCTCGGTGATGAACAGAAGGATCAACAGCACCACGAACAGGCTGCTGAGTACATAGTGGTTAGAGACAAATTCAATCAGGTTAGCGAGCATCAACGGGTACCCGGACGATAAAATGCGGGCCAGTATACACAGCCCCTCCCACCGGCTGAACCCTGATGATTCGTGACCTCGCCCCGGCCAGCCAGTAGACTGGCCGCCCTTTTCCGCCCCCGTGCAAGGAGCCCGAAAGCATGTCCGTCGCCCCCACCGCCGCGCCCAAACCTCTGGTACTGATCATTCTCGATGGCTTCGGGCACAGCGACAGCCCGGACTTCAACGCCATCCACGCCGCGCGCAAGCCGGTCTACGATCGCCTGCTGGCCAGCCAGCCGCACGGATTGATCTCTGGCAGCGGCATGGATGTCGGCCTGCCGGACGGGCAGATGGGCAACTCCGAGGTCGGCCACATGAACCTGGGTGCCGGGCGCGTGGTGTATCAGGACTTCACCCGGGTGACCAAGGCGATCCGCGACGGCGAGTTCTTCGCCAACCCGACCATCTGCGGTGCAGTCGACAAGGCCGTGGGTGCCGGCAAGGCGGTGCACATCCTCGGCCTGCTCTCCGACGGTGGCGTACACAGCCATCAGGATCATCTGGTCGCCATGGCCGAACTGGCTGCCCAGCGCGGCGCCGAGAAGATCTACCTGCACGCCTTCCTCGACGGCCGCGACACCCCGCCGAAGAGCGCACAGCACTCCATCGAACTGCTCCAGGCCACCTTCACCCGCCTGGGCAAGGGCCGTATCGCCAGCCTGATCGGCCGCTACTTCGCCATGGACCGCGACAACCGCTGGGACCGTGTGCAGCAGGCCTATGAGCTGATCGTAAACGGCAAGGCCGAGCACCGCTCCGACTACGCCGTGGATGGTCTGATCGCCGCTTACGAGCGCGGCGAAAGCGACGAATTCGTCAAGGCCACCAGCATCGGCGAGCCGGTGCGCGTGGAGGATGGCGATGCCGTGGTATTCATGAACTTCCGCGCCGACCGCGCCCGCGAACTGACCCGCTGCTTCGTCGAGCCCGGCTTCAAGGAATTCGAGCGCGCTCGCGTGCCGCAACTGGCCGAGTTCGTCATGCTCACCCAGTACGCCGCAAGCATCCCCGCGCCGGCCGCCTTCGCCCCGGAGGCGCTGACCAACGTGCTCGGCGAGTACCTGGCCAACAACGGCAAGACCCAGCTGCGTATCGCTGAAACCGAGAAATACGCGCACGTCACCTTCTTCTTCTCCGGCGGTCGCGAGGAACCATTCCCCGGCGAGGAACGCATCCTCATCCCGTCGCCACAGGTCGCCACCTACGATCTCAAGCCGGAAATGAGCGCGCCCGAGGTCACTGACCGTATCGTCGATGCCATCGAGAATCAGCGCTACGACGTCATCGTGGTCAACTATGCCAACGGCGACATGGTCGGGCATACCGGCGTGTTCGAAGCCGCGGTCAAGGCAGTGGAATGCCTGGACAGCTGTGTCGGCCGCATCGTCGAGGCGCTGGACAAGGTCGGCGGCGAAGCGCTGCTGACCGCCGACCACGGCAACGTCGAGCAAATGGAAGACGTCATGACCGGCCAGGCGCACACCGCGCATACCTGCGAGCCGGTGCCGTTCGTCTATATCGGCAAGCGCAACGTCACCATCCGCCAGGGCGGCGTGCTGGCCGATGTCGCGCCGACCATGCTGACCCTGCTCGGCATGCCGGTACCGCCAGAGATGACCGGTCGCTCGATCGTCGAGCTGAGTTGATCGCCAGACGGGAAGCGGATGGCGCCAGCCGCCGTTTCCCGCTACAGGCTTCAAGCTTCCAGCTTGCTTTTTAGGCATACTACGTCGGTCATAACGCTCGGTTGACGCCCTCCAATGCCTCGTACTTTTCTCGCCCTAGCCTTCCTCTGCCTGCTCGGTCCCGCCGTGGCGGACGAACGTGCCGCAGCGCGGCAGCAGATCGAAGCCGCTCGCCAGGACGTTGCCGAACTGCAGAAGCTGCTCAAGCAGATCGAGCAGGAGAAATCCGGCGTCCAGAAGCAGCTGAAGACCACCGAAAGCGAGATGGGCCAGCTGGAAAAGCAGGTCGATACCCTGCAACAGGAAATCGACCGCAGCGAGGCTGAGCTGGAGCGCCTGAACGACGAGAAGGCCACGCTCGAAGGTGCTCGCCTGGAACAACAACGACTGATCGGCCTGCAGGCCCGTGCCGCCTACCAGAATGGCCGGCAGGAGTACCTCAAGCTGCTGCTCAACCAGCAGAATCCGGAAAAATTCAGCCGCACCATCACCTATTACGACTACCTCAACAAGGCGCGTCTCGAGCAGCTCGACAACTTCAACGAGACGCTGCGCCAGCTGGCCAACGTCGAAGCCGACATCGCCACGCAGCAAAGTCTGCTGGCAGAAAAGAAGGATGGTCTGCTCGAACGCCGCAACCAACTCGCCGAGGTGCGCAAGGAACGCCAGCAGACCCTCGCCAAGCTCAACAGCGATTTCTCCAGCCGCGAGCAGAAACTGCAGGCGCGCCGTCAGGAGCAGGCCCAGTTCGAGCGCGTGCTCAAGACCATCGAAGAAACCCTGGCTCGCCAGGCCCGTGAGGCCGAGGAAGCACGGCAGCGCGCATTGCTTGCCGAGCGCCAGCGTCAGCAACAGCAGCAACAATCCCAGACCGGCGCCAGCACCGCGCCGAGCGGCCCGCTGGTGTCCAGTGCCGGCGGCAACTTCGGCGGGCCGTTCTCCCAGGCCAAGGGCAAGCTGCCCTGGCCGGTAGACGGACGTCTCGTCGCCCGCTACGGCACTCCGCGCGGCGGCGACGCTCGAACCAAGTGGGACGGCGTACTGATCGGTGCCAGCGTCGGCACTCAGGTCCGCGCCGTGCATGGCGGCCGGGTAGTATTCGCCGACTGGCTACGTGGCGCCGGACTACTGGTGATACTCGATCATGGAAATGGTTACCTGAGCCTGTATGGTCATAACCAGAGCCTGCTGCGTGACGCCGGCGACATCGTCAAGGCCGGCGATCCGATCGCCACAGTAGGCACCAGCGGCGGCCAGGAAACCGCCGCACTGTATTTCGCCATTCGGCAGCAGGGCCGCCCCAGCGACCCCGCCCAATGGTGTCGCGCGCAAGGCTAGCGAGCCGCGGCTTCGGTGCTTGCCGAACCGCCCGCATCGCCAAGCGCGCCCTCTCATAACTGGAGTTCGACATGTTGCACCTGCGCCGTTTCGCCCGCCCATCCACGCTCGCTCTGGCCATATTGCTGGGGATGCAGGGCGGCGCCTGGGCCCAGCAGCCACCGGCGGAAGCGGCGGTGCCGAGCTCCAAAGCTCCCCTGCCACTGGATGAGCTGCGCACCTTCGCCGAGGTGCTGGACCGCATCAAGGCTGCCTATGTCGAGCCGGTGGATGACAAGACCCTGCTGGAGAATGCGATCAAAGGCATGCTCAGCAATCTCGATCCGCATTCGGCCTATCTGGAGCCCGAGGCATTCGCCGAACTGCAGGAAAGCACCAGCGGTGAATTCGGCGGCCTCGGCATCGAGGTCGGCATGGAAGATGGCTTCATCAAGGTCGTCTCGCCGATCGACGACACCCCGGCATCGAAGGCCGGCATCGAAGCTGGCGACCTGATCGTCAAGATCGACGGCCAGCCAACCAAGGGCCTGTCGATGATGGACGCCATCGGCAAGATGCGCGGCAAGCCGGGCAGCAGCATCAGCCTGACGCTGGTGCGCGAGGGCGGCCAGCCGTTCGATGTGAAGCTGAAGCGCGCGGTCATCAAGGTACGCAGTGTCCGCAGCCAGATCCTCGAGCCGGGCTACGGTTACCTGCGCGTCACCCAGTTCCAGGTCAATTCCGGCGAGGAAGTCGGCAAGGCGCTGGCCAAGCTGAAGAAGGACAACGACGGCAAGAAACTGAACGGGCTGGTCCTCGATCTGCGCAACAACCCGGGCGGCGTGCTGCAGGCCGCAGTGGAGATTTCCGACCACTTCCTCACCAAGGGCCTGATCGTCTACACCAAGGGTCGTATCGCCAACTCCGAGCTGCGCTTCAATGCCGACCCGGCCGACGCCAGCGAAGGTGTGCCACTGGTCGTGCTGATCAACGGCGGTAGCGCCTCGGCATCCGAGATCGTTGCCGGCGCGCTGCAGGATCACAAGCGCGGCGTGGTGATGGGCACCGACAGTTTCGGCAAGGGTTCGGTACAGACCGTGCTGCCGCTGAACAATGATCGCGCGCTCAAGCTCACCACCGCGCTCTACTACACCCCCAACGGCCGCTCAATCCAGGCCCAGGGCATCGAGCCGGACATCAAGGTCGAACGCGCCAAGCTGACCCGTGAACAGGCTGCTGACGGCTTCCGCGAAGCCGATCTGGCCGGCCACCTGGGCAACGGCAACGGCGGCCCGGACCGCCCGACCGCCACCCAGATCGCCAGCGACTCGCCACGACCGCAGGACGACGACTACCAGCTCGGCCAGGCCTTGAATCTGCTCAAGGGATTGAACCTCACCCGCGGCCAGTGAAGATGGCCGGCTGGGCGGCAGGCCTGGCAGCGCTGGTGATGCTCGCCAGCCAGGCGCTATATGGCGACGAGCCCGCGGCCACGCCGGACCATGTCCCGCGACCGCGGTTGACCCTGATAATCGACGACCTCGGGCAGAACCCGGCACGCGATCGGCGCGTGCTGCAGCTGCCAGGGCCGGTTGCCCTGGCGATTCTTCCCGATACCCGCCACGCCGGTGAACTTGCCGAGCAGGCCCATCGCGCCGGCAAGACGGTCATGCTGCACATGCCGATGGCGCCCGCCCAGGGTCGCTTCGCCTGGCATCCTCAGCTACCCCATGACGAACTGGCACGACGGCTCGACGCCGCGCTCGCGGCAGTGCCACATGCCAGCGGGCTGAACAACCACATGGGCAGCGCCATGACCGATCAGGTACAGCCGATGAGCTGGCTGATGGGCGAGTTGCAGCGCCGCCACCTGTTCTTCCTCGACAGCCGCACCAGCCCGCGCACCGTGGCGGCGGCCAGTGCGCAGCGCGCGGCTTTGGCCAGCCTGTCGCGGGATATCTTCCTCGACGATGACCCATCCCCGACTGCCGTAGCCGAGCGCTTTCAAGCCGCGATCGCACTGGCGCGCAAACAGGGCTCGGTAGTCATCATCGGCCATCCTCATGAGAGCACTCTGACCGTGCTCGAACGCGAACTGCCGCGCCTCTCGGCGCAGGGCATCGAATGGGTCGATGTCGGGCAGATGATCGCCACCCGCAGCAACCGGGCAATGGCCGCGCACGGACGCGGCGGCATCTACCGCTAAGCATCAGAGATAGCGCTGCAGCAGCGTCTCCACCGTGCCATCGGCGCGCATCGCGTCCAGCGCCCGCTGTAAGCGCTCGACCACTTCGTCCGGCGTCGCCCGGTTTAGCGCCAGGAACAATCGCGCCTCATTGAAACGCAGCACGGGCTTCAGACCGGTGACGCCTTCCTGCTTGGCCAGATAGGGCCCGACTGGATCGGCGGTGGCCCAGACGTCGATCTGCCCCTTGAGCAGCTTGCCAACGTTCTCCTGGTCGCGCAGCGAGTTGATCGGCGCCAACCCCTTGCTCTCCAGATGCTGACTCACGGCATCGTTCTTGTAGGCCCCGATGCGCAGATTGCGTGCTTCCTCCAAACCGGTCAGACGCAACGGGCTATCCGACGGCGCCAGCAGCACCCAGCTGATACTCGCCAGCGGGCCGACCCACTTGAACTGCGGCTCACGCTCGGCGGTAAAGGTTGTGGAAAACAGACCCTGATCGGGCTGTTCAAGCACCTGCTTGTAGATGCGATCCCAGGGAAAGCGCAGGCTCAGCTCATAGCGGATGTTCGCCCGGCGGAACATCTCGCGGACGATATCGGCATTGATGCCGTGGATCTTTGCATCGGCCGCGTAGTTCTTGTTGTCCTCGGCCATGTTGAATGGCGGAAAGTTCTCGGTGAGCAACACGACGCGATAGTCGTCGGGTAGCTCGGCACGGGCGTGACTGCATAGCAGCAGCACGATGACGGCTAGGATTCGTTTCAGCATGGCTCGCTCCCTGTCTGATTCACGACCCGCCCCTCCGCGGATCGTGGCCGAAGCGGTCGAAAGCAAGATGCGAACCAGCGCAGCGGCGCGGCAGCGCAGCTCAGGGATGGCCAAAACACGAAGCGGTGGGCGCGCCAGAAAGGCGCGAGAAGGATGCGCGACGCACCCAGCTGGCGCGCCGCCATCACGACAGAGGTCGGGCGCGGATGCTCGCCGACCGGTGGCTCAGCTCAGAGGTAGCGTGCGTTGATCTGGTCGATCAGGCCTTCGCTGCGCATCTGATCGAGCGCCTGTTGCAGCTTCTGTACCGTCTCGTCGTCGACCTGCTTGTTCAGCGCCAGATACAGCTCCGCATTATCGAAGCGCAGCACGCGCTTGAGCCCCGTTACGCCTTCCAGACGCGCCAGGTAACGGCCGGCGGGGTCACCGGTGGCCCAGAGGTCGATCTTGCCGTCGATCAGCTTCTTCACATTCTCCTGATCGCGCAGGGCAAGCACCGGCTTCAGGCCCTGGCCTTCCAGATGCTCGGCGATCGCATCGCCCTTGTAGGCACCAACGTTGTATTGGCTAGCCTGCTCCAGGCTGGTCAGGTTGATCGGGCTGTCGCCGCGGGCCAGCAACACCCAGTCGTCCGGACCGATGGGGCCGACCCACTTGAACAGCTCTTCACGCTCGGGCAGCCGTGCGGTGACGAACACCCCATAGTTGGCCTGCTCCAGCGCCATGCCGTAGATGCGCTCCCAGGGAAAACGCAGCGTCAGGCTGTAATCGATGCCGGCGCGCTTGAACATCTCGCGCACGATATCCACGGCAATGCCGCTGATGTGCTCGTCGCGGGCGAAGTTCTTGCCGTCAGCCGCCATGTTGTAGGGCGGGAAGTTCTCCGTCAGCAGGTCGATTTTCACCGGTGCCTGCGCATGGCCCAGCGTGGCGCCGAATAGCAGCGCCGCAGCGGCGAGGGAAGCGATGGTCTTGAGCATGCGTGAAATCTCCTGATTGCCTGTCCGCAACAGCCGCGGACATGTCCTTATTTCGGCATTAAGCCTGGTTCAGCTGCACGTTGAGATCAACGCATCACGATGCCGCGGGCGGCCAGGTAGGCCTTGGCTTCCGGGATGGTGTATTCGCCGAAGTGGAAGATGCTGGCGGCCAGCACCGCGTCGGCCTTGCCTTCGAGAATGCCATCGGCGAGGTGCTGCAGGTTGCCGACGCCACCGGAGGCGATCACCGGAATGCACAGCGCCTCGCTGATGGCACGGGTCACGCCGAGGTCGTAGCCGCTCTTCACGCCGTCCTGATCCATGCTGGTCAGCAGGATTTCGCCGGCGCCGAGGTCTTCCATCTTCTTCGCCCAGGCCACCGCATCCAGGCCGGTGGGCTTGCGCCCGCCATGGGTGAAGATCTCCCAGCGACCCGGCTCGCCCGGCGCGGACACCTTCTTCGCGTCGATGGCGACGACGATGCACTGTGAGCCGAAGCGGTCCGCGGCCTCGCCGACGAAATCCGGGTTGAACACCGCGGCAGTGTTGATCGAGACCTTGTCCGCGCCGGCGTTGAGCAGGTTGCGGATGTCCTGCACGCTGCGCACGCCACCGCCGACGGTCAGCGGGATGAACACCTGGCTGGCCATGCGCTCTACGGTGTGCAGGGTGGTGTCACGGTTGTCGACGCTGGCGGTGATGTCGAGGAAGGTGATCTCGTCGGCGCCCTGCTCGTCGTAGCGGCGGGCGATCTCCACCGGGTCGCCGGCGTCGCGAATGTTCTCGAACTGGACGCCCTTGACCACGCGGCCGTTGTCCACGTCGAGGCAGGGAATGATGCGTTTGGCCAGGGCCATGGCTTTCTCCGAAAGCAGCTTCTTCAAGCCGCAGGCTTCAAGCTGCAAGTAGCGTGTAGGGTGGATCACGCTTCACCGATCCACCGCAGATCAGCGAATCACTCGTCCTTGTACTTCAGGTCGCAGAGCGCCTGCGCCTCGGCCACGTCGAGCGTGCCTTCGTAGATCGCCCGCCCGGTGATGGCGCCGACGATCCCGGGCGTGTTGGTATCGAGCAGCTTCTGGATGTCGCCGATGTTGTGGATGCCCCCGGAAGCGATCACCGGGATGCGGCTGGCGTTAGCCAGCGCCACGGTGGCCTCGACGTTGCAGCCTTGCATCATGCCGTCCTTGGCGATGTCGGTGTAGACGATCGCCGAGACACCATCGGCCTCGAAGCGGCGCGCCAGATCGACCGCCTGCACGCTGGAGACTTCCGCCCAGCCATCGGTGGCGACAAAGCCGTCCTTCGCATCAAGGCCAACGATGACCTTGCCCGGGAAAGCGCGGCAGGCCTCGGTGACGAACCCCGGCTCTTTGACCGCCTTGGTGCCGATGATCACGTAGCTGACGCCGGCGCGCACGTAGTGCTCGATGGTTTCCAGGGTGCGGATGCCGCCACCGATCTGGATCGGCAGGTCCGGGTAGCGCTTGGCGATGGCGGTGACCACCTCGCCGTTGACCGGCTGGCCTTCGAAGGCGCCGTTGAGGTCGACCAGATGCAGGCGGCGGCAGCCGGCCTCGACCCACTTGGCGGCCATGGCCACCGGGTCATCGGAAAACACCGTGGCATCGTCCATCAGACCCTGACGCAGACGCACGCAGGCGCCGTCCTTGAGATCGATAGCGGGGATAATCAGCATGGCTTGAACCTGTTCAAATCAAGTGTCGGTTAAGGGTCAGCTCTTCTCGAGCGCCCACAAGTCGCTTTCGATGCTCTCGAACCGTTCCTTCAGGTGGCTCTGCACGTCGAAGATCGCCTTGTTGTAATACAGCGGCGCGATTTCCCGGGCGAACAGATCGAGCACTTCCTGCGCCTCGAACGAGCCCAGCTCGAGTTCGAAGCGGTCTCGCAGAAAGCGCTTGATGACCTGTTGCGCCGCCTGCTCCTGAGCGGCATCCAGCGTCAGGACCGGCGGCTTGAGCTTGGCCCGGCTCATTTACCAGCGACCATCCCAGGCGGCGAAGTTCTGCAGCAGCTGCAGGCCGTGGGTGTGGCTCTTCTCCGGGTGGAACTGCACGGCGAAGCGCGAACCGTCGGCCAGCGCGGCGGCGAAGTCGTTGCCGTAGTGGCCGCGACCGACCACCTGACGCGGATTGCCGGCCTCGATGTAGTAGCTGTGCACGAAATAGAAGCGCCCGTTGTCCGGAATCGCGTGCCAGAGCGGGTGGTCGACCACCTGCTTGACCTCGTTCCAGCCCATGTGCGGCACCTTCAGGTGCTCGCCGTCCTCGTGCAGGTCCTTGCCGAAGAAGCGCACCTGGCCGGGGAACAGACCGATGCAATCGACACCTTCGTTCTCCTCGCTGCGCTCCATCAGCGCCTGCATGCCGACGCAGATGCCGAGAAAGGGGCGATCCTGGCTGACTTCACGAACCAGTTCGTCGAAGCCCAGCCGGCGGATCTCGGCCATGCAGTCGCGAATCGCGCCGACGCCGGGAAACACCACGCGGTCGGCCTCACGGATGACCTGCGCATCGCTGGTGATCAGCACGCGGCCAGCGCCGACGTGCTCCAGCGCCTTGGCCACCGAATGCAGGTTGCCCATGCCGTAGTCGATGACGGCAACGGTCTGCATTACAGGCACCCTTTGGTGGAAGGCATCTGCCCCGCCATGCGCGGATCGAGTTCGACAGCCATGCGCAGCGCGCGGCCGAAGGCCTTGAACACGGTTTCGATCTGGTGGTGGGTGTTGATGCCGCGCAGGTTGTCGATATGCAGGGTCACCAGGGCGTGATTGACGAAGCCCTGGAAGAATTCCTGGAACAGGTCGACGTCGAACTTGCCGACCACCGCGCGGGTGTAGGGCACGTTCATGGTCAGCCCCGGGCGCCCGGAGAAGTCGATCACCACGCGCGACAGCGCCTCGTCGAGCGGCACGTAGGAATGCCCGTAGCGGGTCATGCCCTTCTTGTCGCCGATGGCCTTGATAAAGGCCTGGCCGAGGGTGATGCCGACGTCCTCGACGGTGTGGTGGTCGTCGATGTGCAGGTCGCCGTTGCACTCGATATCCAGGTCGATCAGCCCGTGACGGGCGATCTGGTCGAGCATGTGCTCCAGGAAGGGCACGCCGATGGCGAAGCGCGCCTTGCCGGTGCCATCCAGATTGATGGTGACCTTGACCTGGGTTTCCAGGGTGTTGCGCTCTACGTAAGCCGTACGTTCGGACATCAACAGCTCCGCTGATCGTGGGCGAAAAGGGGCACATTATAGGCGCAAACGCCGCAGTGCGGATATGCGCAGGGCACGCTGGACTGCATCTTGCAGGAACCTGCGCGTCAACCCGCGGAGGTGCCGCCCATGCACGGACGGAAAATGCCTGCGACCCTGCGCTTCATGCTGGCGTCCCGGCGCAGCGAACTGCTCGGCCTGGAGGACCTGGCGCGCACCTGCGAACTGGTCACCCGTATCAGCCAGCTGGTGCACGCGCTGCAGAAGGAGCGCGGCTACTCGAACATCTACCTCAGCGGCAACGCCGCCCATCAGCGCCAGCAGTTGGACGTGCTCAGCCTGGAAGCCGAGGCGCTGGAGCGCGACGTCCGCCTGGATCTGGATCGCATCGATCTGGACGCCGTCAGCAGCGCCGAGAAGACCCGCCTGTTCACCCGCATCGCCTATGCCCTGCACAGCCTCGACGAGCTGCCGGCGCTGCGCCGGCGCATCCGCGAGCACGCCATCAGCATGCAGGACGCCACGGCGACACTGGTGCGGCTGATCGGCGGGCTGCTGGCAGTGGTGTTCGAGGCGGCCGACACCGCCGCCGATCCGGACATCACCCGCTGCCTGGTGGCGCTGTTCAATTTCATGCAGGGCAAGGAACTGGCCGGCCAGGAGCGCGCGCTCGGTGTGGTCGGCTTCGCCAGCGGCTATTTCCGCGCGGACATGCTGGAGCGTCTGGAGCACCTGCTCGAAGGCCAGGAGCGCTGCTTCGCCACCTTCAGCCGCTTCGCCAGCCCGGCAGCGCAGGCGCTATGGCAAGCACTGTGCGCCAGCGAGACAAACATCAACGCCTGCCGCCTGCGTGACATCGCCCGCCGCACCAGCCCCGGCGCGGCGGTCGAACCGCAGCTGTGCGAGCTCTGGTTCGAGCTGCACACGCACCGCATCGACGCAATGAAGCAGGTCGAGACGCGCCTGGAGCAGGACCTGTTGCAACAGTGCCGGTACAGCATCGAGCGTATCCGCAAGGACCTGCAGAGCCATCGCAAGCTGCTAGACGGCATCGCCGACATGCATGCCGCCGCCGAGCAGGCCAAGCTGTTCAGTGTGCAGGCTAGCGACCTTGACGCGCCACCGCCGGACGGCATGACCGCGATGGTGGCGCGCTCGACCCTTGAGCTGCTGCTCACCCAGAGCGTACGCCTGCAGGGCCTCAATGAAGAATTGCGCGAGGCGCGTCAGGCGCTGGACGAGCGCAAACAGGTCGAGCGGGCCAAGCAGCAGCTGATGCGCCAGCAGGGCTTCTCCGAAGGCGAGGCTTACAGCTGGCTGCGTCAGGCGGCAATGAATCAGGGCCTGCGGCTGGAGGAGGTCGCCCAGCGCCTACTGGCACTGGCACAGCCCGCCGATCACGCCCCAGCCCGCACCCTGGGCCAGCGCTCCAGGCACTGAAAACAGGCACGCCGCACCATCGGACCAGCATGCCTGCCCCGCGGATGTGCATGCGCCGCCAGCCCCGCAGGATCGCCAAGCGCAATTCATCTTGATCAAGCCAATCACCGAGCTGGGCGCGCTCGGTCTGCGCTGCGCCGCAAGTGCTTGATTCGATGGAGACCACCCGGTGATTCCATGCCGCGGCAGCACCCGCTCCGCGCCGCCGGAGCAGTTCTGGCACAGCTTTCGCAAAGCTCAGGCAAGGCCGGATCCTTCGGCTTTCACAACTCCTCATCAGGACAACGGTGTCCACGCTCTCCGGCTCCAGCCGGGCGGTGTGGCGCCGTTTTTTTTCGCCCAAAGGAAAACCCGACCATGACCGACAAGCCGAACAACGACCAGCCCAGCAGCGTAACGCTGGCCTCGCGCCGCAGCTTTCTCAAGCAATCGATCATCGCCGCCAGCGGCGTCGCCCTGTTCGGCGGCATGTCCCTGGGAATGCGTTCGGCCGCCTGGGCGGCGGGCGGTGACGTGGAAACCAGCAAGGCCAAGCTCGGCTTTATCGCCCTGACCGACGCCGCACCGTTGTTCGTCGCCGCCGAGAAGGGCCTTTTCGCCAAGTACGGAATGACCGAAGTCGAAGTACTCAAGCAGTCGTCCTGGGGCACCACCCGCGACAACCTGGTGCTCGGTTCGGCGAAGAACGGCATCGATGGCGCGCACATCCTCACGCCGATGCCCTACCTGATCAGTGCCGGCATCGTCACGCCGAACAACCAGCCGGTGGCCATGTCGATCCTCGCGCGGCTGAACCTGGCCGGCCAGTGCATTTCGGTCGGCGAGGAATATCGCGACCTGAAGATCGGCCTCGACAGCACACCGTTCAAAGCCGCACTGGAAGCGAAGAAGGCCAGCGGCAAGAAAGTCAGCGCAGCAATGACCTTTCCCGGCGGCACCCATGACCTGTGGATGCGCTACTGGCTGGCGGCCGGTGGCATCGACCCGAATGCCGACATCAACACCATCGTCGTGCCGCCAGCGCAGATGGTCGCCAACATGAAGGTCGGCAGCATGGACACCTTCTGCGTCTGCGAGCCTTGGAACGCGCAGCTGATCAACCAGAAGATCGGCTACACCGCCAACACCACCGGCGAGCTGTGGCACAACCACCCGGAAAAGGCCTTTGCCCTGCGCAGCGACTACGTGGCGACCAACCCCAACGCGGCCAAGGCGCTGACCATGGCGATCATGGAAGCCCAGCAGTTCTGCGAGAAGGCCGAGAACAAGGAGGAAGTGGCGAAGATCTGCTCGCAGCGCAAGTGGATCGGCGCGCCCTACAAGGACATCGTCGACCGCATGAAGGGCAACTTCGCCTACGGCACCGGCAAAGTCATCGAGAACCATCCCGAGCAGATGCGCTACTGGGACGACCACGCGTCCTATCCGTTCCAGAGCCACGACCTCTGGTTCCTCACCGAGAACAAGCGCTGGGGCTACCTGCCAACGGACTTCGACAGCCAGGCGTTGATCGCCAAGGTCAACCGCGAAGACATCTGGCGTGCCGCCGCCGGCGAGCTGAACTTGCCCGCTGAGCTGATACCGACCTCCACCTCCCGCGGCGTGGAGAAGTTCTTCGACGGCAAGGTCTTCGACCCCGAGAACCCGCAAGCCTACCTGGACAGCCTGACCATCAAGGCCATGGCCTGATAACCGCAACCCGCGAGGAAAAGCCCATGAATGCCAACGTCAAACTGCAGCCCGCCAGCGCCGAGCCGGTGTCCATCGTCCGCCCTTCCCGCCTCGCCGCACTGGCTCGGCGCAGCGGCCGCTACGCTGTGCAGCAGCTGGTGCCACCGCTGGTGATCCTGCTGGTGCTCGGGGTGATCTGGGAGATGCTCTGCTCCGGCGCGGACGCCGCGCTGCCGCCGCCCTCGCAGGTGGTCGCGGAAACCTGGGAGCTGATCATCGATCCGTTCTACGACAATGGCGGCAATGACGTGGGCCTGGCCTGGCAACTGCTGGCGAGCCTGCAGCGGGTGGCGGTGGGTTATCTGCTGGCGGTGGTCGCTGGGGTCGGCCTCGGCGTGCTGATTGGCCAGTCGGACTGGGCCATGCGCGGCCTCGATCCGATCTTCCAGGTGCTGCGCACCGTGCCGCCACTGGCCTGGCTGCCGCTGTCGCTGGCGGGTTTCCAGGACAGCCATCCCTCGGCGCTGTTCGTCATCTTCATCACCGCGATCTGGCCGATCATCATCAATACCGCAGTGGGCATCCGCAACATCCCGCAAGACTACCGCAACGTCGCTCAGGTGCTGCAGCTCAACGGTTTCGAGTACTTCAAGACCATCATGCTGCCGGCCGCCGCGCCGTACATCTTCACCGGCCTACGCATCGGCGTCGGCCTGTCGTGGCTGGCGATCATCGCCGCGGAGATGCTCATCGGCGGCGTCGGCATCGGGTTCTTCATCTGGGATGCGTGGAACGCCTCGCGCATCAGCGACATCATCCTCGCGCTCGTCTACATCGGCGTGGTCGGCTTCGTGCTCGATCGCCTGGTGGCCTTCGTCGGCCAGCGCATCACCCGCGGCATTCCGGCCAACTGAGGAGCAACGCCATGAGCTATCTCTCCATCGAACACCTGGACAAGAGTTTCGTGCGCGGCAACCTCGCCTCGCAGGTGCTCAAGGACATCAACCTGAACATCGCCAAGGGCGAGTTCATCTCCATCATCGGCCACTCCGGCTGCGGCAAGTCGACGGTGCTGAACATCGTCGCCGGGCTGCTCGACCCCAGCCTCGGCGGCGTGATCCTCGACGGCAAGGAAGTCCGCGGCCCTGGCCCGGACCGCAGCATGGTGTTCCAGAACCACTCGCTGCTGCCCTGGCTGACCGTCTACGAGAACGTCGAAGTCGCAGTGAACAAGCTGTTCAAGCGCAGCATGAACAAGCGCGAACGGCGCGAGTGGATCGAGCACAACCTGGCGCTGGTGAACATGGGGCATGCGCTGAACAAGTATCCGCAGGAAATTTCCGGCGGCATGAAGCAGCGCGTCGGCATTGCCCGTGCACTGGCTATGAAACCGAAGGTGCTGCTGCTCGACGAGCCGTTCGGCGCCCTCGATGCACTGACCCGCGCGCACCTGCAGGATGAGGTGATGAAGATCCAGAAAGACCTGGGCAACACCATGATGATGATCACCCACGACGTCGACGAGGCCGTGCTGCTCTCCGACCGCATCGTGATGATGACCAACGGCCCCTCGGCGACCATCGGCGAAATCCTCGAGGTGAAACTGCCGCGCCCACGCGACCGCATCGCCCTGGCCGACGACCCGGAGTACAACCACTACCGCCGTGCAGTGCTGAGCTTTCTCCACGAGCGCCACCGCCTGCATTGACGGGCGCGTCCACCGCCGGCGTCTCGTGCGCTGGCGGCGGTTCGGCGTATCCTTGCCGGCACTTCTGCTCAGCCGTCGCAAGGTCGCCATGCCCGTCTACGTCGAATCCGTCACCCAGCCCAGCCCGCAGGATTTAACCGATCTGGCGAAGATCTACGCCGATGCACCGGCGTGGTTGCTGGAGCCCTACGCTAATGCTGAAGCGCTGATCGAGGCCGCTCTGGCCGATGGCAGCCTGATCGCCGGTCGCTTCAATGACCGCCTACTCGGCGCCGCCCTGCTGCGGCGCGGCGACGATGCCTGGCGCCTGTCGCATCTGTGCATACGCAAAGTCACCCGCAAACGCGGCGTCGGCCGCCGCCTGCTGGAAGAAACCCAGCGTCAGGCCAGCGAAGCCGGCAAGCCACTGCGCCTGGCCGCGCCTGCAGGGCATCTGGAAGCCAGCGCCCTGGCGGCGCGCACCCATTTGCCGCTGGATTCGCTCTAACTGCCCATGACTGCACCACAACCGTCGCGCTCGGCCTGATTCACTGCCACAGGGCGCAGCTGCCCTGTACGGCGGCCAGCTGCGGAACCCGCACCCCTGATGCCACTCCAACGCCGACCGCGTTCCCGACAAGCGCAGGCACGGGGCTATACTCGGCACCTTTCAGATCGCTCTTCTACAAGGACTCGTCCATGAAATCGCTCGGCAAAATCCTGGGTCTGGTCTTTCTCGGGCTGTTGCTGATCCTGGTGGCGGCAGGCTTCGCCCTGACTCACCTGTTCGATCCCAACGACTACAAGGACGAGATCCGCGATCTGGCGCGCAGCAAAGCCGGCCTCGAACTGGACATCAAGGGCGACATCGGCTGGAGCCTGTTCCCCTGGCTCGGTCTGGAGCTGCACGAGACCACCCTGGCCAGCGCCCAGACACCGGAGCAGCCTTTCGCCGACCTGCGCATGCTCGGCCTGTCGGTGCGAGTAATGCCGCTGCTCAGCCGCGAAGTGCAGATGAGCGATATCAAGGTGAACGGCCTCAACCTGACGCTGAACCGTGATGAAAAGGGTCGCGGCAATTGGGAGGGCGTCGGCCAGCCGGCCAAACAACCAGAGCAGCCCGCGCAAACCCCGAAGGCCAGCGAGCCAAGCCCAGAACAGGCCGACCAAGCGCCAGCTTCGCGCAACAAGCCGCTGACGCTGGATATCGACAGCCTGACCGTCAGCGACGCGCGGGTCACCTACCACGACGCCAAGACCGGCCAGCAATACAGCGCCGAAAGCATCGAGCTGACGACCGGCGCCATTCGCGAAGGCAGCTCGATCCCGGTCAAGCTCAACGCCTTCTTTGGCAGCAATCAACCGGTCATGCGTGCACGTACCGAACTGCAGGGCGCGCTGCGCTTCGACAACCAGCTCAAACGCTATCAGTTCGAAGACATGCGCCTGTCCGGCGAGGCTTCCGGCGAACCGCTGCAAGGCCAGACGCTGACCTTCAGCGCCCAGGGCCAGCTGCTGGTCGACCTTGCCGCGCAGATTGCCGAATGGAACAGCCTCAAGTTCACCGCCAACCAGTTGCGCGGCCTGGGCGAACTGAAGGCGCGTGATCTGGACAAGGAAGCGAAGATCAGTGGCGCGCTGACCGTCGCGCAGTTCAACCTGCGCGAATTCCTCCAGGGCACCGGCCAGAAACTGCCGGCAATGGCCGATGGCGCAACGCTGAGCAAAGCCGAACTGGTCAGCCGCCTGAGCGGCACGCCGAACAGCATCGCGCTGGAAGAGCTGACCCTGAAACTCGACGACAGCACCTTCACCGGCCGCCTCGCCGTCAGCGACTTCGCCCGCCAGGCGCTGCGCGTCGACCTCAAGGGCGACCGCTTCAATCTGGATCGCTACCTGCCGCCGCCGAGCAAGGAGCAGGCGGCCGAGGCAGCGCGCAAGAGCGAGGTCAAGAGCACCCAGGCCAGCGCAATCGGCAGCGGCACCACACCACTGCCCAACGCGCCAACCCAGCAGGCCTGGAGCGATGCGACCGTGTTGCCGCTAGAGCAACTGCGCAAGCTCGATACCGAGGTCAACCTGGCCATCGGCAGCCTGACCGCGATGAAAATCCCGCTGGACGGCTTCAATCTCAAGGCACGCACCCGCAACGGCTTGCTGACCCTGCAGGAAATGCGCGCCGGCCTGTATGGCGGTCGCCTGGATGGCTCGGCCAGTCTCGACGTACGCCCGGCACTGCCATTGCTGACCGTGCAGAACCGCTTCAATGGCGTGCCGGTCGAGCGCCTGCTGGAAAGCCAGGGCGAGGACGTGGTGGTCAAGGGGCTGCTCAACCTGGATGCCGACCTGCGCACCCAGGGCAACAGCGAGAAGGCCTGGATCGACAACCTCAACGGCAAGGTCGGCTTCATCATCGACAACGGTGTGCTGGTCGATGCCAACCTCGAGCAGCAGCTGTGCCGCGCCATCGCCACGCTCAATCGCAAGCCACTCGCCAGCGACCCACGCAGCAAGGACACGCCGTTCCGCGAACTCAAGGGCAACCTGACGCTACGCAACGGCGTGGCCAGCAACCCCGACCTCAAGGCCAGCATTCCCGGCCTGACCGTCAACGGCAAGGGCGATGTCGACCTGCGCGTGCTGGGCATGGACTACCGCGTCGGCATCCTCATCGAAGGCGACAAGGGCGCCATGCCGGACCCGGCCTGCCAGGTCAACGAGCGCTACGTCGGCATCGAATGGCCGCTGCGCTGCCGCGGCCCGCTGGAGCTGGGCGCCAAGGCCTGCCGCTTCGACAACGACGCGCTAGGCAAGGTCGCGGCGCGGCTGGCTGGGGAAAAACTCAACGAGAAGATCGAAGAGAAGCTCGGCGACAAGGTCAGCCCGGAACTCAAGGACGCGCTCAAGGGCCTGTTCAAGCGATGAGTCCGGAGCAGTTCGGCACAGCGGTCCTCGACTGGTTCGACAGTCACGGCCGCAAGGATCTGCCCTGGCAGCAGGGCATCACGCCGTACCGGGTGTGGGTGTCGGAGATCATGCTGCAGCAGACCCAGGTCAGCACCGTGCTCGGCTATTTCGACCGTTTCATGGACGCGCTGCCCAGCGTCGAGGCGCTCGCCGCCGCCGAGGAAGATGAAGTCCTGCACCTTTGGACCGGCCTCGGCTACTACAGCCGCGCACGCAATCTGCACAAGACCGCCAAGCTGATCGTCGTCGAACATGGCGGCGTGTTTCCGGCCGACGTCGACAAACTCGCCGAACTGCCTGGAATTGGCCGCTCCACGGCCGGCGCCATTGCCAGCATCAGCCTGGGCCTGAGGGCACCGATCCTCGACGGCAATGTCAAGCGCGTGCTGGCCCGCTACGTCGCCCAGCAAGGCTATCCCGGCGAGCCGAAAGTGGCCCGCCAGCTGTGGGAGGTGGCCGAGCGCTTCACCCCGCAGCAGCGCGTCAACCATTACACCCAGGCGATGATGGATCTCGGCGCCACGCTGTGCACGCGCAGCCGCCCAAGCTGCCTGCTCTGCCCGCTCAAGGACGGCTGCCGCGCCCATCTGCTCGGGCGCGAAACCGACTTTCCAGTGCCCAAACCACGCAAGGCGCTGCCGCAGAAGCGCACGCTGATGCCGCTGCTGGCCAATCGCGACGGCGCCATCCTGCTCTACCGGCGCCCATCCACTGGCCTGTGGGGCGGACTCTGGAGCCTGCCGGAACTGGACGACCTCGCCGCCCTCGATCCGCTGGCCGAACGGCATGCGCTGCAGCTGGAAGAGCGCCGCGAGCTGCCCGGACTGACCCACACCTTCAGCCATTTCCAATTGGCTATCGAGCCCTGGCTGATCAGGGTCAAGTCCGCGCCTGACGCCGTGGCCGAGGCCGACTGGCTCTGGTATAACCTCGCCACCCCGCCGCGCCTCGGCCTTGCCGCGCCGGTAAAGACACTGCTCAAGCGCGCCGCCGCTGAATTGCATGCAGGAGAAAACCCATGACCCGCACCGTGAATTGCCGCAAGTACAACGAAGAACTCCCCGGCCTTGAGCGCCCGCCTTTCCCCGGCCAGAAAGGCGAAGACATCTACAACAACATCTCCAAGCAGGCCTGGGACGACTGGCAGAAGCACCAGACCATGCTGATCAACGAGCGCCGGCTGAACATGATGAACGCCGAGGACCGCAAGTTCCTCCAGGGCGAAATGGACAAGTTCTTCTCCGGCGAGGATTACGCCAAGGCCGAAGGCTACGTACCGCCGAGTGAATGACCTTCGGCTGCGCTAAGCGCCCGTCCGGATTAAATATTTTTCCGGCGCGCGCTTGACAGGCAAAAGCCAAATCCGTCTAATAGCGCCCCGTTGCCCAGGTAGCTCAGTCGGTAGAGCAGGGGATTGAAAATCCCCGTGTCGGCGGTTCGATTCCGTCCCTGGGCACCACCTTTCGTTTTCAGGTGGTGTCAGCATTACCTGAAAACCCACAAGAAGCCCGCCGAGTGCGGGCTTTTTGTTGCCTGCGATTTGTTCTCCTCTGGCGCCGCAACGCTCTACGTGACCGCCTGCCCGTTCGTTGAAGCAAGGCGAGCCATCTGAGACCTGGCTCCGGTCCGACGGAAAAGCGCGCTGTTACCCTCGCCTGCCTTTGAACCGCACGGACGCCATCATGCAGCGCTATCTGTTCGCCGCCTTGCTCATCACAACCATGCCCGTCAGCGCCGAGGTAATTACCTGTCGCGTGATCGGTATCGCCGATGGCAACGCCTTCAGCTGTCGCACCGCCGAAGGCCAAAGGCTCAGGGTGCGGATGGCGGAGATCGACGCGCCCGATCTCAAACAGCCGTACGGCAGCCAGGCCCGGCAGACGCTTTCGAGCCATGTATTCGGCAAGGACGTCTTTCTCACGATCAAAGGCCGCGACGAGCAGGGGCGAACCCTGGCGCGCGTCAGAGCCGGAGATGTCGACGTCAATTCCGACATGGTCAGGACCGGCACGGCGTGGGCATACCGCGGCCAGCTGAATGACCGTACCCTGCTCGATCTCGAGGCTGTCGCAAGGGAGTTCAAGCGTGGCATCTGGTCCCTGCACAAATCGGAACAGCAGCCACCATGGGAGTGGCGCAAGCAAACGCGCAGCGCCGCTCGTTAGCCACGTCTCGACGCTGCTCAAGGCGTCAATTTCAGCCGCACCGCATAGGCGTTTGCCACGCCCGGGTCGCGTTGCCGCCAGCGAAGCGCTAGCCTGGAACAATGACGGACAAGCGACCGCAGCTGTCGCCGCGCTCTGGAGCTATCACCATGCCTGTACGCTGGACTGCGATGTTGCTGGCGCTCGCCCTGCCTGTCGGCTACAGCCACGCCGAACAAGTGCGATTCGTGACCGAGGATTTCCCGCCGTTCACCTTCGCAGCGACGACTGCTCCAATTGATACGCCTGCCGGCCCATTCGTCGACGTCATTGGCGCGGTATGCGCCCAGCTGCGAATCGACTGTCCGATCCAGCTGCTGCCCTGGCGCCGCGCACTGGCGCTGGCCGAGGGCGGCGAGGTGGACGGCATCTTCACTGTGATCCGCTCACCGGAACGCGAACGCGCCTTCCACCTAACCCGCATGTTGGTCACCTCGCGCTATGGCGTCTATGCGCGCTCGGCCAGTCGCTTCGTGTTCCATCGCCCGGAGGATCTGGCCGGGCGTACCGTGGCGGTCTACGGGCCGTCCGGTACCTCGTTCGTGCTGGGCCAGCATCTGACGAAAGTGGCCGATGTGGAGCTCATTCTTGAATCGGACAACCGCCGGCTGATGCGCATGCTGCAGGCTGGGCGCTTCGGCGAGCAGGGCGTGGCGGTGGTCAACCAGGACGTGGCCTGGCACCTGATCGAGCAGGAGCGGCTGGCGGATATCCACGAGGCAGGCGAACTGCAAGCGGTGTCCTATGCCATCGGGCTTTCTCGTGCAGCGGTGAGCGAAGCTGAGTTCAAGCGCTTCAACCAGGCTCTGGAGTCGCTGATCGCCGACGGCACGGTCTCCCGTATCCTGCGCCGATACGGGCTGCAACCCGCCTTCTAGCGGCTACGGCTGGCCCGATCGACTTCCCATCGCATCTTTTCTCTGAATCATTCCGTGCCTCTGGCCGTCTACCCAGAAGGCAGCGTTCGGGCAATCCGGAGGTTTCGCCGCGTACATCCCGCTCATCACCCGCGCAAACGGAGGCTGACCGCCCATGGACGCCGCTAGGAAATTGCCCAAGGCCATCATTCTGTTCCCCGTGTTCATTCCAGCAGTGATCGTCACACTGCTGCTGGTGATCGGAACCATCAGCAATCCGGAACTGGCCGGTGAAGTGTTCAGCTCGACGCTGGCTTTCATCACCACCAACTTCGGTTGGTTCTACATGCTCTCGGTGGCCTTTTTCCTGGTGTTCATCGTCGGCATCGCCATGACTCCCTGGGGCAGCATCAAGCTGGGCCCGGATCACGCCGAGCCGCAATACAGCTTCCCGGCCTGGTTCGCCATGCTCTTTTCCGCCGGCTACGGCATCGCCCTGCTGTTCTTCGGCGTGGCCGAACCCGTGCTGCACTACGCCTCGCCACCCGCGGGAGCTGGAGAAACCGTCGACGCGGCCAAGCAGGCGATGCAGATTGCCTTCTTCCACTGGGGCTTTCATATCTGGGCCATCTATGGCCTTACCGGTCTGGTGCTGGCTTACTTCTCGTTCCGCCACGGTCTGCCGCTGTCGATGCGCTCGGCGCTGTACCCGATCATCGGCGAACGTATCCACGGGCCGATTGGCCATGTGGTGGACATCTTCGCCATTCTCGGCACGCTGTTCGGTATTGCCACCACGCTGGGCCTGTCGGTTACCCAGATCAACGCGGGCATCAACTACCTCTGGCCGTCGATACCGATCAGCATCAACGTGCAGATCATCGCCATCGCGATCATCACCGGCCTGGCGATCTGCTCGGTGGTCGCCGGCCTGGACAAGGGTGTGAAGAACCTTTCGCTGTTGAACATGGTCCTGGCGATCGGCCTGATGCTCTTCGTGTTTCTGGTCGGGCCGAGCATCTTCATTCTCGAAACCTTCCTGCAGAACACCGGCAGCTACCTGAACAACATCATCGAGCGCACCTTCAACCTGCAGGCTTACAGCCGCAGCGACTGGATCGGCAACTGGACGCTGTTCATCTTCGGCTGGACCATCGCCTGGTCGCCCTTCGTCGGCCTGTTCATCGCCAAGATCAGCCGTGGCCGGACCATTCGCCAGTTCGTGTTTGGCGTGATGTTCGTGCCGACCATCTTCACCTTCCTCTGGTTCTCGGTGTTCGGCGACACCGCACTGCACATGATCATGGTCGAGGGCTATACCTCGCTGATCTCGGATGTGCAGGCGGACAACGCCATCGCGCTGTTCAAACTGTTCGAACTGCTGCCGTTGACGTCCATCGCCTCGTTCCTCGCGGTGGTGCTGATCATCACCTTTTTCGTCACCTCGTCGGACTCCGGCTCTCTGGTGATCGACTCGCTGGCCGCAGGCGGCGCGCTGCACACGCCAGTATGGCAACGAGTGTTCTGGGCCAGCATCGAGGGCATCGTGGCATCCACACTGCTCCTCGCCGGCGGCCTCAGCGCGCTGCAGACCATGACCATCGCCAGCGCGCTGCCCTTCGCGATCATCATGATGATCGCCGCGCTGGGCATGTGGCGCGCACTGGTCATCGAAGGCCACCACGAAACCAGTCTGCAAAGCCACATGCAGGGCAGTCGGCTGGCGAGCAACGCCGGACCCGGGCTGTGGAAGAAGCGCCTGGCTGGGATGGTCAGCTTCCCCAGCCGGGAAGAGGTCGACGGCTTCATGAACACCACGGTACTGAAAGCCATGCGCCGCGTGCAGCGCGAACTCAGCGGCCAGGAATGGGCTGCCGAAGTGCACACCGATGAAGCCCATTCGCGGCTCTACCTGGAGGTCATCAAGGACGACCAGGTGGACTTCATCTACGAGATCCGCGCGGTCGGCTACGCGATGCCAGCGTTCGCGCTGACCGAGGATCCGGAGACCGACGAGCAGTACTACCGCGCCGAAGTGTTCCTGCGCCGCGGCGGTCAGCATTACGACGTCTACGGATACGACCAGGCGGACATCATTAGCGACATACTCGATCAGTTCGAGAAGTATCTGCACTTCCTGCACATCTCGCCGGGGAGCTTGCCGTGGAAGATGGCCGAGCACGACGAAATGCTTTCCGACGAACAGGACGCGCCGAAGCCGGAAGCGAGCTGAGACCGTTTCAGCTTCCGCCCGCACGGAACGGGCCGATCCTGCCATTTGCGCCACGCACCGGAATGCGCCTGCGCGTGCAGCGTCGATTTCATCTATACAGATGGAATCGCATTGTTGGCCAGGGAAACGTGACCGATCGGTCATACCGCTCAACGCCGCATCGCGCTTGGCGCATGCCGCATCGCATGCTAGGTTTGCGCCTCGCCAGGACGGCGAGCAGTTCGCGCGGAGCGCACCATCAGATATCTAGACCATGGCGGCCTTCGCCGGTCTGTAAGAGGACCCCTCATGGCCGAGGCCATCCCTGCACTGGAAATCCGCAACCTGCACAAGCGCTACGGCGATCTGGAAGTTCTCAAAGGCATCTCGCTGACCGCCCGTGACGGCGATGTGATTTCCATCCTCGGCTCTTCAGGCTCCGGAAAATCCACTTTCCTGCGCTGTATCAACCTTCTGGAAAACCCCCACGAGGGCGAGATTCTGGTGGCTGGTGAGCAGCTCAAGCTCAAGCGCGACAAGCAGGGTGACCTGGTCGCCGCCGACGGCAAGCAGCTCAACCGGATTCGCAGCGAGCTGGGCTTCGTGTTCCAGAACTTCAACCTCTGGCCGCACATGACCATCCTCGACAACATCATCGAGGCACCGCGCCGCGTGCTAGGCCAGAGCAAGGCCGAAGCCACCGAGGTGGCCGAAGCCCTGCTGGCCAAGGTCGGCATCGCCGACAAGCGCCACGTTTACCCCAATCAGCTTTCCGGTGGCCAGCAGCAGCGCGCGGCGATCGCCCGCACGCTGGCGATGCAGCCCAAGGTGATCCTGTTCGACGAGCCCACCTCGGCGCTGGACCCGGAAATGGTACAAGAAGTGCTTGCAGTGATCCGGTCGCTCGCCGAGGAAGGCCGGACTATGCTGCTCGTCACCCACGAAATGAATTTCGCCAAGCAGGTATCCAGCGAAGTGGTGTTCCTCCACCAGGGTCTGGTCGAGGAACAGGGAACGCCCGAGCAGGTATTTGACAATCCTCAATCGGCGCGCTGTAAACAATTCATGTCCAGCCATCGCTAAATGGAGCAACACCGCATGAAGAGCTATAAGAAGATCCTGCTGACCGCTGCTGCCTCGCTGATCATCGGCACTCAGGCATTCGCGGCGGAAAAACTACGGATTGGTACCGAAGGCGCCTACCCACCCTTCAACCTGATCGACGCCAGCGGCAAGGTGGTCGGCTTCGACCTGGATATCTCCCACGCCCTGTGCGCCAAGATGAAGGTCGAGTGCGAAGTGGTCACTTCCGACTGGGATGGCATCATCCCTGCGCTGAACGCCGGCAAGTTCGACTTTCTCGCCGCTTCCATGTCGGTTACCGAGGAACGCAAGAACGCCGTCGACTTCACCGACCATTACTACACCAACAAGCTGCAGTTCGTGGCGCCGAAGAACGTCGAGTTCCAGACTGACGAAGGCTATCTGAAAGGCAAGGTGATCGGTGCGCAGCGCGCAACCATCGCCGGCACCTGGCTGGAAGACAACCTGGACCGCGTCGTCGACATCAAGCTCTACGACACCCAGGAAAACGCCTATCTGGACCTGGCGTCCGGTCGCGTCGACGGCATCCTCGCCGACACCTTCGTGCAGTGGGAATGGCTCAAGAGCGACGCCGGCAAGAACTTCGAGTTCAAGGGCGAGCCGGTATTCGATGACGACAAGATCGCCATCGCCGTACGCAAGGGCAACGATGAACTGCGCGAACGGCTGAACAAGGCGCTAGCGGAAATCATCGCCGACGGCACCTACAAGCAGATCAACGACAAGTACTTCCCGTTCAGCATTTACTGATCCAACCGAACCGAAGCCCGATCGCCAGCCTGCTGGCCGATCGGGCTTCGGTGTTTGAGTTCCTATGATTCCTGACCTTCACGGATTCGGTCCGGCCCTGATCGCCGGCACCTGGATGACCATCCAACTGGCCCTCGCCTCCCTGGCGCTGGGGCTGGTGCTCGGTCTGCTCGGCGCACTCGCCAAGACCTCGCCCTACAGCGCGCTGCGCTGGCTGGGCGGTACCTATTCGACCATCGTGCGCGGTGTACCCGAACTGCTCTGGGTGCTGCTGATCTATTTCGGCACCATCAGCATGATTCGCGGCATCGGTGAGCTGTTCGGCATCGAGAACCTCGCGCTCAGCCCGTTCGCCGCCGGTACCATCGCCCTGGGTCTGTGCTTCGGCGCCTACGCCACCGAGGTGTTCCGCGGTGCACTGCTGGCCATTCCCAAGGGCCACCGTGAAGCCGGCCTGGCGCTGGGCCTGGGCAAACGGCGCATCTTCACCCGCCTGATCCTGCCGCAGATGTGGCGCCTGGCCCTGCCGGGCCTCGGCAACCTGTTCATGATCCTGATGAAGGACACGGCATTGGTATCTGTCATCGGCCTGGAAGAGATCATGCGCCGCTCGCAGATTGCCGTGACCGCCAGCAAGGAGCCCTTCACCTTCTTCCTGGTGGCGGCCTTCATCTACCTGTGCCTGACCATCGTCGCCATGGTCGGTATGCACTTCCTTGAAAAACGTGCCGGCCGCGGCTTCGTGCGGAGCGCAGCATGACCTGGGAAATCTTCATCAAGTGGCTGCCTAGCTTTATCGACGGCGCCTGGCTGACTCTGCAACTGGTCGGCGTATCGGTCATCGCCGGCCTGATCGTCGCCGTGCCACTGGGCATAGCCCGTTCGTCCCGGCACCTGGCGGTGCGTGCATTGCCTTACGGCTACATCTTCTTCTTCCGCGGCACGCCGCTGCTGGTCCAGCTGTTCCTGGTCTACTACGGCATGGCGCAGTTCGACGTGGTGCGCCAGAGCGCGCTCTGGCCATACCTGCGTGACCCGTACTGGTGCGCGATCATCACCATGACGCTGCACACCGCAGCCTATATCGCCGAGATCATCCGCGGCGCGATCCAGAACGTGCCTCACGGCGAAATCGAAGCCGCCCGCGCGCTGGGCATGTCGCGCAGCCAGGCACTGCTGCACATCATCCTGCCGCGTGCCACGCGCATCGGCCTGCCGGCCTACAGCAACGAAGTGATCCTGATGCTCAAGGCCAGCGCGCTGGCCAGCACCATCACCTTGCTGGAACTGACCGGCATGGCGCGCAAGATCGCTGCACGCACCTACCTGCACGAGGAAATGTTCCTCACCGCCGGCCTGATCTACCTGCTGATCGCCTTTATCCTCATGCAAGGCTTCAAGCTGCTTGAGCGCTGGCTGCGAGTCGACGCCTGCCAGGGACGCTGACTCCCGCACTGCCTCCTGCGCAAGGAGGCAGTGACCCTTTGACCGCTCCGGCTGAATCCCGCCTTCACTCTGCGGTCAGACGCAAATCCGAACCCTTACGAGATTCCCCATGCCTGTCGATATCCAACGCATCGAAATGAACCAGCTTGTCTGCTGGCGAGTACGTCGCGGTGAGGACGAACTGCTGATCGCCGAACAGGGCGCGCAGATCCTCAGCTATCGCCAGGGCGATGCGCCGCCGATCATCTGGCTCAGCGAGGAGGCCGCCTTCGAACAGGGCCAATCGGTACGCGGCGGTGTGCCAGTGTGCTGGCCATGGTTCGGCGACCTGGCGCGCAACCCGCAAGCGGTGCAGGCGAATTACAGCGGCGAGCAACCCGCACCCTTCCACGGCCTGGTACGCGCCCTGCCCTGGCAATTGCGGGAGCAGCGCAGCGAAGGCGATACGGCGATTCTCGAGTTCCACTGCCCGCAGGCGCTCGGCGAGCTGCCGGGCTTGCCGCATCGGGTCGAACTGACGCTGCAGATCCGTCTGGCCGATGAGCTTGAGCTCAGCCTCAGCAGCCGCAACGTCGGCGTGGAGGCGATCAGTATCAGCCAGGCCCTGCACAGCTACTTCGCTGTCAGCGACATCCATCAGGTGCGCGTCGAAGGCCTGGCCGGCTGCCCCTACATCGATACGCTGCTGGATTGGCAGCAGCGCCAGCAGCAGAACGGTGACCTGGCGTTCAACGGCGAAACCGACCGCATCTACTTGCAGCTTCCGACAACCCTGCAGCTCATCGACCCGGCATGGAAACGCAGCATCCGGCTGACCACTCGCGGCTCGCGCTCCGCCGTACTGTGGAACCCGTGGATCGACAAGGCCAAGCGCCTGTCCAGCTACGCCGACGACGCCTGGCAGCGCATGGCCTGCATCGAGACGGCCAACGTGCTGGACGACGTGGTGGTATTGCAGCCAGGCCAGCAGCACCTGTTAGGCGTATCCATCACCGCAGACCCCGCGCACTGACCAGCCGCCGCTATCGGCTATAACACTACCAATCATCTTTCTGTGATCGAGTAGATAGTTGTATGTAAGTGATGACTTACATGAAACTGGCTTATTTCGCACACGCTTAAATAGATCGCAGAGGCAACTTTCCCTGCACTTTTGAATTAGTTCCGTCGATAGCCGGCTAATATTTCTCACTGCAACAGAGATCACACTTCTCGCCTTGAATGAGGCATACCCCCCGTCTAGGATGCCCACCCCATAAGGCCCTGTGCAATTTATTGCGCAGGGAAGGTGCGCAAGAAGTTGCGCACTCCTTTCTCGAAACATGCCGCTCTTATTATTTACGGCTGTTTCAAAAGTTCACGGATCGAACTTGAGCGTCACGGAAGACCAATGCACGCCAGCGCACTCAGCAAGCATTATCTGGAACTTGCCAGAAAACCGGTCAATGACAGCAATTTCGCTGGCGACGATATTCGCTACAGCAGCGAGTTCGAACTGCTGGAAACCGAGCTGGCAAAGGCCGGGGCGCTGCACCAGACCACCGGTATCGACTGGCAGAAGGTCCGCGAAGGCAGCGAGATGCTGCTCACCTCGCTGTCCAAGGACCTGCGCGCCGCCGCCTGGCTGACCTGGAGCCTGTTCCAGCGTGAATCCTTCGCCGGTTTGCAGGCCGGTCTAAGCGTTCTGCAGTACCTGTGCAGCAATCACTGGGCCGAGCTGCATCCGCGCAAGCCACGCACCCGTGCCGCCGCGATCAACTGGTTGCTGCCGCGCCTGGAGCAGACCTTTTCCGAAGACGTCCCTGTCGGCGAACAGCTACCGCTGTTCCGTGGCCTCGCCGAGCAGCTGCACGCACTGGAACAATGCCTGTCCGGCCATCTGGGCGAAGACGCACCGCTGCTGCTGCCGCTGTGCCGCCAACTCGACGGCATGGTCAAGCGCGCCAGTCAGGGGCAGGCCCAGCCCGGGACGGTCGGCGCGGCTATCGCCCAGGTGAAGCAGGTCGCCAGCCAGGTCTTCGCCCCCGGCTCACCGATCGAAAATGACAAGGAAGCGCTCAAGGCGGTGCGCAACCTGCAGGAACAGGCGCGCCCGCTGACGGCCTGGTGGCTCAAGCAGCGCACCAGCGATCTGCGCCCGCTGCGCCTCTCACGCACCCTGCTCTGGCTGAGTATCGACAGCCTGCCGGAGCACAACGGCGAGCAGGTCACCGCCCTGCGTGGGATACCTGCCGACAAGCTGGCCAACTACCGCGAACGCTTCGCCCAGGGTCTGTACGCGGACCTGCTGGTGGATCTGGAGAACAGCACCGCGCGTGCCCCGTTCTGGCTGGACGGCCAGCGCCTGGCCTGGGAGTGCCTGCAGGAGCTGGCGGCCGAACAGGCCATGCGCGAAGTGGAGATTCAGCTCGCGCTGTTCCTGCAGCGGCTGCCGCGCCTGGAGGAGCTGCGCTTTCACGACGGCATCCCGTTCGCCGATGCCGAAACCCGCGCCTGGATCAGCGGCCAGGTCATGCCCCATGTGCAGCGTGCCGCCACCACAAGACAGGAAGAGCCGCCTGCTGCTGGCAGCGTGCAGCCGAGCTGGGAGCTGGCATTGCAGGAAGCGCTGCCGCTGTTGCGCAAGGAGGGGCTCAAACCTGCCGTGCAGCAGCTCAAGCAGGGCCTGGCTCGCGCCCGTGGCGGCCGCGAGCGCTTCTTCTGGCAGCTGAGCCTCGCCCGCCTTTGCTACCAGGCGAAGAAATACGAGCTGGCCAAAACCCAGCTCGAAGCACTCGACCAGCAGCTTGAGGCCAGCGGCCTGGGCAGCTGGGAACCCGATCTCGCCCTCGAGGTACTGCGCCTGCTGCACAGCTGTTGCGAGCTGCTGCCGCAGAACCACGCCGTGCGTGAAAGCAAGGATGAGATTTACCGCAGGCTGTGCCACCTCGATCTCGAAGTGGTGCTGGATTAACGCAAAGGAGAACACCATGGCCAAAGAAGGCTCGGTTGCACCCAAGGAACGCATCAACGTCACGTTCAAGCCGGCCACCGGCAACGCTCAGGAAGAGGTCGAGCTGCCCCTCAAGCTGATGGTGCTGGGCGACTTCACCCAGCGCGCCGACGACCGCAAGATCGAGGACCGCAAGCCCATCGCCATCGACAAGAACAGCTTCGACGAGGTCCTGGCCAAGCAGGAGCTGAACCTGACCTTCGGCGTGCCGAACCGTCTGCAGGACGAGCAGACCGACGACGAACTGGCCGTGCAGCTGCGCATCAATTCGATGAAGGACTTCAACCCGGCCAATCTGGTCGAGCAGGTTCCGGAGCTGAAGAAACTGATGGAACTGCGCGACGCCCTGGTCGCACTCAAGGGCCCGCTGGGCAATGCTCCGGCCTTCCGCAAGGCCATCGAAAGCGTACTCGCCGACGACGATTCGCGTGACCGCGTACTCGGCGAACTGGGCCTGGCGGCCAAAGAGAAGCTGGACGCCTGATATCACCGACAAGGAAGCACATCTACATGACCACTAGCGCAGCCGCCGTCGAGCACGGCAACCACCTCGCCGAAGGCGGCATCCTCGACCGCATCATCGCCGAAACCCGCCTGACCCCGGACGACGAGGCCTACGACATCGCCAAGCGCGGCGTCTCGGCCTTTATCGAAGAACTGCTCAAGCCGCAGAACGAAAACGAGCCGGTGAAGAAGGCCATGGTCGACCGCATGATCGCGGAGATCGACGCCAAGCTCAGCCAGCAGATGGACGAGATCCTTCATCACCCGCAGTTCCAGGCGCTGGAATCCTCCTGGCGCGGCCTCAAGCTGCTGGTCGATCGCACCAACTTCCGCGAGAACATCAAGCTCGAGCTGCTCAACGCCTCCAAGCAGGACCTGCTGGATGACTTCGAGGACAGCCCGGAGATCGTTCAGTCCGGCCTGTACAAGCACATCTACACCGCCGAGTACGGCCAGTTCGGTGGCCAGCCGGTCGGCGCACTGATCGCCAACTATTTCTTCGACCCCAGCGCGCCCGACGTCAAGACCATGCAGTACGTCGCCAGCGTCGCCAGCATGTCCCACGCGCCATTCATTGCCGCGGCCGGTCCGAAATTCTTCGGCCTGGAAAGCTTCACCGGCCTGCCGGACCTGAAGGACCTCAAGGATCACTTCGAGGGCCCGCAGTTCACCAAGTGGCAGAGCTTCCGCGAGCAGGAGGATGCCCGCTACGTCGGCCTGACCGTGCCGCGCTTCCTGCTGCGCAACCCCTACGATCCGGAAGACAACCCGGTGAAGAGCTTCGTCTACAAGGAAAACGTCGCCGGCAGCCACGAGCACTACCTGTGGGGCAACACCGCCTACACCTTCGCCAGCCGCCTGACCGACAGCTTCGCCAAGTTCCGCTGGTGCCCGAACATCATCGGCCCGCAGAGCGGCGGCGCAGTGGAAGACCTGCCGCTGCACCACTTCGAGAGCATGGGCGAGATCGAGACCAAGATCCCGACCGAGGTGCTGGTTTCCGATCGCCGCGAGTACGAGCTGGCCGAGGAAGGCTTCATCGCCCTGACCATGCGCAAGGGCAGCGACAACGCCGCGTTCTTCTCCGCCAACTCGGCGCAGAAGCCGAAGTTCTTCGGCAACAGCGAGGAAGGCAAGACCGCCGAGCTGAACTACAAGCTCGGCACCCAGCTGCCCTACCTGTTCATCGTCAACCGCCTGGCGCACTACCTGAAGGTGCTGCAGCGCGAGCAGATCGGCGCCTGGAAGGAGCGCACCGACCTCGAACTGGAACTGAACAAGTGGATCCGCCAGTTCGTCGCCGACCAGGAGAACCCGAGCTCCGAAGTACGTAGCCGTCGTCCGCTGCGCGCCGCCCAGGTCAACGTCAGCGACGTCGAGGGCGAACCGGGCTGGTACCGCGTCAGCCTCAGCGTGCGTCCGCACTTCAAGTACATGGGCGCGGATTTCACCCTGTCGCTGGTCGGCAAGCTGGACAAGGAATAAGCACTTGAACGGATACGGCAGCCTTTTCGAACGCCTCGGCGGCGACGCCGCGCGGCGTTCCGGCTGGAGCCGCGAAGTCGCGGCAATGGCCTCGGTGGCTGCCCATCTGGCCAAGATGCTCAGCACCCGGGCGGGCAGCGTGCAGACGCTGCCCGACTACGGGTTGCCCGATCTCAACGATATGCGCCTGTCGCTGCACGACTCGCTGCAGCAGGCGCGTATCGCCATCGAACGCTTCATCGAAGCGTACGAACCCAGGCTGACCCGGGTGCGGGTGCTGTCACTGCCGCGAACCCACGACCCACTGAGCCTCGCCTTCACCATTGAAGGCCTGCTGGAGGTCGATGGCCTCAAGCGCCAGGTCAGCTTTTCCGCCAGCCTGGATGGCAGCGGACAGGTCAAGGTCCAGTAAGGAGACAACGGATGTCCGGCAAACCCGCAGCCCGCCTGGGCGACCCCACAGCCTGTCCGAAGACAGGCCATGGCACCAACCCCATTGCCGTCGGCTCACCCGACGTGCTGTTCGACGGCCTGCCGGCCGCGCGCCAAGGCGACGCCTCCGCCTGCGGCGGTGCGATGGCCAGCGCGGTGATTCCCAACGTGCTGATTGATGGCAAACCAGCGGCGGTGGTGGGCAGTGTGGGGAACCACGGCAATGTCGTCACCGCAGGCTCGGGGACGGTGATCATCGGCAGCGGTCACAGCCCGGCGCCTTTCCTCGCACCCGAAGCGCTTGGCATTGCGACCGCTGCAATTGCTGCGGCAACCAGCGCGGTCAAGTCCCTTCTTCCGGCCACACCGCTAGCCCGCGCCTGGCAGGAAGAGCCGGGGGACCTAGCGCCTTTGGGCCTGGAAGAAGAAGACGAGGAAGAGGAACTGGTCGAGCAGCCGCAGCAACAGGCGCGCCAGGGCATCACCCTGCGAATCGGCGTGTTCTTCGACGGCACCGGCAACAACCTGGCCAATGCTGCCGTGACCGAAAAGTGCCGCCGCGACGACCTGACATTGCTGGACGAGCGCACCCTTGGCGAAGTCGTCGACTACTGCCGGGCTCATGGCTTCGGCGGCAGCGAAGGCAACGGTTTCTTCACCCAGACGCCCGACAACAGCTACGGCAACGCGCCGAGCAACGTAGCGCAGTTGTTCGACCTGTACCAGGACGATGCGACCCGGAGCTTGGCGAAGGACGAGCGTAGCGCCAGCATCAAGGCCTATCTCGAAGGCATCGGCACCAGCAGCGGTGCTGCGGACTCGATATACGGGCAGGCTACAGGCATGGGCGATACCGGTGTGGGGGCTCGGGTGATCCAGAGCCCGAACACGATCCGCGTACAGCTGGGCCTATTTGCGGAAAGCAATCCCAACGTGCAGATCGACGCGCTGGAGTTCGATATTTTCGGATTTAGCCGCGGTGCAGCAGCAGCCCGCCACTTCGCCAATGAGGTACTCAAAGCCAACGGTGGGGTGCTGGCTGAGCTCCTGCGGCCAGGCCAGTTCGGTCTGTCAGAAGACTTCGAATGGAGCGGCCAGGCCTGCATCAACTTTATCGGTCTGTTCGATACGGTGGCAGCAGTGGTCGACCCAATGGGGTGGGACTTCAGCCCTGCGGACCATCTCAATCGAGGCATCAACCTGTACCTGCCTCCGGGTTGCGCACGCAAGGTAATCCAGCTCACGGCTCGAGATGAGATGCGCTGGAACTTCGCGCTCAATAGCGTGGCTCCGCATCACCAGGAGATAGCGCTTCCCGGCGCGCACTCGGATATCGGTGGTGGCTATCTTCCGATTGCCCGGGAAAAGCTGATCTTGAGTCGTCCTGTCAGCTCCACGGTGCCCGCTGGTACGCCTATTGAAAGCACGCACGCCTGGCGTGAAACCAGCCGTCAATACGAGAAGTGGATGGCTCTCGGGCTACCGGAAGATCAGCTTAAAAAAGAGGTTCGCCGCATCCGCAAACTCAACCCCCGCGGCGTCAACCATCCACCGGAGGACTGGGTATTAGGCCTGGTAACTATTGACCGTCAGATACGCGGCGAGTTGGCGCTGGTGTATTTGCGTGTGATGCGGGAACTAGCAGTGCAGCAAGACGTTCCTTTCGACTTCATCGATGAAAGGGAAAGAGCAATCGCACTGCCCAAGGAGCTTCAGAAAATTGCCGATAAGCTGATGGCTTTTTCCAAAGGAGGCCGTTACGACCTGGATAAAAATGAAGAACGCTTGCTTCGGAGAAACTACATCCACCTGTCAGCGAACTGGAAGCCCTCTGGCGGTCTGCTTATCAGCAAGCCTGCACCCAACGTCCGTCTGATCTACAACAACCAGCCACAGCAAGGCTACCCCGAATGAAGAATCTCTTTCTCGCTTGCGTACTCGTCCTGCTCAGTGGCTGCGCGAGCAGCCAGGCCCAACCCAGGCTGCCTTTCGACACTTGGTATGCGGGCGTTATCGCGCCCGACTATATGGAAGTCTGGGTAGAGAGCGTGGATGTAATCGACCGCCGTGGACTGGCTTACGAAAGAGTCGGTGGCGGCGTGCCATCCTATGCAAGCGTCGTAGCCGGATGGCCATCGCATCCGGCGGGAACCGCCGGGAAGGGCCTACGTGGCATCGACCTACCGGAGATCATCTTTGTGCGCTGGCAATCACTGGTCGAACCGCAGACCTATAACGTGCGCATCAATGTTCCCGAATGGGTGCGTGAGGAGATGCTCAAGCCTCAGGCTCCTTACTGCCGTGGCGAGAAAAGAGTCGTCGAAGGGATGTATCGCAGGGTTATAACCATCGGCGTGGCCCCTGGAGGCATCGCCAAGGCCTGGGTAGGCGGTCCCTGCCTGCAATCCATCGAAATAGGTCGCTTCGAAGCGGCCATCAGCAAGGTCGGGCCGTACGGCGGGAAATCCAACGGAGAACATCGTCCGCTCTCCGACAAAGCCAAGGCCTATATCGAGCAACACGGGGTGCCCTATGGCTCGTGGTAAAACCTCCTCACGCTGCGCCCGCCTGGCGCTGGTAGCCCTCGCGCTGACTTTGACCGCCTGCACCAGCACCTCTCCACCACCGCGCGAACTGGCCGGGCGCTACGAACTGGTCGGCGTGGTGGAAATGGGCTCGCAGCTGCTGCTCCATGAACAGGGCACGTTCGAGGCGGTGCTCTACTACGGCAGCCTCGACATCCAGGGTCGAGGACGCTGGGCAATGGTGGACGGGCAGATCGAGTTGAGCGAACGCGGTCTGAGGGCGTTTTTTGACGGGATGAGACTCGTGCCAAGCGGCAACTGCCTGCTCGTGGATATGGATACCTCCACGGGATGCTACCGCCGACGCTAGACGCAATCCGCGCAAGCGCCGGACACGGAACGACAAGGATGAATCGTTAGACATGTCTTTCAACCATTACTACCAGAGCGAACTGACCGCCCTGCGCCAACTAGGCAAGCGCTTCGCCGAGCGCAGTCCGGCACTGGCGCCGTTCCTCGGGCAGGCCGGGCGCGACCCGGATGTCGAGCGTCTGCTCGAAGGTTTCGCTTTTCTCACCGGGCGGCTGCGGCAGAAGCTCGATGACGAGCTGCCGGAGCTGACCCACTCGCTGATGCATCTGCTGTGGCCGAACTACATGCGCCCGCTGCCGGCCTTCAGCATGCTGCAGTTCGATACTTTGAAACGACCCGGCCCGGCGCTGACGGTGCCGCGCAATACGCCGGTGGAATCCAATCCGGTGCAGGGCGTCAGTTGCTGCTTTCGCACCGCCTACGCCACCGAGGTGCTGCCGCTGGCATTGCAGGCGCTGGAGTATTCGGTCAAGGGCACCGGCGCGCTGCTCAGCCTGCGCCTGCAGATGAGCGCCGATGGCCATCTCGGCGAGATCGGACTCAGCCATCTGCGCCTGCATCTGGCGGGCGAGCCCTATATCAGCCAGCTGCTCTACCTCAGCCTGTTACGCCACCTTGGCGGCATCGAGCTGGTGCCGCTGAACGAGCAGGGCAAACCGTTGACCGGCTCCGATGGCCGACCGCTGACGCCCTTGCAGCTCAACGCCAAGCAGGTCGAACCGGTGGGATTCGCCGAGGATGAGGCGCTGATCCCCTACCCGCTCAACACCTTCCGCGGCTATCGCTACCTGCAGGAATATTTCGCCTTCCCGGACAAGTTCCTCTTCGTCGACCTCAAGGGTCTGGAGGTCATCCAGCGCATCCCCGAGGATCTGCTCAAGCAGGCCCGCGGTCTGGAGCTGCGCTTCGACATTCACAAGGCCGGCGTGCAGCGCATACGTCCGACGCTGGACAACGTGCGCCTGTACTGCACACCGGTGGTCAACCTGTTCCCGCACGATGCCATCCCGATCCGCCTGGACGGCAAGCAGGACCAGTACCTGCTACTGCCAGCCGAGTACGATACGCAACAATGCGGCGTGTTCTCGGTGGATCGGGTGACCGGCTGGAAACCCGGCGGCATGGGCTACGAAGAATACGTGCCGTTCGAATCCTTCGAACATGACGCCAGCTTCGATGTGCCGGTGGCCCGCCCGCACTACAGCGTGCGCCAGCAGCCTTCGCTGCTCGGAGAAGGGCAGGAAACCTGGCTCAGCTTCGGCCTGCGCAACCTCGACCAGCACGAGACGCTGTCCATCGAGCTGACCTGCACCAACCAGAACCTGCCGCGCCAACTGAAGCTCGGCGACATCTGCAAGCCCAGCGAAGACACCCCGGAGTTCCTCAGCTTCCGCAACATCTCGGCGGTCACCCCGAGCTACGCCCCTCCGCTGCAGCGCGACTATCTGTGGAAGCTGATCAGCAACATGTCGCTGAACTACCTGTCGCTGGCCAACGTCGAGGCGCTCAAGGTGATCCTCGAGACCTACGACCTGCCGCGCTATTACGACAAGCACGCCGAGAACGTCAGCCGGCGGCGCCTCGGCGGCCTGACGCACATCGCCCACCAGCACGTCGATCGCCTGCATCGCGGGCTGCCGGTGCGCGGCGTACGCACCGAACTGACCATGAACCAGGACGGCTTCATCGGTGAGGGCGATCTGTTCCTCTTCGCCTCGGTGCTCAACGAATTCTTCGCTCTCTACGCCAGCCTCAACTCGTATCACGAGCTGCGCGTGCAGAGCACACAGGGAGAGGTGTACCAATGGACGCCGCGCATGGGTCAGCAACCGCTGCTCTGAAACCGCTCAACCGCGGCATCCGCGAGTACAGCCTGTTCCAGGGCGTGCTGCTGGTGCTCGATCGCCTGCGCCAGCTCAATCCCGGCCTGGACGACGAGGCGCTCTACGAGCGCCTGGAGTTTCAGGCCAACCCGAGCCTGGGCTTTCCCGGCAGCGATATCGAGCAGGTGCAGTTCCTCCAGGAGCATGGCGAGTGGCGCGCGCGCCTGCGCATCAACCTGGTCAGCCTGTTCGGCGCCGGATCGCCGCTGCCAGCCTTCTATGGCGAACAGGCACTGGGCGACAGCGAGGACGGCAACCCGACCCGCGACTTTCTCGACCTGTTCAACAATCGCCTGCAGCGCCTGCTGCTGCCGATCTGGCAGAAGTACCGCTACCGCGCCCGCTTCACCAGCGGCGCCCATGACCCCTTCTCGGAGCAGCTGTTCGCCCTGGTCGGGCTCAGCGGCGAGGCGATCCGCAACGCGCCGGAGCTGAACTGGAAGCGCCTGCTGCCCTATCTCGGCCTACTGAGCTTGCGCGCGCACTCGGCGGCACTGATCGAATCGGTGCTGCGCTACTACTTCAAGCACGCCGAGCTGAACATTGAGCAATGTCTGGAGCGCCAGGTGGAAATCCTCGGCGAGCAACGCAACCGTCTCGGCCAGGCCAACAGCCAGCTGGGCGAAAGCCTGGTGCTCGGCGAGCGGGTCCGCGACCGCGGCGGCAAATTCCGCATCCATATCCGCCAGCTGGACTGGAACCGCTTCCACGAATTCCTCCCCATCGGCAGCGGCTACCAGCCGCTCTGTGCGCTGGTGCGCTTCACCCTGCGCGATCCGCTGGATTACGACCTGCGCCTGGAGCTTCGCCCGGACGAGATCCGTGAACTGCGCATCGGCGCCGACAACAACTGCCGCCTCGGCTGGACCAGCTGGCTCGGGCGTGAACGCGCCGACGGCCTGGTCACCCTGGGCAGCCAGACTCATTAAGGAAGATGAAAATGATCAACGTCGATCTGCAACAGCTGGTACAGGCGCTGGACGCCGAGACCAAGCGCGATCTGGAAGGCGCCGCCGAACGCTGCGTGGTGCGTGGCGGCAGCAAGATTCTCGTCGAGGACCTGCTGCTTGGCCTGCTCGAGCGTTCCGATGGATTGCTCAAGCGAGCCTTGCTGGATGCCGAGGTGGACGCCGGCGCACTGGCTCAGGCGCTGCAGCCGCGAGGCGAGCACAGCGAGTCGCGCAACCCGGTGTTCTCCACCGAACTGGTGCAATGGCTGCAGGATGCCCTGCTGGTGGCGAGCCTGGAGCTGGGGCAGAGCCAGATCGACCAGGCTGCGCTGATCCTCGCGCTGCTGCGCAATCCGCTGCGCTATGCAGGCAGCCATTACCAGCCACTGCTGGCCCGGCTGGATGCCGAGCGCCTGCGCGACTTCGCTCTCAGCCAGCAGCCGCAAGGCAGCACGGGCAAACCTGCCGCCGGTGGCGAATCCAACCTGGCGCGCTTTACCCACAACTTCACCCAGCAGGCCCGCGACGGCAAGCTCGACCCGGTGCTCTGCCGCGACTCGGCAATCCGCCAGATGATCGACATCCTTGCCCGGCGGCGGAAGAACAATCCGATCGTGGTCGGCGAGGCCGGGGTCGGCAAGACCGCCATCGTCGAAGGCCTGGCGCTGCGCATCGCCAGCGGGGAAGTGCCTGCGACACTCAAGGGCGTCGAGCTGCTCTGCCTCGACCTCGGCCTGCTGCAGGCCGGTGCCAGCGTGAAGGGCGAATTCGAACGCCGTCTGCAGGGCGTTATCGACGAAGTGAAAGCCTCACCCAAGCCGATCATCCTGTTCATCGATGAGGCGCACACCCTGATCGGCGCCGGTGGCCAGGCCGGCAGTGGCGATGCGGCCAACCTGCTCAAGCCGGCCCTGGCACGCGGCGAGCTGCGCACCATCGCTGCGACGACCTGGAGCGAGTACAAGAAATATTTCGAGAAGGACCCGGCCCTGGCCCGGCGCTTCCAGCCGGTGCAATTGCACGAGCCGAGCGTTCAGGAAGCCGTCACCATTCTGCGCGGGCTGGCGCCGGTCTATGAAAAGAGCCACGGCATCTACCTGCGCGACGATGCGGTCGCGGCCGCCGCCGAGCTATCGGCTCGCTACCTAGCTGGCCGACAGCTGCCGGACAAAGCAGTGGACGTACTGGATACCGCCTGCGCACGGGTGCGCATCAGCCTCGCCGCCGCGCCCGAGGCGCTGGAACGCCTGCGTGGCGAGGTCGCCGAAGGCGAGCGTCAACGTGAAGCCATGCGCCGCGATCTGGCCGTCGGCCTGCCGGTCGACGCGGCCGCCCTCGAGCGGCTGGAGCAGCGCCTGATCGCGGCGGGGGACGAGATCGAGCAGCTGGAAACCCGCTGGGCCAAGCAGCGCCTGCTCGCCGAGCGCCTGCTCGACCTGCGCAAGCGCACGGCCGAAGCCCGCAGCGCTGCAAACGAGGACGGCGAGGTCCCATCGCTCGATGAGCTGGAGACCGAACTGCGCGCCGTACAGGCCGAACTTGCCGCAGCCCAGGCCAAGCAGCGACTGGTCAGCCATGAGGTCTGTCCGCGCCTGGTGGCCGAGGTGATCAGCCACTGGACCGGTGTGCCGCTGGCGCAGCTGGCCCGTGAACACAACGCGCAGGTCGCCAACTTCGCCGCCGACCTGCGCGCCCGCGTGCGCGGGCAGGAACAGGCTGTGGAAGCGCTGGATCGCGCCATGCGCGCGGCAGCGGCCGGGCTGAACAAGCCCGACGCTCCGGTGGGCGTGTTCCTGCTGGTCGGCCCCAGCGGCGTCGGCAAGACCGAAACCGCCCTGGCGCTGGCCGACCTGCTGTACGGCGGCGAGCGCTTCCTCACCGTGATCAATATGTCCGAGTTCCAGGAGAAGCACAGTGTTTCCCGCCTGATCGGCGCACCTCCGGGTTATGTCGGCTACGGCGAAGGCGGCATGCTCACCGAAGCGGTGCGGCAGAAACCCTACTCGGTGATCCTGCTCGACGAGGTGGAGAAGGCCGATCCGGATGTGATGAACGTCTTCTATCAGATCTTCGACAAGGGCGTGGCGAATGACGGCGAAGGCCGCGAGATCAACTTCCGCAACACCCTGATCCTGATGACCAGCAACCTCGCCAGCGAGCGCATCGCCAGTTTCTGCACCGCCGGGCAGCGGCCGACTGCCGAGGACCTGGAACTGGCGATACGCCCACAGCTGTCGCAGCACTTCAAGCCGGCGCTGCTGGGGCGCATGCGGGTGGTCCCCTACTACCCTATCGCTGGCGCGGTGCTCGACGAATTGGTCGCGCTCAAGCTTGTGCGCTTCGGTGAGCGGTTGCAGCGGCGCCAGCTGCAGTTCAGCCATTGCCCGGCGCTGGTCACGCACCTTTCCGAGCGCTGCGACGACAGCGACAGCGGTGCGCGCCTGATCGACCATCTGATCGAGCAGCACCTGCAACCGCTGGTGGTGGACCGTCTGCTCGATGCCATGGCCAGTGGCGAGCCGCTGCAGCAGGTGCATGCCACGCTGAATGGCGACGGCGCGCTGGTCTGTGAGTTCGCCTGAGATGTCCGCGATGTTCAATCAGGTGCCGCAACCACTGCGCTATGCCGAGGCCCTGCTCGGTCGCTTCGCCGGTCTGGCACGCGCGGCGAATGCCGACAGCCTGCTCGGTGGGCTGGTGGAAACCGCAGCGCAGCTAAGCGATTGCCAGCTCAGCCAGCTCTATCTGCTGGACGCCACCCACACTCGCCTGACGCTCTGCGCTGAATGGCACAACGGCCTGCTGCAGCCACGCGAAGCCACCAGTCTGCCGAGTGATTACGACGGCGAGCAGCTGCTGCAGTATTGTCTGTGCCAGAACCAGACCCTCTGCCTCAGCGAACTGGACAGCAGCCTGCATGCTTCGGGTTTCCTGCCGGATAGCCCGAAACCGTGGCGCAGCCTGCTCTGCCTGCCGCTGCAGGACGAGCAGCAGCGCGTCGCCGGCCTGCTGCTCACGGCCAGTACCGAGTCGCGCGAGCTGCACGGCTTCAGCGGTTCGCTGTCCCAGCTCGGCGCTTTCGGCCTCACCCAGCTGCATCTGCTCCAACGCCTGCGCGCGCCCGGCAGCACCACGCCACCTGCCGCGCCAGTCAGCCCCTGCGCCAGCGGTTACGGCCTGATCGGCGACAGCCCACGCATGCGCGCGGTCTACCAGTTGATCGGCAAGGTGCTGCACAGCCCGGTCAACGTGCTGCTCACGGGAGAAACAGGCACTGGCAAGGAACTGGTGGCGCGTGCCATTCACGATTGCGGGTTTCGCCGCAGCAAGCCCTTCGTCGTACAGAACTGCGCCTCGCTGCCTGAGCAGCTGTTGGAAAGCGAACTGTTCGGCTACCGCAAGGGCGCCTTCACCGGTGCCGACCGCGACCGCAGCGGCCTGCTTGATGCGGCGAACGGCGGCACGCTGTTTCTCGACGAGATCGGTGACATGCCGCTGCTGCTGCAGGCCAAGCTGTTGCGCGTGCTGCAGGAAGGCGAAGTGCGCCCGCTGGGCTCCACCGAAACCCACAAGGTCGACGTGCGCATCGTCGCCGCCACCCACCGCGACCTGCGCAGCCAGGTGGAGAACGGCCTGTTTCGCGAGGATCTGTTCTACCGCCTCTCGCACTTCCCCATCGAACTGCCGCCGCTGCGCGAGCGCGACGAGGACATCCTGCGCCTGGCCCGGCATTTCGCCGACAAGGCCTGCGCGTTCCTGCAGCGCGATCTGTGTCGCTGGTCCGACGCCGCGCTCGAACGTCTGGCAGGCTACGCCTTCCCCGGCAACGTGCGGGAATTGAAGGGCTTGGTGGAGCGTGCAGTGCTGCTCTGCGAGGGCGGTGAGCTGCTGCCGGAACACTTAAATCTGCATGTGGAAGCAAGCCTGGACAGCAGCCTGAACCTGCGCGAACGCATGGAGCGGGTCGAACGCAGCCTGCTCATGGATTGCCTGCGCAAGAACGGCGGCAACCAGAGCCAGGCTGCCCGCGAACTCGGCCTGCCGCGGCGCACCCTGCTGTATCGCATGGAACGGCTGAATATCAGCCCGGCCGATCTCTAAGGAAGGAAAGACGCCATGTTCAACCCCGCCAACCAGGCCCACTTCACACTTTCCCTCGAAGGCGTCGAGCACGACTTCAAGGTGCTCGAATTCCAGGGCCGCGAGGCCATCAGCCAGCCCTATCGTTTCGACCTGGAACTGGTCAGCGAGCGCTCCGACCTGGATCTGGAAAGCCTGCTGCATCGCCCGGCCTTCCTCGCCTTGGCGCCGGACGGCAGCGGTATTCATGGGCTGGTACATCAGGCCGCTCAGGGTGAATCCGGCCAGCGCCTGACCCGCTATCGGCTCACGCTCGTGCCGCAGCTGGCCTATCTTGCCCATCGCACCAACCAGCGCATCTTCCAGCACCTGACGGTGCCGCAGATCATCGCCCAGGTGCTCGAGGAGCATGGCATCCAGGCCGATGCCTACCGCTTCCAGCTCGGCCCGGTGATCTATCCGCCGCGCGAATATTGCGTGCAGTACGACGAATCGGACCTGCACTTCATCCAGCGCCTGTGCGAGGAAGAGGGCATCCACTATCACTTCCAGCACAGCGCGGCCGGTCATGCCCTGGTCTTCGGCGACGACCAGACGGTCTTCCCCAGGCTCGCCGCCACCGCCTACCAGCAGGACAGCGGCCTGGTCGCCGACCAGCCGGTGATCAAGCGCTTCGGCCTGCGCCTGGAAACCCGCACCAGCCGCGTCACGCGCCGCGATTACGATTTCGAAAAGCCACGTCTGACCATGGAAGCCTCGTTCCACAGCGACTTCCAGCCCGACCTTGAAGATTACGATTACCCCGGCCGCTTCACCGAGCGCGCCCGCGGCAAGCACCTGTCGCAACGCGCCCTGGAGCGCCACCGCCACGACTACGAACTGGCCGAAGGCGAAAGCGACCAGCCGCGACTGGCGAGCGGGCACTTCCTCCCGCTCGGCGAACACCCCCGCAGCGACTGGAACCAGCTCTGGCTGCTGACCGAGGTGCTGCATGAAGGTAAGCAGCCACAGGTGCTGGAGGAATCGGTCACCAGTCATGTTGATACCGGTGACGGCTTCATCCAGGGCTACCGCAACCACTTCATCGCCACGCCCTGGGACATCCCCTTCCGCCCGGCTCTGAAGCATCCGAAACCGAAGGTGCTCGGCAGCCAGACCGCCGTGGTCACCGGCCCCGTCGGCGAAGAAATCCATTGCGACGAGTACGGTCGCGTACGCGTTCAATTTCATTGGGATCGCGAAGGCCAGGCCGACGACAAGACCAGCTGCTGGCTGCGCGTCAGCTCCAGCTGGGCCGGCGGCCGCTACGGCGGCATCGCGATCCCGCGCGTTGGCATGGAAGTGCTGGTGACCTTTCTCGAAGGCGACCCCGACCAACCGCTGGTGACCGGCTGTCTGTATCACAAGGACCACCAGGTTCCTTACGACCTGCCGGCGAACAAGACCCGCACGGTGTTCAAGACCCTGAGCAGCCCGGGCGGTGGCGGCTACAACGAACTGCGCATCGAAGACCGCAAGGGCGCCGAACAGATCTACCTCCACGCCCAGCGCGACTGGGACGAGAACATCGAGCACGACCAGAAGATCCGCGTCGGTCACGAACGCCACGACACGGTGGAAGCCAACAGCTACAGCGAATTCAAGGCCGAAGAACACCGCACCACCCACGCCGATCGCAAGACCGAAATCCGCGCCAACGACCACCTCACCGTGGGCAATAGCCAGCACCTGAAGATCGGCACCGGGCAATTCATCGAGGCGGGCAACGAAATCCACTACTACGCCGGCAGCAAGGTCGTCATCGACGCTGGCATGGAACTCACCGCCTCCGGCGGCGGCAGTTTTCTCAAGCTCGACCCCAGCGGCGTGACGCTGAGCGGTGCGACGATCCGGATGAATTCGGGTGGCGCTGCCGGAAAGGGGTCGGGGCTGAAGATTCTGGCGCCGGTATTGCCATGGCTGGCAACCAGCGCCGTTGCCGGCAGCCTCACCTTGCCTGCCCTGATCAACATGTCGCGGCAACTCAAACAGGCCGCGGCCGCCAAGCTGCTGTTGGTCAAGCAGTGCGGAATGCAAGCCGATGGCTCATGCCAGTTGGAGGTTTGCCCATGCGGCAAGAACGCGAGCACCGTCTGATGCAGGCTGTAGAAGAACCGGATATCGAGCGAGACGACCTCTACCTGCTGCTCGATGGTGCCGCATTACCGGCTCTGCAGATCATCTACCAGCACGACGACGAACCCCGCCTGGAGCCGCTGTACCGAGGCACGCGTCATGAGTCCATGCTGGAATGCAGCCCCGTGCTGTACAGCCTCGCCGGGCAGCATCTGATGTGGCAGAACCGGGAGCGCTGGCAATCGGCAGGGCTGCTGTTGGAAAGCGCGGCGAGCATCGATGATCTGGCGAACCATTTGCGCAGCCTTCTCAGCGTCAGATTGCCCTCCGGTGAACTGGCGTTCTGCAGGTTCTACGAACCGGCCTTGAGCGAGCGCTTCTTCGACAGCCTTACGCAAGAAGAGCTGGGCGCTTGGCTCGGCCCGATCAGCGGCATCTGGCTGACCACCGAGCAGAGCGAATGGCGAGGATTCACCACAAACCAGATTTCTCCCGGCAGAACTGCTGACGACGAGGGCTGGTTTTCGATCCATCCCGAGCACCTCGCTCATTGGCAACAACAGGAGCGACAGCGCTTCAACCAGCGCCTGGTAAACCACTTTTCTGCAGACGACTTTCATGGAAAGTCGGCCTCGGAACTGGAAGTGATCGTTGATCAGCGCGTAGCGGAAGCTGAGACGCTCAGCATCAGCTCCGAACAGCAGCTGTTCGCCTACGTTGAGTTGGCGCTGCAATTTCCTGAGACCATCGACAGACCTGAGATACGCACCGGACTGGCCAACATGGAAGAACCTGCCGAGCACCGGCTGGCTCGAATCGAAGCCAGCTTGCTTGGACTGCATGGATAAAGCGAATGGAATACACGATACAGAGGGGCGACACCCTGACCCGGATCGCCAGCGATCACGGCACCACCGTCAGCAGCCTGCTACGCCTGAACCCGCAGATTGAAGACCCCAACCAGATCCAGGCTGGCCAGATGTTACGCATGCCTGCAACGAGCAGCCCGGCACGCCCCGGCTGCACCGCGGGACAGATCATGCAGGACAGCCAGTGCAGCGGGGCTGCATTCGACGTCGCCTTCTACTGGAACGAAGAGGTGCAGAGCCGCCAAGCGATCTATGAGGCGATCTACGGACGTGAAATGCACTTCCTCCACCGCTCGTTGTTCCAGCGAAACAACGAGCATCTCAACGAGACGGTACTGCCTGGAGAGATCGTCATCATCTCCAACATGCCGCGCACCGACGCCGACCGACAACGCCTGGAAGCCCTCAGGGCACAGGCGCGGCTCGCAAGTGAAGGCATCCAACAGCTGACACCCGCCGAAGCCATGACGGTCAAGCGACATCTGGAAGTTCTGGACTACGTCTCGTTGGAAACCGTCGCATCCCACCAGAGCACCGCGCTGGGTGTACTGAGTGCCGCAGCCGGACGCCAGCTAGGGAACGTCAGGAGCACGCTGGAAAAGATCAACGTCGCGTATGTCGACGAGCTCAGCCGCACCGGAAACCCCAACCGATTTTCGCCGGAGTTCTATGCAAAGCGTCAGCAACTCTTCGGCCAGCTAAATCACTCCCTTGGCCGTCTGACCCTTTCAACTATCAATATCCGTAATTACGACAGCATCAAGACCACACTCGGACTATCTACAAAATCGATCCTGCATAACGCCTCTGCGATTACTGAAAGAGGCGAAGTTCCGCAGCTTGGGCAACGCATCAATACGGTTTCGAATTGGGCGAAGGGTGCTAGCCGCTTAGGTTATTTGGGCATCGCCATCGACGGAGGCGTTCGATTGAATGCGATTCAAGAAGCCTGCACGGTGGGCAATGACCAAGTCTGTACTCAAACTAGCTTCAAGCAGGTAACCGGATTCTTTGGCAGTGCGGGAGGGGGTGCCGTAGGAGGTTTCGCAGGTGCCAAAGTAGCGACTGCCGTGGTGGGAGGAATTGCACTTGCGTTCGGTGTCACGATTGGAGCTCCTGTCCTCGCAGTGATCGCAATCGCTGGCGCCGCTGCCGGCGCCTATTACGGAGGGTCTGAAGGCGGCAGTTTTGGCGAAGAGGTGGGCACTATTATTTATCGGGGAATTTACTGATATGAACGCAGCCTTGGTGCTTGAGCGAATCTTATATCTGGGATGGCTGCTACTATTCGTAGCCGGAGGCATTAATGGCATTTATATCTGCTTCCACGGAATTCGTCGGCTCGACCCGTACTTCTCTCGGCTGCCCAATGTCAAGTGGGAATCCTATAGTCCGTTTGATACCTTCTGCCGAATGCACCGATATAGTTTTCTTTACGCCTTCGGTGTGACTCGACCAAAGGTAAGCCGCCCTATAACTGCTTGGCTTTACTTCACCTGCATAACACTTACCGTGTACTGGATCAGTATGTTTATCGGCTTCCTTCGTCATCAATTCGATATAAATATTATCTCCTGATTGCAAACTGCATTCGATTGCAATCCTTTTCGGGCCTACAAATAAGCCAACTGGCAATGAGCGGGATGTAGTGGTGTTGGTCACCACCGCTCACTAACCGTTCGGCAGAGAAAAGCGCTCGGGCGATGAACGGGCAGGGATTAAGCCTTTCAAAGTGACAAAATGACATCACAGCTGCGGGGTGCAGCTCTTCCGATGATCAGAGTCACTTTCATGTCTGCCAATCGCCGCTATTCCATCATCCTCGAACACACCGGCCAGGTCCTGCTCGAGCAGGCCTCTCTTGAGCAGGTCGAGGCGTTCTGGGACGCCAATGATGCCCTTTACTTCGGCCTGCGCATCGACGACGCGCTGAGCGATCACGCCACTGTGTTCGTCACCGATGAGATTCCCGAGGATGAAGACGTCGTGCCCGCCTGACGTGGCGACTCCAGGCCGGCGCTAGCGAATCCCCAACAGGTGATCGAGCGAGAGCCGGCCGGCGCCGCGCCCTATCAGCAGTAGCAGCAGCGCCGCCCAGCTCAGGTGAGTCGACCAGGCGTCCGGGTAGACGAACAGCTGGATCACCAGTGTCATCAGCAACAGCGCCAGCGCCGACAGCCGCGTGAATAGGCCAAGCACGAGCAACAGCGGGAACAGGTGCTCTGCATAGGTCGCCAGGTGCGCCGCGAAAGGCGGCGGTAGCAACGGCAATGCGTATTCGCTGCGAAACAGCTCGAACGTGCCCGGGGTGATGTCCAACACCCCGCTCACCTTGGTGCGCCCGGAGAGCAGGAAGATCGCCGCGATGGCCAAGCGTGCCAGCAGATGCAGCAGCGAATCGCCGAGCAATTGCTGCATCCGCTGCGCGACCCCGTTCCATTGTTGACGCAAACGCAGCGGCAGGTTGTGCATGACGTTCATGACGGTTTCCTCAATGTGGATTGCGTCGTCGGCACCAGCGCGGCGAACGCGCCTGCCGCCAGCAGCCGGCCGAGCAGGTCGTTGAAGTCGAGTTCCGGCTGGACCGCTAGCGCCAGTTCCGAGGCCTGCTCCAGCGAGCGGCCAGCGGCACAGGCATCGAGAAATACACAGCCGCCGCGTTCGAGTGGCTGCCAGCCGATGCAGCTGGCGCTTCGGCTCAGCAGTGCTCCTTCGCCCTGCCAGACCAGCGTCGTCGGCACCTCGCGCTGCTCGCGGGTGCAACTCCAGATGCTGTACACCGGCAGCTCGGCGAACCATTGCCAGCGCAGCGCCGCGCGCGGCACCAGGGCCTGCCGGGCCAGCTGCTGCGGGGTTTGTGTCGCCAGGGCAGCGAGGACGAGAACCGGTTGTTCCACGGCGCTGAATGCCTCGAGCCATAGCCGGTCCAGCTGCGCGACACCAGACAGATAGGGCAGCTCGCGCGCCGGTTCGAAACCGTGCAAAAAGGCCGGAAAATTTTCACCGTACTCAAGCAGCGGGCCACTGCGCGGCGGCATCGCGCGCGCGTACAGCGTCGCGGCGGCGGCAAACCACTCCTCCCCCACCAGCCGTTCGACGGCAGGGAAATTGGCGCGCAGCGCATCGACACAACCCTTCGCCAGCGTGTTGCGATACACCGCGAAACCCGGCTGCCCGACCAGCGCAGCGACCTCGCCCGCCGCACTATCGGGCGCGCCGGTCAGCGCCGCGACGAAGGCGTCCTGAAATGCAGCCAGCGAGCCGCTCATTGCCAGCCCGCCACTTCATCGAGCGTCTGCTGGGCACGATCGCGCTCGACCATTAGCGTGTCGAAAGCCGGCAGCTGGTCGTCGCGCTCGATCAGCGTCGGGCGCGGGCCGATACGCTCGATCAGTTGCCGATAAAGTGCCCAGACCGCCGCGTCCACCGGCGCATCGTGGGAGTCGATCAGCAGCGAAGACGCGTCATCCCGGCTGTGCCCGGCCAGGTGGATCTCCATGATCGGCGCGGCCGGAAAGCGCCGCAGGTAGGCGGCCGCATCGAAACCCAGGTTGTGTGCGCTGACCTGCACGTTGTTGACGTCCAGCAGCAGGCCGCAGCCGGTGCGCTGGCTGAGTTCGGCGAGAAAGTCGATCTCGTCCCACTCATGTTGCTCGAAGCGCAAATAGTGGCTGGGATTCTCGATGGCGATGCGCTGCCCAAGCACCTCCTGGGTCCACTCGATGTTCGCTGCGATTCGTCTCAAAGCCGCCGTCGTCCGTGGAAATGGCAGCAGGTCGGGATGGTAGTTGCCGCGCCAGCTCGACCAGGCCAGGTGTTCGGAGATCAGCGCCGGCCGCACACGCTCGGCCAGCGCCTTGAGTCGCTGCAGGTGCGTCTCGTCCGGTGCACAGTCGGCAGCCAGCGACAGCGACACACCATGCAGCGACAGCGGGTGCCGTGCCCCCACCGCCTCCAGCCAGTCGAGCCGCGGGCCACCGCCGACCATGTAGTTTTCCGGATGGACCTCGAACCACAGCCCCTCCGCCACGCTGGCACAGGCGTCCGCGTAATGCTCGGGTTTCAGCCCTAGTCCTGCTCCGAGGATCTGCATGGCCGGCACGCTAGGCTCAGCGCTCGACCGGCGTCAGCGAGCCCATTCCCTTGGGCGTCTCGATCGAGGTGCAGGTACCAGCGGGCACCAGTTTCCAGGCGTTGCCCTGGTAATCGCGCTTGGAACTGCCGGCGCAACTGGTGCCGGCACCGGCCTTGCAATCGTTCTGTCCGGCCAGCGCGACGCCGTAGCATTTTTCCATGTCGCCTTTGTCGTTCTCGCCTGCCTGAGCGCCAGCGGCGATCGAAGCCAGGGCAATGGCGGCAGCCGCAAGGTTGAGAGCCTTCATGTTGGATTCTCCGCAATCGTTGAGTGGCCATCGGCGAATCTGCAGATGGCTCTTCAGGTAATTCGCTGCGTCAGTCGTGGTGGTTACAGCCAGCGAAAAATTATTTTGAGATTTCCTCGCGACGTCCCTACCGTGACCCTGGTCGACGGGCGGCGGACATTTCGCGGTTCCACCTGTAACCAGAGCAGCCGATGGAACGAACTACCTCTCAGGAGACACTCCAGGCCCGCGAGAACGAGCTGCGCGCGCTGCTGCTGCGCGGGCTCGATGGCGATGCGAGGGCCTATCGGGCATTCCTTGATCAGCTTGGCGGCCATCTGCGCGGTTTTCTGCGTCGCCGCCTGTCGCAGTCGAGCGAGCTGGAGGACGTTCTGCAGGAGGTACTGCTGGCGGTGCACAATGCGCGGCAGACCTATCGCGCGGAGCAGCCGCTGACGGTCTGGGTGCAGGCGATCTGTCGCTACAAGCTGGCCGACCACTACCGCGCCCGTGGCCGGCAGGCCGCGCAAATGGACTGGCTGGACGAGGCCGACGAGCTGCTCGCCGTACAGGACAACGCGCAGGCCGAGGCCTGCCGTGACTTGGGCAAGCTGCTAGAGCAGCTGCCGCCACGCCAGCGGTTACCCATCGTTCACGTCAAACTGGAGGGCCGCTCGGTGGAAGAAACCGCGCGTCTGACTGGGCTTTCCAGCTCGGCGATCAAGGTCGGCATCCATCGCGGGCTCAAGGCCCTGGCGGCGAAGATTCGAGGTGGCGCATGAAAACCGATGACCTGATTGCCCTGCTCGCCAGCGAGGTTGCGCCGGTAGACCGGCACGTCGTCGCCAAGCGCTTCGCCACGGCGCTGCTGTGCGGCCTGGCCGGCGCGCTGTTGCTGATCGTGACCGCTTATGGCATTCGCGCCGACCTGGCGACCATCGCCGGGACACCACTGTTCTGGGCCAAGCTGGCACTGCCGGCGACCCTGCTCTTCGGTGCGCTGTTGCTGACCACGCGCATGGCCCGCCCCGGCACGCCGGTGGGTCACAGCTGGGCGCTGCTGGCGGCGCCGGTGGTGATCGTCTGGGTCGCCGCACTGACGATTCTGATTACCGCCCCGGCCGACGCACGCATGCCGCTGCTGCTCGGCAACACCTGGCGCGAGTGCCTGGCGAACATCGCGCTGCTGTCGATCCCCGCGTTCATCGCCGCGTTCTGGGCGTTGCGCGGGCTGGCACCGACACGCCCGCGCCTGGCCGGCGGCGCTGCCGGCCTGCTCGCCGGTAGCATCGCAGCCCTCGCCTACAGCCTGCACTGCCCGGAGATGGCGGTGCCGTTCTGGGCGCTCTGGTACCTGCTCGGCATCTTGCTGCCCGGCGTGCTCGGTACACTCCTCGGGCCGCGCCTGCTGCGCTGGTGAGGCGCCGCAGTGCGCGCCCGTCCGGCATAATCGTCGACCCGCCCGCGGAGCCAACGCCATGCAGATCGACGAAGAACTGACCCTGAAGAAGCTGGAAGTGTTTCTGGCCTTCATGCGCAGCGGCAATCTGGGCAAGGCGGCGGTGGAGCTGAACACCAGCAACGTCAGCGTGCACCGCGCCATCCACTCCCTGGAAAGCGCGCTGCGCTGCCCGCTGTTCAAGCACGAAGGGCGCAGCCTGATTCCGCTGGAAAGCGCCTATGTGCTGGAAGAGCGCGCCCAGCAGCTGGTCAAGGACGTGCTCGAGACGGTGCGCCAGACCCGCGAGGCCGCCGGTTTCTCGGCCGAGCGCTTCAAGCTCGGCGCGCTGTATTCGCTGACGGTGAAGACCGTGCCGCAGCTGATCATGGGTCTGAAACTGCGCCGCAGCGAACTCAACATCGACCTGATCCTCGGCTCCAACGTCGACCTGCTCTACAAGCTGAAGAACATGGAGCTGGACGCCATCCTGGTGTCGCTCAACGAAAGCGTGGCCGACCCGGACTGCGCCCAGGTGCAGCTGTTTTCCGACGACATCTTCCTCGCCGCGCCGGCCGACTCGCCTTTCGCCAATCAGAGCGAAGTGGACCTCAGCGACCTGCGCGACGCCACCTTCATCACCCTGTCGCAGGGTTTCGCCACCCATCAGGACGGCAACCGGGTGTTCCAGCTGGCGGGTTTCGAGCCGAAGGTGGCGATGCAGGTGAACGACATCTTCACCCTGCTCAGCATGGTCAATTCCGGGGTCGGCTACGCGCTGCTGCCGGGGCGCGTGGGCATGGTCTACGAATCGCGGGTGCGGCTGATCCCGCTGCAGGCGCGTTATCACTTGCAACAGCATATCGGCGTGGTGTTCCTCAAGGCCAAGGAGCGCGACCCCAACCTGCTGGCGCTGCTCGCCGAATGCCGGATGTACAGCCTGAAACACCCGAGCTGAAGCGGTGTAGGGAAATCCGCGCAGCGGCTTTCCACGCATCGGCATATGGCCAGACGGGCCGGATGATCGTCGCAGCAGTGGTGGAAGAGGCTTCGCCGTCTTCCACCCTACGACCACTGTGTTTGGCGCAACGTAGGCTGGATAACGCGAAGCTTATCCACGCAATCTTTTACGACGCCGCCGGATTGCATGCGCCCAAGCCTCACACGGACACTAACGGCACGCCGGAACGCAGATGCCTGCGCCTCGCGTGAGGCCGGCCATGGCACTGCGACGATCGGGCACGCAACGGTGGAAGAGGCTTCGCCGTCTTCCACCCTACGCCGATTGCGCTAGGCGACGGCTGTTTGCCCGGACGCTACCGGAGCCGGGCGGCCCAGGCTTTGCGCCACGACGTCACCGATCATGTCCGCGGTGATCGCACTCAGCGTCCAGCCCAGGTGGCCGTGGCCGGTGTTGTAGAACACGCAAGGCGCGCTGCCGCGGCCGACCTTGGGCATCATGTTCGGCATCATCGGCCGCAGGCCGGCCCAGGGCACCACGCTGCGGGTGTTGACGCCAGGGAAGCACTGGTTGACCCAGTCCACCAGCGGGCGGATACGATCGGCACGGATGTCGCGGTTGTAGCCGTTGAACTCGGCGGTGCCGGCGACGCGGAAGCGGTCGTCGCCGAGGCGGCTGCTGACCAGCTTGGTTTCATCGTCGAGCAGGCTGACGATGGGTGCCGAGGCGCGACTGATCTCGTCGGTCAGGTTAACGGTGATCGAGTAGCCCTTGACCGGGTAGATGTTCACCCGGTCGCCGAGCTGCGCGGCCAGTGCACGGCTGGCGGTGCCTGCGCAGATCACCAGGCCGTCGAACTCCAGGCGCTCGCCACCGGCAGCGCCGCCCAGCGTCACGGTCGCGCGCTTGCCGTCAGTGGCCACCGCCTGCACGTCCTCGCCATACAGACAACGCACGCCGAGTCGCTCGATCGCCATAGCCAAGCCATGGGTGAACTTGTGGATGTCGCCGGTGGAGTCGCACTCGGTAAAGTAGCCACCGTAATAGGTGCCGGCCAGGGTCGGCTCGATGGCACGCATCTCTTCCGGCGTCACGCTGCGCCGCGGCAGACCGCCTTCGGCGAGCAGACGCGAGACCAGCCCGGCATGTTCGAAGCCGGCCTTGTCGCGGTAGATGTGCAGGATGCCTTTCTTCTTCAGGTCGAAGTCGATGCCTTCGGCCTCGGCCCAGGCAAACAGGTGCTCACGCGCAGCGATGGCCAGACGTGCGGTTTCGATGGTGTTCTGCCGGTAGTTGGGGATCGAGCCGATAAATTCGGCGAACCAGGAGAGCTTGTGCCAGCTGGGCTTGGGATTGACCAGCAGCGGCGCATCGCTCTTGAGCATCCACTTGAGGCCCTTGACGATGGTCGACCAGTGGTTCCAGACCTCGGCATTGGAGGCCGACAGCTGGCCGCCGTTGGCGAAGGAGGTTTCCATTGCCGCGTAGCGGTGCTTTTCCAGCAGGGTGACCGAGAAGCCGCGCTTGGCCAGGGCATAGGCGGTGGTGACGCCGGTGATACCGCCACCGATGACTGCGATTGTTTTCATTGTTGTCGCTCCAGAACGTCAAGGGGGTCATAGCCCGTGCGCCCAACGCGCGGCGGGCGCCCCCTCTGTTCTGGACCTGAGAGATTCACGAGCGCGTGACGGCTCGCTTGCTCCTTCGGTGCGCCCGGCGACGAAAACCGGGCGGCTCTTCAGAGTGTCAGCAGTGATAGCGGTCCTTTTGCCTGAGAGTTTCCGGGGCGGTTGCTCCTTCGGCGCTGCCTGGCGGCAGTCTCTCCCGCAATCACATCGATTCGCGTCAGCGCCGGTTGCGGCATTCTGTCGCGATTCGAAGCCTACCCTGCCAGAAAATGCCAGCGCTGTAACCCCCACGTTCGGATGACGCGGACGGGAGGCTCGTGGCATCCATCGAACGCGCTGCGGAACAGCGCTCGCCTGGAGCGGCAGGACCAGGCCCGGCCGCTCACCGGCGCAACGGTTAGCCCAACAACCCGCGCATGACGAAGAACAGCAGCGACGGGCCAAGCAGGCAGCCCAAGGCGGTATAGAACGCCGCGGTCAGGCAGCCGTAGGGCACCAGCTTCGGATCGGTGGCCGCCAGGCCACCGGCCACGCCGCTGGAGGTGCCGATCAGGCCGCCGAAGATCACCGCCGAACGCGGGTTGTTCAGCCCGATGTAGGGCGCGACGAAGGGCGTAGCGACCATCACCACGATCGCCTTGACCAGGCCGGCAGCGATGGACAGCGCCATCACTTCGGAGCTGGCGCCGATCGCCGCGCCGGTGACGGGGCCGACGATGTAGGTCACAGCGCCCGTGCCGATGGTGGTCAGGCTGACCGCATCGGTGTAGCCGAACGCGAACGCAACTGCCACGCCAGCGACAAAGGACGCGAGCACACCGATGAACAGCGCCAGCACGCCGACCATGCCGGCCCGCTTGAGCTCATCGACACTGACACCGAAGCCGGTGGCGACGATGGCGAAGTCACGCAGCATGGCTCCGCCAAGCAGGCCAATGCCGGAGAACAGCGCGATATCCACCAGGCCCTTCTGCCCGCCGGTTACCACGCCACCGATGTATGACAGCAACAGACCGATGAGGATGGCCACCGCCGAGCCATGCAGTCGGCCCTTGGTGAGCTTGTCGGAGAGCCAATAGGAGATCCACATGGTCGCGCCGATGATGGCGAAGCCGCTGATCAGACCGTAGCCGCTGATCACTTTCATGAGCGATTCGTACATGGCCGTTACCCCCGTCCACTACTGGTGAGCGGCTTGGCTGGTTCAGCCGGCAGTGTCGGGTCGGCCTCAAGCTTTTTTCGACCGATCCGATCAAGCACCGGGACCAGCATGAAGGCCAGCGCAACCGCCGCGACACCGGCAAGAATCGCCATCGGCCCGCCGCTGAGAGCACCGTAAACGTTCTGCTGCGCGGCCATGGCGACCACGATCGGGATATAGACGGCGCTCCAGAACTTGATGCCCTGCTCCGATTCCGGATTGAACAGGCCGCGTTTCTTCAGATAGCTGCCGATGAGGATCAGCAGCACCATGGCGATACCAACGCCGCCGACGTTGGCCGGCACGCCGATCGCCTTGCCGAGCAACTCGCCGACGAAGATGCCGGTGAGGGTACACAAGGCCAGGAAGGCCACACCAAAGATGATCATTGTTCTTGTCCTTTTTGGTTGCGCTGCAGCCTGCAGAGGGCTGGGCGCGTGTTGTCGAGGTAGTTGTTTTTATCCATCGATCAGTCGGCGAGTTAAGGCTGCTCGCGCTGAATCTGCACGCGGTCTATTGGCTCTGGCTGCCCTCCTGACGCAGCAAGGCGTCCAGTGTGTCGAGCCGGGCGCCGTCGAAGGCAACCAGCGTACCCTGTTCAAAAACCCGCCGCGCCAGCCCGGTCAGCACCGAGCCCGGCGGCATTTCAATGTGTAGGCGCACGCCTCGCTCGTAGGCGGTGCGCAGGGTGCCTTGCCAGTCGACGACGCGGCACATGTTGAAGGCGAGGTCGTCGCGCAGGCGCTCGGTATCGAAGATCGGGCGTGCGGACGAGCTGCTCAGATAGCGAACTTGCGGAGCGCGCAGGCTGACGTCGGCGAAGGCTTCGGCCAGCTCACGCGCCGGCTGCTCAAGCAGCGCGCAATGCGAGGGCACGCTCATCGCCAAGCGCCGCGCACAGGAGGCGCCGAGGGCCTTGGCGCGGGCGGCGACTGCGGCCATGGCAGCGTCGCTGCCGGCGATGACGAGCTGGTTGTCGGCGTTGATATTGGCCAGGTAGGCGGGCTCCGCGGCCTCCGTCAGCAGACCCTCGACCGTGGTCAGCGACAGGCCGAGGATGGCGGTCATGCCATAGCCCTCGGGATAGGCCCGCTGCATCAGCTCGCCACGCAGCGCAACCAGTCGCACCGCATCGCGATAGTCCAGCGCCCCGGCGACCACCGCCGCGGCATAGGCACCGATGGAAAGCCCGGCGACATAGTCCGGGCGCTGGCCATCGCGCATCAGCAGCCGAGCTCCGACGACACCGGCGATCAGCAGGCAGAGCTGCACGGCTCGGGTCGATTGCAACGCGTCGGCCGAATCAAGCAGCAGAGCATCCTCACCCAGCACCGCACTGGCTTGCGTCAGGCATTCGTGCACTTCGGGCTCCTGCGGCAGGCGCTGGAGCATGCCGGGTTTCTGCGCGCCCTGGCCGGGAAAGGCGAACAGGCTGCTCATGCCGCGCGCTCCGCATGCCAGGGATCGCCGACAAGCCGGGGGCCGTCCGCAGTCTTGACCATCACCCGCGCCGCGCCACTCGCCCATTCGCTGAGCGCCACGCCGCCCAGCGGGGTTTCCAGTTGCAAATCGACGCGGCAGGCGCGGCGTTCCAGCAGCTGCAGCAACGGGCGCGCTTCGCTGCGTGGCAGCGGATGCTCGGTTCTGAGCAGCAGATCAAGATCGCTGTCCGGATGCGCCGTCGGGAGTCCGGTGGCGAGCTGAAAGCCCGCCGAGCCGGTGACGCCCCAGACATACCCCAGCGCATCGAGCAACGGGCGGATCTCGGCCAGCACGCGGAACACTGGCAGATCCTCGCTGGCCTGACGAGCGAGCAATGCTTCCGGCGCGAGCCGATGACTGATCGCCTCGATCGGCATCAGCGCGGCCAGGCGCTGATCACGCGTCGCGCCCCGCAGCCCCACAGCGACCAGACCGGCGGCCACACGCGCACGCCGCACCACCACCGGCTGGCCGGCGGCGAGCACGGCAACCGCCCAGGCCGGGGCATCGGCCGGCAGCTGCTCGGAGGGCATGCCCCAGAGCAGGTCGTGGGGGCGCGGAGTGTCGTGCATCTACAGCCTCCTCGTGATTGTTGTTGTCGAGTCGCTGATCGGTTCGGCGGATACCGCCGCTTCAGGTGTTCGCTACCACTGCGCGCGCAACAGCTCGCGCACCCGCGACGAGGCCTCGCGGTTCGGCGCACCGAGGCGGCCGCGCAGGTCGCTGCTGCTGCCGATGTCCTCGACGGCCTTGGCCAGGCAATCGCGCACTCGCTGCAAGTCGGCCGCCGCGGGCTGCTCGATGTTCTCCACCGAGAGGGTTTCCCAGAGCAGGCCGAGGGTCGCGTAGTTGTCGATGTCGTAGGCCATCGGTGGCACCGATTCGGCCAGGGCTTCCAGCTCCTCGACGCTGCGCAGGGTGATGCGCGCCGCCGCGGCCTTGCCCATGGCGTGCACCATCACGCCCGGATCGCGCAGGGCGATGATCCGCTGGGCCTGATAGCCATGAGCGAGAAAGGCGCCGGACATGGCCTTGCCCACCAGCAGCGCGATCACCGGATGCCCGGCCAGCCGCGCACGGGCATAACCGTCCACCGCGCCGGCCAGCGCCTGATGAATGCCCAGCGCTTCTTCACGACGGCCATAGGCCTGGCTCGGTACGTCGACAATCGCGACCACCACGCGCTTGTCCGCCTTGTCGCAGTCCGCCTCGATCACCTCATCCAGCGCCTTACCCAGCGCCCAGCCTTCGAGCAGACCGACCTCGCCGTTGCGCGCGCGCGGGAAGGGATTCTCGGCATCCGGCACCACGGCGATATAGCGGGCGGTACGATCACCGAGCGTGCCATCGACCACCTTCACCGAGGCCGGGTAGCCCGCCTGCGCCTGACCGCCGGCCAGGGCTTGCAACCAGTTCAATCCACGGCTCATTGGGCATCTCCTTCGTAGAGGGCACGCACGGCGGAAGCATCGAGCTGCGTGCGGGTATCGACATCGGCCAGACGCTGGAGGAACCAGGCGTGGCGGCGGCTGCGTGGCTGCAGCGGCTTGCCGAGGGCGAACAGCTCATGCAGCTGCGCGCGGATGGCATCGGTGTCATCGGCGACATAGGCGTCCACCAGACCCGAGGCGTAGCGCTGCTCGCCACCGGTCAGGCTCCAGATGAAAGGACGATCGCGCGAGTCGTATTCGTCGAGCCCGGCTTCCTGCTCGATCACCTGCGGGCCATTGAGGCCGACGCGGGCCTCACGGGTAACGACCAGGTAGCTGCACAGCCCGGCGGCGATGGACATGCCGCCGAAGCAGCCGACGGAACCGGCGACCACGCCGATCACCGGCTGGTAGTCGCGCAGCTCGACGATGGTCGCCTGGATCTCGGCGATGGCGGCCAGGCCGAGGTTGGCTTCCTGCAACCGCACGCCGCCGGTTTCCAGCAACAGCACGGCGCGGGTCGGGATGCCCTTGCGGTTGTCTTCGACCGCCAGTTCCAGCGCGCCGGCGATCTTCGCGCCGCCGACCTCGCCCATGCTGCCGCCCTGGAAGGCGCCTTCGATGGCGGCGATCACCGCTGGCTGGCCGTCAATGGTGCCCTTGGCGACCACCACGCCGTCGTCGGCCTGGGTGACGATGCCCTGCTTCGGCAGCCAGGGCGAGGTGACGCGATCGAACGGATCGAGCAGTTCGCGGAAGCTGCCGTCATCCAGCAGCGCGCGGGCGCGCTGGCGGGCGCCGAGTTCGACGAAGCTGCGTGACTCGAGTAAACGGGCCACGGTGTTAGCGGACACATCAGTCATGGCCGACCTCCTCCAGTCCCTGCTCCAGGCGCAGACGCACGACGCCCGGTGTGGCCCCAAAATCGTGAATATCGATGTTCAGTGCCGGCAGGTTCTGCTCGCGGAACATCCGCTCGAACAGATTCTTCCAGCGCTGCTCGGCGCCATTGACCGAGGTGACCACCTGGATCGCCAGCTTGCCGGCCTGGCCGGGTTCCAGCAGCACTTCCAGATCGCCCGAGCCGACCACGCCGACCAGGGCCTTGCCGCGGGCGGGTTGCCCGGCGGCGAATTCGAAAGACAGGGTTTCCATGTTCAGTTGCTCCCAGTCGGCGCCGGCGCATGCGGCGCCAGGCAGTCGAGGAAAAGGGTGGCGGCCAGGAGGTCGGCGGCGCCGCCCGGCGAGGCGTTGAGGGCGAGCATGTCGCGGTCGAGCAGGCGCAGCTGGCGGCGACCGGCGAGACTCGCCGCGCCACCGGCTTCGAGCACGGCGCGGGCACCGGCCTGCATGCGGGTCAGCCCTTCGAGGCCGGCGCGGTGCAGCACGCAGGTGTCGGTCAGGCTGCTCATGATCGCCAGCAGTGCATCGAGCCTGGCGTTCTGCTCGCCGGCACCGGCACGGCGACTGGCCAGGAGCTGCGGCAAACCGTGCTCGATGACCGCGGGAAAGCCGTATTGGGCCTGTTCGCGCGCGCCGAGTACGCCGTAGCGACGGCAGACCCGCGCGCCGTGGCTGTCGGAAGTAACCGGCGCGGCCGGGTCGCTCAAACGGGCCAGTGCCGCGGCCGTTGCCGCAACGCCTCGGGAGTCAGGCGCGTCGGCTTGCAGCGCCGCCGCCGCACTGAGCAGCCCCAGCGCCCAGATCGCCCCTCGATGGGTATTTACGCCACCCGTCACGCGGAGCATGTCGGCTTCGCCGTCGCGGCCGAGCTGGCCGAGGGTTTCGCGCAAGGGCTGGCCGACTTCGCCAACTTCCTGCGCCGCTTCGGCCATCGCCTTGAACGCCGGCCACAGCGCATGCGCCGAAGCGTGCATCAGCCCCAGATGCAGATCGCTGTGCGCGCCATTGCCACGCCGGTCGACCAGCCCCGGCTTGGGCGACAGGTCGGCCTCGTCGATCAGCGCCTGCACCGCCAGGTCTGCCAGGCGCTCGGCCAGTGTCGGCTGCGCCTGTCTTGCAATGAGTGCGCTCATCACCAGCTCCTGAACTTGGCAGGCGGGTTGTAGAGGCCGCCGGACCAGTCGACCAGCTCGGCGATGCTCTTGGCGGCAAGCAATTCACGAGACGCGTCATTGCGGCGGATGCCAAGGTCTTCCGGCAGCGCGATCAGCCCTTCGCGGCGCATGCGCTCGGTGTCCTTCGGGTTGTGCCGCAGGCCGATGCTGGTAACGCCGGCCACCGCGGCGATCATCGCCTGGCGCTCTTCCAGCGAGCGCGCCTTGTACAGGTAGGCGATGCCTTCCTCGGTGAGCAGGTGGGTGACGTCGTCGCCGTAGATCATGATCGGCGCCAGCGGCATGCCGCTCTTCTTCGCCACCTCCACCGCGTCGAGCTGTTCGACGAAGGTGGGTTTGCCGCCTTCCTGGAAGGTCTCGACCATCTGCACCACGAGCTTCTTGCCGCGCTCGAGCATGGTCACCGGGGCCTCGCCTCCGGGCATGGCCATGTCCAGCCAGGCCGGCGTGGGATGGCGGCGACCGCGTGGGTCGTGGCCCATGTTCGGCGCCCCGCCGAAGCCGGCCAGGCGGCCGCGGGTCACGGTGGAGGAATGCCCGTCGCCATCCACTTGCAGCGTGGCGCCGATAAACAGGTCCACGGCGTATTGCCCGGCCAGCTGGCACATCATGCGGTTGGAGCGCATCGAGCCATCGCGACCGGTGAAGAACACGTCCGGGCGCTGGGCGATGTAGTTCTCCATGCCCAGCTCGGTGCCGAAGCAGTGCACGCTTTCGACCCAGCCGGTCTCGATCGCCGGGATCAGCGTCGGGTGTGGGTTGAGCGTCCAGTTGCGGCAGATCTTGCCTTTCAGGCCCAGCGACTCGCCGTAGGTCGGCAGGATCAGCTCGATGGCGGCGGTGTTGAAGCCGATACCGTGGTTGAGCGACTGCACGTTGTGTTTTTCGTAGATGCCGCGGATCGCCATCATCGCCATCAGCACGTGCACGGGTTTGATGTGGCGCGGGTCGCGGGTGAACAGCGGCTCGATGTAGAACGGCTTGTCGGCGACGACGACGAAATCCACCCAGCTGGCCGGGATGTCCACGCGCGGCAGCTCGTCGACGATCTCGTTGACCTGAAAGATCACGATGCCATCGCTGAATGCGGTCGGCTCGACCAGCGCCGGTGTGTCCTCAGTGCTGGGGCCGGTGTAGATGTTGCCGTGGCGGTCGGCCTGGAAGCCGGCCACCAGCGCGACGTTGGGGATCAGGTCCACCAAGAGGCGCGAATAGAGTTCGATGTAGGTGTGGATGGCGCCGACTTCCAGCAGCCCGTCTTCGAGCAGCTGGCTGATGCGCAGGCTCTGCGGACCGGCGAAGGAAAAGTCGAGCTTGCGTGCGATCTGCCGCTCGAACAGATCCAGATGCTCGGCGCGGCTGACGCTCGGCATGATCATGTGCAGGTCATGCAGCTTGCCGGGGTCGACCTTGGCGAGGGAGCGGGAGAGAAAGTCCGCCTGCTTCTGGTTGTTGCCCTCGAGGACCACGCGATCACCGGGGGCGATCAGCAGTTCCAGGGCCTCGACGATCCGCTCGCTGGGCAGCACCACGCCATCGGCGAGGCTGCGCACCTGGTCGAGACGACGGGCTTTTTCAGCGCGACGACGCGACCACTGCGGCGGTGGGGAGATTGTTGTTGTCATGGCGACTCCACAGTTTTTCCGCTTGTGGAGCGCACAGTAGGGATGTGACCGAAGGGTCATCAATCAAGCAGCGGACGCAATCGTTACGTTTGGGTTAACGATATGTCTGGACGGCCGGTTTGCTGGGGATGCAGCAGGCGCGGCGCGTTGCACGCCACGCTTATTGGAGCCGATTACTTGTCGCGATCGATGTTGAACGGCGACCAGGCCTGACGCGTCGGCATCACTTCCAGGCGGTTGATGTTGATGTGGTCCGGCAAGGTGGCGACGTAGAAGATCTGCTCGGCGATGTCCTCGGCGGTCAGCGGGGTAGTGCCGCGGTAGAGCTTGTCGCTGGCGGCCTGATCGCCCTTGGTGCGGACCAGGGTGAACTCGGTCTCGGCCATGCCCGGGGCGATGTCGGTGACGCGCACGCCGGTGCCGAGCAGGTCGCAGCGCAGGTTATAGCCGAACTGCTCGACGAAAGCCTTGGTCGCGCCGTAGACGTGGCCACCCGGATACGGCCAGTGGCCGGCCACCGAGCCGATGTTGACGATGCTGGCACCCTTGCCGGTGGCGATCAGCGTCGGCAGCAAGGCATGGGTGACGTTGACCAGGCCGGTGATGTTGGTGTCGATCATGGTGTGCCAGTCGGTCAGATCGACCTGCTGCGCCGGCTGTGGCGCCAACGCCAGGCCGGCGTTGTTGACCAGGCAATCGATCTGGCTGAACTCGGCGGGCAGCTGCTCGACCACCTCCTTCACCGCGCCGGCATGGCGCACGTCGAGGGTGGCGATGTGCACCGGCACCTTCGCCGACAGCTCGCTTTGCAGCTCTTCCAGGCGCTCGCTGCGCCGCCCGGTGAGGACCAGCGCCCAGCCGGCCTCGGCGAAGCGGCGAGCGGTGGCACGGCCGAAGCCGGAGGTGGCGCCGGTGATGAATACGATCTTCTGTTTCATGCTCTTCCTCTTTCTCTGAAATGCCGGCGTCGTGTAGGCGACGCGGCACGCGGGCGCTGTAACGGCGTTCAGCTTAGGGCGCCGGCTCGCCGAGGCAAAGCGCCGCGTGCGCTGATCGCGCGCCAAGCGGCCGCCGCTGCGCTGACCATCGAAGCTTCACCGAACGGTCATCGCAGGTTCATCGACGCTTAGTCGGACTGCAACAGAGCCTGGCTACCTTCTCGTCTAGACAAGTTGGCCGACCTCCCCGGCCGCGCAGACGAGAGGGCAAGACGATGAATGCGGCTATTCGAGTCGAGCGACTGAACAAGACCTTCGCCGGCAAGCAGGCGCTGTTCGACCTGGGCCTGGCGGTACAGCCCGGTGAAATGGTGGCGCTGATCGGCGCGTCCGGTTCCGGCAAGTCCACGCTGTTGCGCCATCTGGCCGGACTGGCCTGCTGTGACAGCTCAGCCGGCGGGCGTATCGAGGTGCTCGGCCGCGAGGTGCAGGCCACCGGCCGTCTGCATGGCGAAGTACGCCGCCTGCGCGCCGACATCGGCTACATCTTCCAGCAGTTCAACCTGGTCACCCGGCTCAGCGTGCTGGACAACGTCCTGCTCGGCTTTCTCGGCCGCATGCCGCGCTGGCGCGGATCGCTGGGCATGTTCAGTGACGAACAGAAGCGTCAGGCCATGGCCGCACTGGAGCGCGTTGGCCTGGCCGAGCGCGCCGCGCAGCGCGCCTCGACGCTCTCCGGCGGCCAGCAGCAGCGGGTGGCGATCGCCCGTGCGCTGACCCAGCAGGCCGAGGTGATCCTCGCCGACGAGCCGATCGCCTCGCTCGACCCGGAGTCGGCGCGCAAGGTCATGGAAATCCTCGCCGACATCAACCGCCAGGACGGCAAGACCGTGGTGGTAACCCTGCATCAGGTCGACTACGCCCTGCGCTACTGCTCGCGCGCCGTGGCGCTCAAGGGCGGCCGCATCCATTACGACGGCCCCTCGGCGGCGCTCAGCGACCGCCTGCTCAACGATCTCTACGGCGCCGATCTGGACGCCAGCCTGCTGTTCTCCGACCGAGCCCGTAGCGCCGAGCCGCGCCAGTTGCAGCTGGTCAACGGCTGAGCCGCCCGCCGACCCGACAACCAACGCCACACCCAAGGAGTGACCTCCATGTTGAAACGCTTCAGCCGCGCCCTCGCCGCCTCCACGCTGCTCGCCGGTGCGATGTTCGGCACCGCCCAGGCCGCCGAGACCATCACCTTCGGCATCATTTCCACCGAGTCCTCACAGAACCTGCGCAGCGTCTGGGACCCCTTCCTCGCCGACATGAGCAAGCAGACCGGCTACGAGGTGAAGGCCTTCTTCGCACCCGACTACGCCGGCGTAATCCAGGGCATGCGCTTCGACAAGGTCGATCTGGCCTGGTACGGCAACAAGTCGGCGATGGAAGCGGTGGATCGCGCCGGCGGCGAAATCTTCGCGCAGACCGTCGCCGCCAACGGCAGCCCGGGCTACTACAGCCATCTGATCGTGCACAGGGACAGCGCCCTGAACTCCGTCGAGGACGTGCTGAAGAACGCCAAGAGCCTGACCTTCGCCAACGGCGACCCGAACTCCACCTCCGGCTACCTGGTGCCCGGCTATTACGTGTTCGCCAAGAGCAAGGTCGACGCCGGCCAGGCCTTCAAGCGCAGCCTCAACGGCAGCCACGAAGTGAACGCGCTGTCGGTGGCGAACAAGCAGGTCGACGTCGGCACCTTCAACAGCGAAGGCATGGAGCGTCTTGAGATCACCGCGCCGGACAAGGCCGCGCAACTGAAGATCGTCTGGACCTCGCCGCTGATCCCGGCCGACCCGCTGGTGTGGCGCAAGAACCTGAGCGACGAGCAGAAGAACAGGCTGCGCGAGTTCTTCATGAGCTACGGCGCCAAGCCGGCCGAGAAGGAAATCCTCGCCGGCCTGCAGTGGGCACCGTTCCGCGCCTCCGACAACGACCAGCTGCTGCCGATCCGCCAGCTGGAGCTGTTCAAGAAGCGCAGCGAAGTCGCCGCCGACAGCAAGCTCTCCGACAGCGACCGCCAGGCGCAACTGCAGGGCATCGACCAGGAGCTGGCCAAGCTGGAGCAGCGCATGGCCGAGCGCGAGCAGAAGACAGCGACCGCCAAGGCCAGCTGAGCAACGCCGGGCGCGGCGCGCTGGCGCCACGCCCCCGTCCGTGCCGTTTGTGAGAACCGAACATGACCACTCTGAGCACTACACCGCCGTTGGCGGGCAACGACAAGCGCAGCTGGTTGCGCCTGCTCGGCTGGGGCCTGTGCCTGGCCGTACTGGCCTGGTCCTGGCAGGGCGCGGAGATGAATCCGCTGCTGCTGATTCGTGACAGCGCCAACATGGCGACCTTTGCCGCCGACTTCTTCCCGCCGGACTTCAGCAACTGGCAGCTGTACCTCAAGGAGATGATCACCACGGTGCACATCGCCCTCTGGGGCACCCTGCTGGCGATCGTCTGCGCCATCCCGCTCGGCATTCTCAGCTCCGAGAACATCGTGCCCTGGTGGGTCTACCAGCCGGTGCGCCGGCTGATGGATGCCTGCCGGTCGATCAACGAGATGGTCTTCGCCATGCTCTTCGTCGTCGCCGTCGGCCTCGGCCCCTTCGCCGGCGTGCTGGCGCTGTGGATCAGCACCACCGGCGTGCTCGCCAAGCTGTTCGCCGAGGCGGTGGAAGCCATCGAGCCAGGCCCGGTGGAAGGCGTGCGCGCCACCGGTGCCAGTGCGCTGCAGGAAGTCATCTTCGGGGTGATTCCGCAGGTACTGCCGCTGTGGATTTCCTACTCGCTGTACCGCTTCGAATCCAACGTACGCTCGGCCACGGTGGTCGGCATGGTCGGCGCCGGCGGCATCGGCGTGATCCTCTGGGAAGCCATCCGCGGTTTCCAGTTCGGCCAGACCGCCGCCCTGCTGCTGATCATCATCGCCGTGGTGAGCCTGATCGACCTGTGCTCCCAACGCCTGCGCAAGCTCTTCATCTGACGGAGTGAGGCGCTGTGCGCCTCTCGAAAAAAACCATGCAGTTGTCTAGACAACCCAGCGAACCGCTTTACCTCGAACTGGCCCAGGTGCTGCGCGGCGAGCTGCGCCACTACCGCATCGGCGACTTCCTGCCTGGCGAGATGCAGCTGGCGCGGCGCTTCGCGGTCAACCGCCACACCCTGCGCCGCGCCGTCGACGAGCTGATCAACGAGGGCCGCCTGCTGCGCCGCCAGGGCAAGGGCACGCAGGTGCTGCAACGCCCGCTGGTCTATCCGCTGCAGGCCGACAGCGCCTACAGCGATGCGCTGGCCGCCCTCGGCGTGCGCACCGAGGCGCGCCTGCTCGAGCGCCGCCAGCTCAGCGCCAGTGCCGAGGAAGCGCGCCACCTGCAACTGGCCGAGGGCGCCGCGCTGATCGAGCTGAGCACCCTGCGCCTGCTCGACGGTGAGCCGGTCAGCCTGATCCGCCACCGCTACTGCGCCAGCCACGCCGAACTGCTCGCCGACTACCAGGGCGGCTCGTTGCGCCGCTACCTCGGCGAACGCGGCCTGCCGCTGACGCGCCGTTTCAGCCTGATCGGCGCGCGCCTGGCCGATCGCGACGAGGCCGCACAGCTGCTGATGCCCCTGCGCATGCCGCTGCTGTCGGTGTTCACCCTGTCCTGCGACGCCAGCGGCCGACCGCTGGAGATCGCCCTCTCGGCCAGCCGTTCCGACCGCTTCCAATACCAGGTCGCCACCTGATGGAGAACCCCATGCACACCCGCGAACAATCCCCACGCCAGCGCTGGATGGCCGTACTGGCCCGCGCCAGTGCCGCCGAACTGGCGCCTTTCGAGAGCGCCCTGCGCGACTGCGCCTACCAGCTGATCCGCCCGGCGGAAATCGGCATGACCTTGGTGCGCGGCCGCATGGGCGGCACCGGCGCGCCGTTCAACCTCGGCGAGATGAGCGTCACCCGCTGCGTGGTGCGCCTGGCCGATGGCAGCACCGGCTACAGCTACCGCGCCGGTCGCGACAAGCGCCAGGCCGAGCTCGCCGCCCTCGCCGATGCCCATCTGCAAGGCCCGCAACAAAGCCGCTGGCTCGCCGAGCTGATCGAACCGCTGGCCGCCGCGCAGGCCCGACGCGCCGCGCAACAAGCTGCCGAAACCGCCACTACCCGCGTGGAGTTCTTCACGCTGCTGCGAGGAGAAGACTGATGCATCGCGCCCCATCCGACCTGTTGCAGGCCGCTTTCGCCGACCCGGTGCTGGACGCGCAGAAGTGCTTTCGCGCCGCGCTCAAGGCCTTGTCCGAACCGGGCACGCGCCAGCCGCTGGTCAGCGTCGCCGCCATCGAGCCACTGCAGGCTGCCGGCTACGCGCTGTGCCTGAGCCTGCTGGATAACGACACGCCGCTGTGGCTGGCGCCGGCCTTCGACACCCCGGCAATCCGCACCAACCTGGCCTTCCACTGTGGCTGCCCAATTGTCGAGACACGCGGGGAGGCCATGTTCGCCCTGCTCGACGCCGCCGCCCTGGACGACCTCTCCGGCTTCTACGCCGGCAGCGAACGCTACCCGGACCAGTCCTGCACATTGCTGATCCAGCTGGAGCACCTCGACCGCGGCCCGGCACTGAGCTGGCAGGGCCCGGGTATCGACGGCAGCCGCCTGGTCGGCCTGCCGCTGGCGCCGGCGTTCTGGCAGCAGCGCGCCGCACGCAACGACTTCCCGCGCGGGCTGGACGCGCTGATCTGCGCCGATGGCGAAGTGCTCGGCCTGCCGCGCAGCACGCGCATCGGCGATTCGCTGCAGGAGGTGGCCTGATGTACGTCGCGGTCAAGGGTGGCGAACAGGCCATCGACAACGCCCACGCGCTGCTGGCGAAGAAGCGCCGCGGTGACACCGGCATCGCCGAACTCGGCGTCGAGCAGATTCGCCAGCAGCTGCCGCTCGCCGTGGCGCGGGTGATGAGCGAAGGCTCGCTGTACGACGAGGAACTCGCCGCGCTGGCGATCAAGCAGGCCGCCGGCGATCTGGTCGAGGCGATCTTCCTCTTGCGCGCCTACCGCACCACGCTGCCACGCTTCGCCGAGAGCCTGCCGCTGGACACCGGCGCCATGCAGCTCAGCCGGCGCATCTCGGCGACCTTCAAGGACGTGCCCGGCGGCCAGTTGCTCGGCCCGACCTTCGACTACACCCACCGCCTGCTCGATTTCGCCCTGCTCGCCGAAGGCGAACGCCCCGGCCCGCAGGTGGATGCCAGCGCCACGCTGAGCAACTGCCCCCGCGTACTCGGCCTGCTCGGAGAGGAAGGCCTGATGACGCCGGAAATCGACCGCGGCGAGCCGGTGCCGGACCTCACCCGCGAGCCACTGGAGTTGCCCTGCAGCCGCGCCGAACGCCTGCAGGCACTGGCGCGCGGCGACGAGGGCTTTCTCCTGGCGCTGGGCTATTCGACCCAGCGCGGCTACGGCCGCAACCACCCGTTCGCCGGCGAGATTCGCATCGGCACCGCCGAGGTCTGGATCGAGCCGCAGGAGCTGGGCTTCCCGGTCTGCCTCGGCGAGATCGAGCTGACCGAGTGCGAGATGGTCAACCAGTTCGTCGGCGAGAGCGCCGCGCAGGCGCAGTTCACCCGTGGCTACGGCCTGGCCTTCGGTTATGCCGAGCGCAAGGCGATGGGCATGGCGCTGGTCGACCGCGCACTGCGTGCCGGCGAGTACGGCGAGGAGGTGCAGGGCCCGGCGCAGCAGGAGGAATTCGTCCTGATGCACTGCGACAACGTCGAGGCTGCCGGCTTCGTCTCGCACCTGAAACTGCCGCACTACGTCGACTTCCAATCCGAGCTGGAGCTGATCCGCAAGCTGCGCCAGCCGCAGGCCGAGCAGACCGAATCGCTCGCCGAGACGCCAGCGAAGGAGAAACGCGCATGAATGCCCACGCCATCCCCGCCAGCGAGGCGGGCTACAACTTCGCCTACCTCGACGAACAGACCAAGCGCATGATCCGCCGCGCGCTGCTCAAGGCGGTCGCCATTCCCGGCTATCAAGTGCCCTTCGGCGGCCGCGAGATGCCGCTGCCCTACGGCTGGGGCACCGGCGGCATGCAGCTGACCGCGGCCATTCTCGGCGCCGACGACGTGCTCAAGGTGATCGACCAAGGCGCCGACGACACCACCAACGCGGTGTCGATCCGCCGCTTCTTCGCCCGCACCGCCGGGGTCGCCACCACCGAGCGCACCCCCGCGGCGACGGTGATCCAGACCCGCCACCGCATCCCGGAAACGCCGCTCGCCGCCGGGCAGATCATGGTCTACCAGGTGCCGATTCCCGAGCCGCTGCGCTTCATCGAGCCGTCGGAAACCGAGACGCGCACCATGCACGCGCTGGGCGACTACGGCGTGATGCACGTGAAGCTCTACGAGGACATCGCCACCTTCGGCCACATCGCCACCAGCTACGCCTACCCGGTAACGGTGGACGGGCGCTACGTGATGGATCCCTCGCCGATTCCCAAATTCGACAACCCCAAGCTGGACCGCAGCCCGGCGCTGATGCTGTTCGGCGCCGGCCGCGAGAAGCGCCTCTACGCCGTGCCGCCGTACACCCGCGTGGTCAGCCTGGATTTCGAGGATCACCCGTTCCAGATCCAGCAATGGGAGCAGTGCTGCGCCATCTGCGGCAGCGGCGATTCCTACCTCGACGAACTGATCGTCGACGACGCCGGCAGCAAGCAGTTCGTCTGCTCGGATACCGACTATTGCGCGCAGCGCGCCCAGCAACAGGAGAACCGCCCATGAGCGCCGCCGAACAGCTGCTGCCCGCCGCAAGCGTCAGCACCGAGCCGCTGTTCGCGGTGCGCGACCTGACCCGCCTGTACGGCCCGGACAAGGGCTGCCAGGGCGTGTCCTTCGACCTTTACCCCGGCGAAGTGCTGGGCATCGTCGGCGAGTCCGGCTCGGGCAAGTCCACCCTGCTCTCGCTGCTCTGCGGCCGCTGCCCGCCGGATCGCGGCAGCGTGCAGTACCGCGATGCTGCCGGCGACTGGCTCGACCTCTACGCCGCCAGCGAGGCTGAGCGGCGCACGCTGCTGCGCACCGAATGGGGCTTCGTCGAACAGAACCCGCGCGACGGCCTGCGCATGGGCGTTTCCGCCGGCGCCAACATCGGCGAGCGGCTGATGGCCCAGGGCGTCAGGCATTACGGTCAGCTGCGCGCCGCCGGGCTGGATTGGCTGCAACAGGTGGAGATCGACCCGGCGCGCATCGACGACCTGCCGCGGACCTTCTCCGGCGGCATGCAGCAGCGCCTGCAGATCGCCCGCAATCTGGTTTCCAGTCCGAAGCTGGTGTTCATGGACGAGCCCACCGGCGGCCTCGACGTGTCGGTGCAGGCACGTCTGCTCGACCTCCTGCGCGGGCTGGTGCGCGAGCTGGATCTGGCGGTGGTGATCGTGACCCACGACCTCGCCGTGGCGCGCCTGCTGGCCGACCGGCTGATGGTGATGCGCCGCTCGCGAGTGGTGGAGGCCGGCCTGACCGACCAGATCCTCGACGACCCGCAGCACCCCTATACGCAGCTGCTGGTGTCCTCGGTGCTGCAGCCATGAAGGAATCCGCCATGAACACGCTGATCGAGGTCCGTGACCTCGCCAAGACCTTCACCCTGCACCAGCAGCACGGCGTCAGCCTGCAGGTGCTGCGCGGGCTGAGCTTCACCGTCGCGGCCGGCGAATGCCTGGTGCTGCACGGCCAGTCCGGCGCCGGCAAGTCGACCCTGCTGCGCACGCTGTACGGCAACTACCTGCCCGCCGGCGGCAGCATCCGCATCCGCCATGCCGGCGACTGGCTGGAGCTGGTCGGCGCCGAGCCGCGCCAGGTACTCGCCGTGCGCCGGCAGACGCTGGGCTACGTCAGCCAGTTCCTGCGGGTGATCCCGCGGGTGCCGGCGCTGGAGGTGGTGATGGAACCGGCGCTGGCGCGCGGCTGGACGCGTGCCGACGCCGAGGCGCGGGCCAAGGCGCTGCTGACCCGGCTGAACATTCCCGAACGGCTCTGGCAGCTCGCCCCCGGCACCTTTTCCGGCGGCGAGCAGCAACGCGTCAACCTGGCGCGCGGCTTCATGGTGAGCTGGCCGGTGATGCTGCTCGACGAACCCACCGCCTCGCTGGACGAAGCCAACGCCCGCGTGGTGCTGGAACTGATCGACGAGGCCAAGGCGGCCGGCAGCGCGCTGATCGGCATCTTCCACGACCGCGCGATCCGCGAGGCAGTCGCCGACCGTTACCTGGACATGACGCAGGAGGACCTGGCCCATGCCAGCTGAACAGATACTCAGCAACGCCCGGCTGGTACTGGCCGATCAGGTGATCCACGGCAGCCTGCTGATTCGCGACGGCCTGATCGCCGACATCAGCGCAGGCGCCAGCAGTCTGCCGCAGGCCCAGGACCTGGACGGCGCCCTGCTGCTGCCGGGGCTGGTGGAGCTGCACACCGACAATCTGGAAAAGCACATGAGCCCGCGCCCCGGCGTCGACTGGCCATCCGCCTCGGCAGTGCTGACCCATGACGCGCAGATCGTCGCCGCCGGCATCACCACGGTGTTCGATGCGCTGTCGATCGGCGACATCAATCCCAAGGGCAAGCGCATGCAGCAGCTCGGCGTAATGCTCGAGGCCATCGCCGCGGCCGAAGCGGCCGGGCAGACCCGCGCCGAACACCGCCTGCACCTGCGCTGCGAAGTCAGCCATCCGCAGTGCCTGGAGCTGTTCCGCGAGCTGGTCGAGCAGCCGCTGGTGCAGCTGGTCTCGGTGATGGACCACGCGCCGGGCCAGCGCCAGTTCGCGCGCATGGAGAAGTACCGCGAGTACTACATGGGCAAGTACCACCTGAGCCCGGCGGAGATGGATCGCTTCGTCAGCGAGCAGCTGGCCAACTCGGCGCGGCATAGCGACCAGCAGCGTGCGGCTATCGTCGACATCTGCCGCAGCCGCGAGCTGGCGCTGGCCAGCCACGACGACGCGACCCTGGAGCACGTTACTGAGTCGGCCGACTACGGCATGGCCATCGCCGAATTCCCGACCACCTTCGAGGCCGCCGAGGCCAGCCACGCGCGCGGGCTGAAGGTGCTGATGGGCGCGCCGAACATCGTTCGCGGCGGCTCGCACTCGGGCAACATCGCCGCTGCCGACCTGGCGCAACGCGGCGTGCTGGACATCCTCTCCAGCGACTACTACCCGGCCAGCCTGCTGCAGGCGGCGCTGGGCCTGGCCGAGCAGGACAACGGCTACGACCTGCCGCGCGCCATCGCCACCATCAGCCTGGCGCCGGCGCGCGCGGCCGGGCTGGATGATCGTGGCGAGATCGCCGTCGGCCTGCGCGCGGACCTGGTGCAGGCGCAGGTACACAACGGCCAGCCGGTGATCGGCCAGGTCTGGCGCCAGGGCCGGAGGGTGTTCTGATGCGCCGAGCACAGCCTGTCGACCGCGCCGCCCCCGCACCTGCGGCGGGCTCTATACTGCCCGCCCACCCTCGGCTTTCGACCCTCGGGAGTAACCTGATGCAAGGCCGCCTGATCTACCTGATCGGCCCCTCCGGCGCCGGCAAGGACAGTCTGCTCGACGCCGCTCGCGCAGCGCTCGCCGAGCGTGGCGTGCGCATCGCCCGGCGGGTCATCACCCGCTCGGCCGAGGCGGTCGGCGAAGCGGCGCATTCGGTGAGCGCTGAAGAGTTCGCGCGGATGGAGGCCGAGCAGGCCTTCGCCCTCGCCTGGCGCGCCAACGGGCTGGCCTATGGCATCCCCGCGGAAATCGACGCCTGGCTGGCAGCCGGCGAGGATGTGCTGGTCAATGGCTCGCGTGGTTATCTGCCCGAGGCGCGCCAGCGCTACCCGGAGCTGCTGGCGGTGCTGCTGACCGTCGAGCAGGACGTGCTGCGCGAGCGCCTGCTGAACCGCGGCCGGGAAACCCCCGAACAGATCGAGGCGCGCCTGGCACGCAACGAACTGTTCAGCGGCGAGCTGGACGACTACATCCGCCTGGACAACTCCGCCTCGCTGGCGAGCAGCGTCGAACGCCTGCTGCACCTGCTCGACGAGCACCACCGATGCGGCTGACCCTGCTCGGCACCGGCGGCGCCGCGCAGGTGCCGGTGTACAACTGCAGCTGTCCGGCCTGCCGCGCCGCGCAGCTCGATCCGAACCGTCGCCGCCGTGCCTGCTCGGCGCTGGTGGAGTGCGGCGAGCAGCGCTGGCTGCTCGACAGCGGCCTGCCGGATCTCTGCGAGCGCTTCGCCCCCGGCAGCTTCAGCGGCATCCTGCAGACCCATTACCACGCTGACCATGCCCAGGGCCTGCTGCAGCTGCGCTGGGGCACCGGACTGCGCATTCCGGTGCACGGCCCGGACGACCCCGACGGCCTGGCCGACCTCTACAAGCACCCCGGCATCCTCGATTTCAGTGAGCCGTTCGCCGCCTTCGAACAACGCATGCTCGGTACGCTGCGGGTCACCGCGCTGCCGCTGGTGCATTCGAAACCCACCTTCGGTTATCTGCTGGAAGGTCATGGCCGCCGCACTGCCTACCTCACCGACACCGTCGGCCTGCCGGACAGTACGCGGCAGCTTTTGCAGGACACCGCGCTGGATGTGCTGGTGCTGGACTGCTCAACTCCGCCACGCGATAAACCGCCGCGTAACCACAACGACCTCACCCGCGCGTTGCAGAGCATCGAGGAACTGCAGCCGGCGCAAGCCGTGCTGACCCATATCGGCCACGAGCTGGATGCCTGGTTCATGCAGGCGCCGAGGGAATTACCGGGCAACGTGCGCCTGGCGCACGACGGAATGACACTCTAGCGCTGCACGGACGACGCGAAAGCTGACTTCCGGGAACGGGAAGAAACAGCCGTTGGCCCGCTGGTGACGCGTGGAAAACGCTGCGCGGTTTTCCACCCTACGGTGTCGGCGTCGGTGTCGGTGCGAGCGTAGGGTGGATAACGCGAAGCTTATCCACCATGGGTTCGTTGCATGGCGAAACGTCGGGCACGGCCTCCGACGCGTGGAAAACGCTTCGCGGTTTTCCACCCTACGGCCATGAAGCATGGAGCGGATTCCGGGCTGACGTCGGCTCTAACGCCCCGGCTGCGGACGGAAACCCGGCACGCTGCTCGGCCGGTCGACACGTGCGGCCGGCATGCTGCAGTTGAGATCGCGGAAGGGTCGGCCGTCGAGCTGCTCCCAGCCTTCCCCTGGGGAGGTCTGGCGGCAGATGATGGTGCCGTCGAGCTTGCTCTGCCATTGGTAATAGGGCGCCGGCGCGGCGCTGGCCGCGATGGGCAGGAACAGGCTGAGGGCGAGCAGGAAAATGCGCATGGCGGACTTCGGCGGTGCGATGGCGCCACTCTAACCGTTCGGTTGGCCTTGGCAAGCGCCGTCCGGCGCGCTCAGAACCAGACCCGCGCCGCCTCGCGCATGAAGATCTCCACGGTCTTCGGCCCGACACCTTCGAATTCCTGCAGGCGCCTTTCCACCCCGCTGCGTGTCGCACCGAGCTCGCGCAGGCGGCTCAGGCTGCCGCCGTACTCGCTTTCCAGCTTGTCGCAGAGTTTCAGCAACCGCGCTGCAGTGGATTCGTCGTAACGCACGTAGCGCGCCTGGCCGAGCAACTGCACCAACCGGCGATGACCAGAGCGGCGAAGCCTGTCCGGCGTGTCCAACTGATTGCGCTCGACCAGCACGCGATAGGCCTCGGCGGCGATGTCGCGCTGGATGCGCTTGCCGAACAGAAAGCTGGCGACGAACCACTTGAACAGCTCGGCTTCGCCCTGCATCACGTCGATGCCCAGATCTGCTGCCGCTGCTTCCGTCATGTGCCCTCCCGTCCTCGTTGAACATTCGAAGGCTGCGTGGCGGAAGGGTTCGCGGGTATATGAGCGAGATCCCGCCTATCAGATCATTGTCATAGGCGGATTCTTGCCTACTGACACCGCGCTCTTCGCCATCACCCGCGGCCTAGAGCCTCCACGGCAGCTGGCACGGCTTCTGCTACTGGCAATCTGCTCGATGCGATTCCAACGACAAGAAGAGCTGCCAGCGATATCACCCGTCCGGGACCTCCCGGCGCCATCGCCCCTCTGCTTGTTCGACCGGCGCGTTCGCTGAATGCGGCATCGTCTATCGTCAACATGCTGCGTCAACCAATAAAAACGAAACGGAGATCCACCATGAGACTGACCAAACGCCTGGGCCTGCTCGCTGCCGCTGCGGCCTTCACTGCCAGCACCGCGGCCGTCGCTGCGCCGACCTTCATCAACATCCTCACCGGCGGCACCAGCGGCGTGTACTACCCGATCGGCGTGGCCCTGTCGCAGCAGTACAACAAGATCGACGGCGCCAAGACTTCGGTACAGGCCACCAAGGCCTCGGTAGAAAACCTCAACCTGCTGCAGGCCGGTCGCGGCGAGCTGGCCTTCTCCCTGGGTGACTCGGTGGAAGATGCCTGGAACGGTGTCGAGGACGCCGGCTTCAAGGCCCCGCTCAAGCGCCTGCGTGCCATTGCCGGCACCTACAACAACTACATCCAGATCGTCGCCAGCGCCGAATCCGGCATCAAGACCCTGGACGACCTGAAGGGCAAGCGCATCTCCGTCGGCGCGCCCAAGTCCGGCACCGAGCTCAACGCCCGCGCGATCTTCAAGGCCGCCGGTCTGGACTACAAGGACATGGGCCGCGTCGAGTTCCTGCCTTATGCCGAGTCGGTCGAGCTGATCAAGAACCGCCAGCTGGACGCCACCCTGCAGTCCTCCGGCCTGGGCATGGCCGCCATCCGCGACCTGGCCAGCACCATGCCGGTGACCTTCGTCGAGATTCCGGCCGAAGTGGTCGAGAAAATCGAGAGCGATGCCTACCTGGCAGGCGTGATTCCGGCCGGCACCTACGACGGTCAGGACGCCGACGTTCCGACCGTGGCCATCACCAACATTCTGGTGACCCACGAGAAGGTCTCCGATGAAGTGGCCTACCAGATGACCAAACTGATGTTCGACAACCTGGCCGCCCTGGGCAACGCCCACTCCGCCGCCAAGGACATCAAGCTGGAAAACGCCACCAAGAACCTGCCGATCCCGCTGCACCCGGGTGCCGAGCGCTTCTACAAGGAAGCCGGGGTTCTCAAGTAACCCAGCGCTGAACGACGGGCTGAGCAGGCCGTAGCGCCTGCCAGCCCGCTCCTTGTAGCAGCAGGCTTGCCTGCGTTGCCTCGTCGGCAAGCCTGCTTCTACAGGCATCCCCTTGCAGTGAGAGAGTGATTCCCATGAGCGAAAGCCAAGGGCTGCACGCCAGCCCCAGCGAATGGCCGAGGGCGCTGTTCTACGTCGCCCTGCTGTTCTCCATCTACCAGATCGTCACCGCCGCCTTTCACCCTGTGTCCAGCCAGGTGCTACGCGCCGGCCACGTCGGTTTCCTGCTGCTGCTGGTGTTCCTCTGCTACCCGGCGCGTGGCAACGGCAAGCCTTTCCAGCCGGTGGCCTGGCTGCTCGGTCTGGCCGGCTTCGCCACTTTTTTCTACCAGTGGTACTTCGAAGCCGACCTGATCCAGCGCTCCGGTGACATGACCACTGCCGACATGGTGGTGGGACTGACGCTGATCGTGCTGGTGTTCGAGGCCGCGCGCCGCGTCATGGGTATCGCCCTGCCGATCATCTGCGCGCTGTTCCTCGCCTACGGTCTGCTCGGCGAATACCTGCCCGGTGATCTCGCGCACCGCGGCTATTACCTGGACCAGATCGTCAATCAGCTATCGTTCGGCACCGAAGGCCTGTACGGCACGCCGACCTACGTTTCGGCGACCTACATCTTCCTGTTCATCCTGTTCGGTTCGTTCCTCGAGCAGGCGGGGATGATCAAGCTGTTCACCGACTTCGCCATGGGCCTGTTCGGCCACAAGCTCGGCGGTCCGGCCAAGGTGTCGGTGGTGTCCTCGGCATTGATGGGCACCATCACCGGCTCCGGCGTGGCCAACGTGGTCACCACCGGTCAGTTCACCATCCCGCTGATGAAGCGCTTCGGCTATCGCCCGGCGTTCGCCGGTGGCGTCGAGGCCACTTCCTCGATGGGCAGCCAGATCATGCCGCCGGTGATGGGCGCGGTGGCCTTCATCATGGCTGAGACCATCAACGTGCCCTTCGTCGAGATCGCCAAGGCCGCGCTGATTCCGGCGCTGCTGTACTTCGGCTCGGTGTTCTGGATGGTCCATCTGGAAGCCAAGCGCGCCGGCCTCAAGGGCCTGCCAAAGGACGAATGCCCGAGCGCCATGGCCGCGGTGAAGGAGCGCTGGTACCTGCTGATCCCGCTGGTGGTGCTGGTCTGGCTGCTGTTCTCCGGGCGCACACCGATGTTCGCCGGCACCATCGGCCTGGCGTTGACGGCAATCGTCATCCTCGGCTCGGCGATCATCCTCAAGGTCTCCAACTTCGCCTTGCGCATCGCCTTCTGGATCGCCCTCGGTCTGCTTTGTGCCGGCTTCTTCCAGCTCGGTATCGGGGTGATCTTCGGCGTCATCGCCGCGCTGGTAGCGGTGTGCTGGTTCATCAAGGGCGGCCGCGACACCCTGGTGATCTGCCTGCACGCGCTGGTTGAAGGCGCACGCCATGCGGTGCCGGTGGGTATCGCCTGCGCCCTGGTCGGCGTGATCATCGGCGTGGTCTCGCTGACCGGCGTGGCCTCGACCTTTGCCGGTTACATCCTGGCGGTCGGCGAGAACAACCTGTTCCTTTCGCTGCTGCTGACGATGCTGACCTGCCTGGTGCTGGGCATGGGCATCCCGACGATCCCGAACTACATCATCACCAGTTCGATCGCCGCGCCCGCGCTGCTCGACCTGGGCGTGCCGCTGATCGTCTCGCACATGTTCGTCTTCTACTTCGGCATCATGGCCGACCTCACCCCGCCGGTGGCGCTGGCCTGCTTCGCCGCCGCGCCGATCGCCAAGGAAAGGGGGCTGAAGATCAGCATGTGGGCCATCCGCATCGCCATCGCAGGGTTCATCGTGCCGTTCATGGCGGTGTACAACCCGGCGCTGATGATGCAGGGCGGCGACTGGGGCGCGACGCTCTACATGCTTTTCAAGGCGGCCTTCGCCGTCGGCCTGTGGGGCGCGGTGTTCACCGGTTATCTACAACGGCCCATGGCGCTGTGGGAGAAGGTGCTGGCCTTCGCCGCAGCCGCCTCGATGGTGCTGGCGATGCCGATCAGCGATGAAATCGGCTTCGCCCTCGGCGCGCTGTTCCTTATCCAGCACATCTGGCGCGCCCGTCGCGCCGAGCCGGCGACAGCGTGATCGGTCTCTGCCTGGGGCTGGCCGGCGTGGTGTGGGCCGAAGTGCCCACGCCCGCCTTCACCCTGGCGTGGAACCACACCATCGAGAAGATTCGCTGGGAAGAGGATTACCGCGTGACGCCGGACGGGCTGCTGCTCGGCGAAGCGCGGGTCAAGGGTTCTGGTGCCGGGATGGAAATCCCGGATGACGCCGAACTGCGCGACGGGGCCTGGCACTACCAGCGCCAGATGCCTGCGTTGCCACTCCTGCGATTGGGGCGAACCCCCGAGGCAGGGGATTACCAACTGTGTTTTGACCAGCGTTGCCACGCGATGAGCGAATGGCTCGGCCCGCCAAAAGCGGACCAGCCGGCGCTGGAAGTCTGGGGCTGTACCGTGCAAACGGCGAGTGTCGGTAACGATTGACCGGCTCGCCGGTGATCGTTGAAGAGGGGTGTTCGCGCAGGCGGCACCCCTTTTTCTTTGGTTCTTCGTTAGGTTCGAGGGAGTAGCAGCGATGGCTGCTTGGATGGATGCAGGTTCAGATCGCATAGCCATTTTCGAGCTGCTTGGAAGCTTGGTTTCGCCCTGCTGGGCGACCTACTTTTTCCAGTCGCGGAAAAAGTAGGCAAAAACGCTTGCCCCTCCATTCGGGTCTCGCTGCGCTCGACTTCCCTCGTTCCATCGCCGCTCCGGGGGCCGGCGTACAAGGGCCATCCATGGCCCTTTATCGCGGGGACGCCCAGTCCTCTCGCGGCATCCATGCCGCTCGCTCCCCTACGCAACGATTGCACTCGGCCTCCTGAAAGGGGCGAATGGTGTCGCCTGATGACTTGTGCGCAAGAAAGCAAAGAAAAGAAAAGCGGATGATTGTGCTGTAGGGATTTGTCGCGTCCTCAATGGAGAGTGCGAGGGCTGGGCCCACGCGTAGGAACTTGGAGCTTTGAAGCCATCAACGACCGCCTAAACGCCGAGCTTGTACGGTCCACCAGGCGACTCCAACGCCCCTTTCAGGAGGGTGAGTGGAATCGGTGCGTAAGGGGGTGAGCCGCAGGGATGCGGCGAGAGGCTTACAAGGGCCATGGATGGCCCTTGTAAGCCGACCCCTGAAGCAGCGATGGAGCGAACGAACCCCGCGCGAAGCGCGGGGCCGGATGGCGGGGCAAGACTTTTTGGTTCCTTTTGGGGCGACTGCCAAAAGGAACTCGCCCAGCAGGGCGAAACCAAGCTCCCAAGCACCTCGGAAATCGGCCACTACAATAAGCCGATAATGCCCCTAACTCCGCATCACCTTTCCCCGGCCAAAAAAAAAACGCACATCCCTTTCGTTGATGTGCGCCAAAGCGTCCCGCTCGCACGCTATTACTTGGTCTGCATGATCAGATCCCGACGCATCAGTGTCTTGATCTTCACCAGATGGTCATCTTCCTGGGTCTTCGCTTTGACGAAGCTATCGGCAATGTTCGGATGCCCCGCCGCCTGCGCCAGCTCGATCAGCAGTTCCCAGGCGGCGTTGTCCGCCAGCTCGGCCGTCAGCAACGCATTCAGACACTGCGGCACGTTGGTCCGCGGATCGGTCAGCACCTGCATGATGCCCATCGCCATCACCCCGGCGATGTCGGCGCAGGGCGTCTGCGCGGTGGGGTCGGCACCGAGCTTCTCCATCGCCGCATGCACCAGCATCATGTGCTCGAACTCTTCGTCGCGGATGTGTTGCAGCACGCCCACCAGATCGTTGCCGGTGTCCAGGTTGCGCGCCTTGGCGATCATCGCCTCGTACAGGCGCACGCCGTTGCGTTCAAAGGCCAAGCGCTCGCCGAGCTTGTCGATGAATACCTCGGGGCTCTTGCCCTTCATCATGTCGAAGCCGGTCTTGAGCATGCCCTTGGCCGAACCTGGCACCGGCACGGAGCCGATGCGGTCAGCTTCTTCGTTGCGCTCGGCGCGTTCCACCAGCATGCCGCGCTCGTCGCCCGGCACGTCCGGATGAATCTCGTTGACCGCGTCGAGCAGGCGTTTGGTGTCCTTCGGGGACATTTGTACGCCGGTGAAATTGGTACCCACTTTCGCTGCAGTAGCCATAGTCGTCTCCTCAGGAAGCCTTGCGCATCAGTTCGCCACCCGGCGCCCACTGGTAGCCCGCCGAGACGATGTCCGAGGCGAGCCCTTGCGAGGCGAGGTGGTTGCGGTAGTCGAGCGATGATTGCGGTTCCTTGGCCTTGTCCACGTAGACCGGTCCGGCGGTACGCAGGTTGACTTCGGCAGCGAGCACCTGGCGCACGAAATCGCGCTGGCTCTTGAACTCGACCATCTTCGGCAGCGGTCCGGCGAGGATCTCCGCCGGGTCGCGGCCCTCGAGCTTCTTGAACCATTCGCAGGCGACGTTGAGGTGCCCCAGCTCGTAGTCGAGGAAGCGCTCCCACATGGCCTTGATGCGTGGATTGGTCTCCTGCTCAGCGCAGCTGGCGTACATGTAGACCTCCATCGCCTCATGCACCAGCCACTTCTCCATATGGCTCTCGCTGGGGTCGGAGAGCGAGCCGTACTGGGTCACGTGCTGCTCTTCCACCGAGGCGATCTCGGCATACAGCTGACGCGCCAGCGGGTCGGCGAACAGCGGGCCGATGTTCATGTAGTAATCATGGGTCTGGTACTCCGCGCCGGTGATCAGCGCTGCGTGGATCTTGGTGATCAGCGCGGCGGAGTTCTTCTCGTAGTTGTCGCGGATATCGTTTTCCGGATGGCGGTGGTGCTCGGAGGTTTTTCGCCCCGGAACGATGTCGGTGTAGCCCTGCAGGATGTTGTTGGCATCCTTGCCCTCGAGGCGGTCGAGCATCGCCGAGTAGCGGTACAGGTGATCGAAGTCCTCGAGCAGGCCGAAGCGATAGGTCTGCGCCTGATAGGGGTCGGGCTCGTTCTGCGCCACGGCGGCAGTGACTTCAATCGCCACCTGCTCGTAAGCCACGGTGGTTTCCAGCGGCGAGTGGTCGGCGCCGATCAGCCAGTTGACCATCGTCGCCTGATGCTGCTCGACGCGGCGGATCTCGGCCAGCGGCAGACGCAGTTCCTTGTTGAAGCGTGCGATGCCGTGGGAGAGGCGCAGGGCGTCGGTCTCGACCCCGTTCATGAGGATGATGCGCACACGGGTAAAGGCATCGTCATCGAGTTTGCTGATCGGCTTACCGGCCATTTCCTTCCAGGTGAACTTCTGCTTCTCCAGTGGCGTGCCTTTGTTGTCGAGAATTCCGGAAATGGTCTCCATGGAGCCTCCGTTGTCATTCGTGGGGTATCAGGCATAGGGGGATCGCCGCGTGGGAAAATGCGCGACCTATAAAGGGGACCGGGGAGGCTGGAAAATGATTCGAACCGTTCAGCGGATCCGCAGATCGCTGCCGATAAACGGTAAATCGAGGATCTTCGGCTCTAGCGCTTAAACCCGACGCAACCCGCGCCGTTGCCGGGGGCGCCGTTTCGCTTGTTCAGCGGGCCAGTCGGACGAGCGTTGCTTCCCGCTCGTCGGCAGGCATCTCGGCAAGGGTCGCCACCGCTGCGTGAAAGCGCGCCCAGTCGCCGCCGTTCTCTTCGAATAGCGCGGCGAACGCCGGCACCCAGCGGTCGTAAAGGTCGAACGGCAACAATGTGGCGTTGTTCAGCGGCTGGGCAAACCAGCGATCGAAACGCGCGTCGCCCTGCCATTGCTCATCACGCAACGCCCGAGAGCGCTGACGCAGCGCCGTGAACTCGGTCTGCTTGAGCGCGCGTAACTCGGGTGTCGGGCGATCCGAGGCGTACAGCCTCTCCAGGCGGTTGCGGGTATCGAGCAACAGCTCAACCAGTTGCCGATAGCGCATCCGCCCCTGCTCGTCCTGCTCCGGCAGGCCGCGATGGGCACGCCATTGGCGCAGCCCCTCGCGCTCGACGAAGGTGGCGTAGGACTCGTTGAAGGCCGTGTCGCCGGGCAGGTAGAGCTGCTGATGGGCCAGCTCGTGAAAGATCAACGCCGCCAGCTGCCCGTCGTTGCGCCGCAGCATCGAGCTGAGCAGCGGGTCGGCGAACCAGCCCAGCGTCGAATAGGCCTCGACGCCCGCCACATGGGTATCCAGCCCGGTCATGCGCAGCCGTGCCGCCTCGCCACGGGCAGCGCCCTGGCGGAAATAGCCGCGATAGGCGACGCAGCCGGCGATGGGGAAGCAGTGCTCCAGCGGTTTGACCGAGAACTCCTCGGTGGCGAACAGATTCCACACCACATACGGGCGCCCGAGCTCGGCATAGAGCCGGTAGCTGCGATTGTCCGGCAGGTCCAGCGCCTGGCTGGCGAACGTGCGCGCCTGTAGTACCTCGGCCAGCCGCTGGCGCAGCGTCGGGTCGCGTGTGTCGTCGGCGATCAGTGTTTCAATGGGTTGGCGTTGGCGCAACAGATCGAGCTGGCCGACCGCGAGCTGGCTGTAATAGCTGCAACCATTCAGACAGACGGCAAGCAACAGGGGAACCCAGTGCAGGTTGCGGGTGTCGATCAAGGCGGCGTTGGGCTTGGGCATCGGATGAACCGGTCAGTGGTCGGGCGGCGCCGGCGCGCGTAGCGCACCCTACAAAGGCCATGCCGTCGAATGCAACCTGCGGCTACCAGGCTTCCTCTTTCGATTTCTCGCCGGGCCGGATGGTTTCGGCTGGAGCATTGCACATGCGCGGTTTCCTTCTTCTCCTGTTCCTCGCCAGCCTGACCGGTTGCGCGGCCATGATGCCCAAACCCGACCCCGAGCAGGCCTGGATCGACCTCAATCCGAACGGCGAAACCCAGCTGCAGGCCGTCGCCGTCGACGGTCGGACGCTGGAAGACCCGCGCTATTTCCAGGTAGCCCCCGGCAGCCGCAAGCTGGAGATGCGTTACCGCTTCGACGTCGACGGCGCCAACATCGGGCCGGGCAGCAACGCCCTCGCGCGCGACTGCAAACTGACCCTGGAGTACGACAGGTTCACCGCCGGCGCGCGCTATCGACTGGTCGCCGGCGGTTATGGCTTCCGCCCGTGGGCCAAGCTCTACGACCAACACCAGTACGTGCTGGCCCGCGCCGAGGAAAAGGGCTGCGGCGACCTCGCCGGCGGCTGAGCCTGCGTTGAAATGCGCCGCTTTCTGGCGCACCCTCGGCGGCATCGGAAAGGCGCCAGCGCGTCCTGCCCAGCCATTCGCCGAGGATCCAGCCATGCGTCGCTCACTTTCCCTCGCCATCCTTGCCCTGCTGCTGACCGGCTGCGCAGGGCCTTTGCCGCAACCCGATCCGAACATGGCCTGGGTCGACATGACCGCACAGACCAGCGACATCTTCATGTCCGACCAGCTGGACGGTAAACGCACGCCCGACGGCCGCTATTTCCAGGTCCCGCCAGGCGCCCATGAACTCGAAGCGCGCTATGAATTCGAAGTGACAGGGGGCGCCTTCGGCCTTTTTGGCGAAACCCACACCATTCGCTGCACCCTGGTGATCCGCTACGACGATTTCCAGCCCGGCCAGCGCTACCTGTTCCAGGCCCGCTCGCTGGGCTTTACCCCGCAAGGCTGGTTGCGCGACGAACAGCGCAACGTGGTGGCCGAGGCCCAGGCCGAACACTGCCACTGAGCCGACCGCATTCTTCGCATGAGGTAACCGATGTCTCGCATTGCCCAGACCCGTTTTTCCGCCCTCGACCTGGCCCCCATTCGTGATGACGGCACGCCAGCCCAGGCGCTGCACAACGCCCTGGCCCTGGCGCGGCACGTCGAGGGGCTCGGCTTCGAGCGCTTCTGGGTCGCCGAGCACCACAACATGGACGGCATCGCCAGCGCCGCCACTGCCGTGTTGCTCGGCTATCTGGCCGCCCACACCACACGCATCCGCCTTGGCGCCGGCGGCGTGATGCTGCCCAATCACGCACCGCTGGTGATCGCCGAGCAGTTCGGCACGCTGGAGGCGCTCTACCCGGGCCGCATCGATCTGGGCCTCGGTCGCGCACCGGGCGCCGACCAGTTCACCGCCCATGCCCTGCGCCGCGACCGCATGGGCAGCGCCGACGACTTCCCGCAGGACGTCGAGGAGCTGGAGCTGCTGCTCGGCCCGCGCCAGCCCAATCAGCGCGTCATCGCCATGCCCGGCGTGAACAGCAACGTGCCGATCTGGCTGCTCGGCTCCAGCCTGTTCAGCGCCCAGCTGGCCGCGGCCAAGGGCCTGCCCTACGCCTTCGCCTCGCACTTCGCGCCGCGCTACATGCACCAGGCGATCAAGCTCTACCGTGACAACTTCAAGCCCTCGGCGGTGCTCGACAAACCCTACGTGATGCTTGGCGTGCCGCTGATTGCCGCCGACAGCGATGAGCGGGCCGAACATCTGGTGACCAGCGTCTACCAGCGCATCCTGTCGCTGATCCGCGGCCAGAGCCTGGTGCTGCGCCCGCCGGTGCAGAGCATGCAGGGTCTGTGGCTGCCGCACGAACAGCAGGCGGTGGGCGATTTCCTCGGCCTGGCACTGATCGGCGGCCCGCAGAAGGTTCGCGCCCGCCTCGACGTGCTGCTGGAGCAGACCCAGGCCGACGAGCTGATCTTTACCTGCGACCTCTACGAAACCACCGATCGCCATCGCGCCTTCGAGATCGTTGCCGCTCTGCGCCAGTAGCAGCGGACGACTGCCCTGACCGGCGGTGGTCTACTACGGCCCTGCCGGCGAACCCTGCCGCCGACCACCGTTCCAATGGCACACATTCCCTGGGCGCAACGACGCGCCCCGCCACCGGAACACGCATGAATTTTCTCGAATGGATGGCCGTACTCGGCGTCCTGCTACTGATCCTCGCCCTCGCTTCGGCCTTCCTGCGCTGGCTGCCGATCACCACGTCGCTGATCTACCTCGGTTTCGGCGTGCTCATCGGCCAGCTCGGTGTCGGCCTCTGGGAAATGGAATTCCTGCATATCGCCGGCTGGATGGAACACCTCACCGAGGTCGCCGTGCTGGTGTCGCTGTTCGTCAGCGGACTGAAACTGCGCATGCCGCTACGCCATCCGGCGTGGAAAAGCGCCTATGTGCTGGCCGGGCCGGTGATGCTCGCCTGTATTGGTGGAGTCACCCTGCTCTGTCACTACGTGTTCGGCCTGAGCTGGGGCGTCGCAGTACTGATCGGCGCGATCCTGGCGCCCACCGATCCGGTGCTGGCCAGCCTGGTGCAGGTCAACGATGCCCGCGACAGCGACCGCCTGCGCTACGGCCTGTCCGGCGAGGCGGGCTTCAATGACGGCACCGCGTTCCCCTTCGTGGTCTTCGGCCTGATGCTCATCGCCCAGGGCCAGCTGGAAGCCGACTGGGTCGGCGAGTGGGCGCTGCATCGGCTGCTATGGGCGGTGCCGGCTGGGCTGCTGATCGGCTTTCTGCTGGGCAAGCTGGTCGGCCGCGTGGCGATCTACCTGCGCGCACGCCACACCGATACCGCCATGTCGCCCAACGATTCGCTGGCCCTGGCGCTGATCGCGCTGGCCTACGTCGGCGCCGAGTTGGCCGGTGCCTGGGGCTTTCTCGCCGTGTTCGCCGCGGGCCTCGGCCTGCGCCATGCGGAAATGGCCGCCGCCGATGATTCGGAGACGCCGTCCGAAGAGCTGATCAACGATGCCGTGCCGCATCTTGCCGAAGGTGGCCTGGCGCCGCGCGCGCTGTCACTGGATGACCGACAGCTCGGGCAACCGCGGGTCGCCGCCGGCGTGCTGATGGGCGATGTGCTGGCGTTTGGCGGACAGCTGGAACGCAGCCTGGAAGTGCTGCTGGTGACCATGCTCGGCGTACTGGTTTCGGTGCACTGGGACTGGCGCGCGGTGCCGCTCGGCCTGGCGCTGTTCCTGTTGATTCGTCCGCTGAGCGTGATGTTGCTGATGCCGCGGCGCTATCTCGACCGCGGCCAGTGCCTGACGGCCGGCTGGTTCGGCATCCGTGGCATCGGCAGCCTGTACTACCTGAGCTATGCGGTGACCCACGGCCTGCTGCCGGAAGAAGCCCATACGATCATCGGCCTGGTGCTATCGGTGGTAGCGCTGAGCATCGTCTTGCACGGCCTGAGCACCCAGCCGCTGTTGCGGCGCTACGAACGCAGCCGCGGCGAGACGCCCGACGGCCAGGGGTGAAGCCGGCATCCCGGGCAGCCGACCAATCAGTCGCTGCCGGGTCGCCTGGACGGCAGATCAGCTGTTGGCGAGGCGGAAGCCGACCTTCATGGTGACCTGGAAATGCCCGACCTTGCCGTTCTCGACGTGGCCGCGGATTTCGCCGACCTCGAACCACTCGACGTTCTGCAGCGAGCTGCTCGCCTCGGCGATACCGTTCTGAATCGCCTCATCGACGCTGTTGCGCGAGGAACCAACGATTTCAACCTTCTTGTAGGTGTGATGATCCGACATTGAAACAATCCCCTTCTGGTCTGGAGAGCCTCCGCTCGGTGATGACGCGTCCTGTTCATTGAGGCCCGCAGATCGCCCCGGAAGTTCAGCGCAGCGGTCAGTCTGCGATGGCGGACGGCGAATCCTGATGGCGGGAAATGCCGCGCGGTTCGTAGGGTGGATGTCGCTTTCTACATCCACCGCACCGCCACCGGGTGGATGCCCACCCCGTGGATGGCCACCCCGTGGATCGGTGAAGCGCGATCCACCCTACGACCTGCAGCGGCACACGCAGGGTGGCTAACGCGCAGCTTATCCACGCGGTTTCCCGGCACGATCAATCCACGCGCCGATAGCGGTAATGCTGCGGCTTGAATACCTGGTTGAAATGCCGGCCCAGCGATTCGGCTTCGAGCAACGCCTGCACCGCTTCGGGCGGGACCTCTTCATAGCGGTACAGCGCGCCGCTGCTGAATTGCACTTCCAGCACCTGCTGCTCGGGGTCGTAGCCGAGCGAGCGCAGGCTGCGCGAAGACACCGCTACATGCTTCATACCGCCGGCCCGGGTTCCTGGGCGAAGCCTTCGGCCTGCATGCGCCATAGCGCGTCGAACTCACCACCCTGACGGCGCAGCTCCTGCGGCGGGCCGTCTTCGACGATACGGCCGTCGCGCAGCACGATGATGCGATCGAAGCTCGCCAGGGTGGACAAGCGGTGCGCTACCGCAACCACGGTGCGGTTGTGCACCAGATTGTTCAGCGCCGCCTGGATCTCGCCTTCGGACTGGGTATCCAGCGCCGAGGTGGCTTCGTCGAGAATCAGAATCGGTGCGTCCTTGAGGAAGGCGCGGGCGATGCCCAGACGCTGGCGCTGGCCGCCGGAAAGCATCACCCCGCGCTCGCCGACCAGGGTGTCGTAACCCTGCGGCAGCTCGCGGATGAAGCCATCACAGAAGGCACTGCGCGCCGCCGCGACCACTTCCTCGTCGCTGGCGTCCGGGCGGCCGTAGCGGATGTTCTCGCGAATACTGCGGTTGAACAGCGCGGTTTCCTGCGGCACCACGGCGATCTTCTCGCGCAGGCTGTCCTGGCTGACGCTGCGGATATCCTGGCCATCGATGAGAATGCGCCCGTCCTGCACGTCGTCGAGGCGCTGGATCAGGTTGATCAGGGTCGACTTGCCGGCGCCGGACGAGCCCACCACGCCGACCTTCTGCCCGGCCGGAATATGCAGGTCGAGGCCTTCGAACACCGCGCCGCGGTCCGGGTAGCTGAAGCCGATGCGCTCGAAGGTGATATCCCCTTCGGCCAGCATCAGCTGGTTGTCGCTGTCATCGAGGCCATGGGGCTGGACGATGATGCGCAGGGTGTCGTCGATGGCACCGATCTGCTGCGTGGCATCCACCAGCGCCAGTGCCAGATCCCGCGAGCCATGCAGGATGCGAAAGGTCAGCGCGCTGACCAGCACCACGTCGCCGGCCGTGACCTCGCCGCCCACCCACAACTGGATCGCCCAGATCAGCATGCCGCCGGCCATCACCGACAGGCAGATGTCGTGCATCACCCGCGCCTTTTCCAGGTACATCCAGCTGCGCCGCTGGGCGCGGGCTTCGAAGCCGATCTCGTGGGCCAGGCGCTCGGCCTCGCGGTCACGGGCGGAGAAAGCCTTGATGGTCCAGACGTTGGAGACTGCATCCACCAGCTCGCCGCCGACCCGTGCCGATTGCGCAGCAAAGCGCTGATGCTTGTAGCGGCCACGAATGCCGAAGCCGGTGATCAGCACGGCGACGATGGCGACGAACAGGATCAGCGCCACCGCCATGCGCACGTCCACCGTCAGCAGCACCACCACGGCGCCGAGGAAGTCGACGATCGGCGGCACGATCTTCCATGCCAGGCCGCCGTAGATGGCACCCGCCGCCTGGCCGACCGCGGAGATGCGATTGCCCAGGGAGCCAGCGAAATGCTCGGTGAAATAGCGCATCGGGTGGCCGGTCAGGTGCTTGAACAGGTCGACGCGGATATCCACCACGCTGGCGACCACGGTGCGGCAGCCGAGCCAGCCGCCCAGGCGCCAGAACACGTTCTCGGTGACGATCAGGCCGATGAACAGCCCCAGCGGCCACCAGACGTTGGCCGCGCCGCGATCCGCCGTGCCCTGGGCCATGGCATCGACCAATAACTTCATGCCGTACTGCACCGCCACCGCGCAGCTGGCGGCACCGATGATCAGCGCCAGCAGGCCACCGAAATGCCAGGGCCGGGCACAGATGTAATGCCAGAGAAAGGCGACCGGGCGGCTCGGCAACGGCAGCTCGTCCGCCTGCGCCTGCGGCAACCCGGTCGCCTGGTTCATGGTGTGGCTTCGGCGAACCGCGGGGCGGGGCTGGACTGGCTGAAACGCATCTGCTGCAGCCGCAGCTCGTCGGCCAGGCCCTCATGCACGCAGCGCTTGCCAATTTCGTCGGGGAAACCGAGCAGCCCGACCGGGCAGTGGCGCTCGTCGGTCCAGCCCGGATAGTCGAGCACCGGATACAGGCAGATGCCTTCCACCGGCACCCCGGCCTGCATCGCCAGGCCCGCCTGCTCGCTGACATAGCGCAGCCAGTCGCCGCGCACGTCGCCTTCGGCGCCGGTCTCGGCGATCAGCAATGGCCGCTGATAGCGCTGATGGATCTCCCGCAGGATGCCCTTGAAGGGCCGGTAATCCGGGTTGTCCCGCTCGATGGTACGGCCGTCGCCGTGGTACCACTGGTTGTTCGAGTAGTAGTTGATGCCCAGCACATCGAGGTATTCCGGCGCACCGCCGAGGCCCGGCCATTGCTCGCCGCAGAGCATGTCCCAGGCCTCGAACTGCGACTGGCGGAAACGCTCGGCGTCGCGCTGCGGCCCGGGCCGGTCATTCGCCGCGACCACATGGATGGCCGGATCGACCTGAACGAAGCGCGCCCGTGGCTCGACCGCGCGGATCGCCTGCATCGCGGCGATGGTGGCGCGCACCAGCTGGTGCTTGAGTTCGAAACCACGGCCGCGGGCCATGGGATTGAAATAGGCCTCGTCGCCACCGGCCCAGGCCCAGAAGGAGATTTCGTTGAGCGGCGCATAGAACGGCACCTCGCCGGTCTCGTCCTTGATCAGCTGCGCCGCCGCCGCGGCATAGCGGGCGAAGCGCTCGACGAACTGCGGCCGCCAGATGTCGATGTCGTCCGGCCAGCCGTAATGGCACAGATCCCAGATCACCTGGGTACCCTGGCGCTGCGCCGCCTGCAGCATCGGCAGGAAGCTGGACCAATCGTACTGCCCCGGCTGGCGCTCGATCAGGTGCCAGCGCAGACCGTCGCGCACACTGCGCAGGCCGTAGCGGTGCAGCTCGGCGTAATCGTGGGCCGCCCAGCGGTCGTGCCCGGTCGCGGCAATCAGGTCGAGACGCCGGCCGTCGCTGCGCCGGTGGTTCGAACACTCGAAACCACCAAGGAAGAAACTCTTGAACAGACTGGGGTGGTGCATCGTTTACCTCATGGATGACTCGCTACGGCCGGGCAGCAGCCGAGCGGCACTGGCCTGCCGCGTGGCGACAGGCTCATGCATAACGACCGCCTGGCTTCAGCCGAGTTGCTCGGGCACCGCTTGCGGCTGCGTTGCCAGCTCGGCTTCCTCGATGCGCTTGTACAGCGCCAGCGCCTGCCCGACCACCTGATCCATGTTGTAGTACTTGTAGGTGCCCAGACGGCCAACGAAGGTCACGCCGGGCGTCTGGTCCGCCAGCTGCTGGTAGCGCTTGTACAGCTCGGCGTTCTCCGGCCGCGGGATCGGATAGTAGGGATCGCCCTCGGCCGCGGGGTACTCGTAGGTGACGCTGGTCTTCGGATGGACCTGCCCGGTGAGGTGCTTGTATTCGCTGATGCGCGTGTAGGGCACGTCCTCGCTGGGGTAGTTGACCGTACCCACGGCCTGGAACTGTTCCTGCTCGAGCTGCTTGTGCTCGAACTTCAGCGAGCGGTACGGCAGCTTGCCGAAACGGTAGTCGAAGTATTCGTCGATTGGCCCGCAGAAGATCAGGTGGTCGTACTGCACCTCGTCGCGGATTTCCCGGTAGTCGGTATTGAGCATCACCTTGATGTTCGGATGCGCGAGCATCTTCTCGAACATCCGGGTGTAACCGTGCTTGGGCATCTGCTGGAAGCTGTCGGTGAAGTAGCGATCGTCGGTGTTGGTGCGCGTCGGGATGCGCGAAGTGACCGACTTGTCCAGCTGCGACGGGTCCAGCCCCCACTGCTTGCGGGTGTAGCCGCGGAAGAACTTCTGGTACAGCTCGCGGCCGATGCCGTTGATCACCACGTCTTCGCTGGTCTGGATGTTCTCCACCGGCTCGGCGCGGCTGGCGAGGAAATCCGCAGCTTCCTCTTCGGTCGTCATGTTCAGACCGTAGAGCCTGTTCAGCGTGGTCATGTTGATCGGGATCGGCACTTCCTGCCCGTCCACCTGCGCCAGCACGCGATGCTCGTAGGGCCGCCACTCGGTGAACTGCGAGAGGTAGTCGACGATGCGCTGGGCGTTGGTGTGGAAGATGTGCGGGCCGTAGCGGTGGATCAGCACGCCGGATTCGTCGTGATAGTCGTAGGCGTTGCCGGCGATGTGCGGGCGCCGGTCGACCACCAGCACGCGCTTGTTCAAGCCCCGGGCCAGCCGCTCGGCCAGCACGCTGCCGGCAAAACCGGCACCGACGATGAGGTAGTCAAAGCCATGCCTGCGCGCCTGCGGCTCTTCGCCGGCACCGCCGCCGAGACGTTCCGGGTTGCGGTCCTGCGGGCTCATATCGCGCATTGGATCTTCTCCTTCATCAGGCTCCAGGTGTGATCCCAGGACATATCGCCGAGGATCTCGTCGGCCTTGGCCAGCAGCGCATCGCGGTCCTCGGCATCGGCCAGCGCAGCTTCGGTGGCGGCGACGAACGCCTCGGCGCTGTCGGCGATACGCACGATCCCGGTGTCACCGTAGGTGCGCACCACATCGGTGATCGGCGTGGACACCACCGGGCAGCCGCCGGCGAGGTATTCGGGGGTCTTGGTCGGGCTGATGAAACGGGTCGACTCGTTCAATGCGAACGGCATGATCGCCACGTCCCAACCGGACAGGTACTGCGGCAGCTCGTCGTAGGTCTTGCCGCCGAGGTAGTGGATGTTGTCGCGCTGCGGCAGCTCGGCCGGGTCGATCTTGACCACCGGGCCGATCAACACGATCTGCCAGTCCGGCTTCATCCGCGCGACCTGCTCGATCAGTTCGAGGTCGAGGCGTTCGTCGATCACGCCGTAGAAGCCGAGACGCGGATGGGGAATCTCCGCCTGGTCGTCCGGGTCATGCTGCGGCCGGCGCGCGGCGGCGAAGTGCTCGACATCGACGCTGCTGGGGAACGGGTGGGCGTTGTCGTGGCGCTGGCGCTTGGCCTCGTAGAGGCTGTAGCCGCCGGTGAAGACCAGATTGGCGCGACACATCAGCTCCACTTCGCGCTCAATCAGCTGCGGCGGCGCGCCGCGAAACGCCGACAGCTCGTCCATGCAGTCATAGACGATCAGGTTGGGCGCCAGGTGATCGGAGAAAGCCAGGCTCATTGGCGTGTAGTACCAGAGCAGCAGGTCGCTGACGCCCAGCTTCTCCAGGTAGCCATCGAGCAACTGACGCTGCACGCGGGTCGCGTCTTCGCCCTCGCAGCCCGCCGGCAACCGGGGAATCAGCACCTGCACGCCGTTCTCTTCGGGGCGCACTTCCAGCCAGGGCTGGGCATCCTCGGTGGGAATCGGCTCTTCATGGAAGAGCACGTTGTAGTCACGGGCGAAACGCGACATCAGGTGCTGCGGGCGTTGGTAGACGAAGCTCCAGCGCAGGTGCGACAGACACAGCAGCGTCGGCACCTGATCATCGAAGACCACTTCGGCCGGCGCCTGCGGCGCGTTACGGGATTTGCCGATGTCGTATTGGAAAGGGCCGGCCCAGCTCATCTAGCACCTCATGTCGGTAACCGTGCCCAGGCGCTCCTGCCCGTTCACCTGCCACTCCGATGCCAGCGCTGCCCTGCGTAAGGCGTGTCGTCACGCGACGACAACGAGCCATCAAATGTCCTGCAACCCGCGTCGTCCGCCGGTAGTGGACGGCAATCAGCGGTACGGGTTCCCGCCAATCATCCGATAGCGCAGCCCGTCGACCGGCCGGCGGGTAGATGGAACTCGCCCGAAGCTCACCCCGTCCCTATCAGCAGGACGCCTGATTTAAACCGGCACCGGAACCCCCCGCGCGCAGCTTGTCGTCGCCGTCCCGTTCCGTTCGCCGAACCCAATTACGGAGACTCATGCAGCGCCAGCCATGGCCAGCCGCAGTGTCGCGAGCGTGTCGAAAGACTGCGAATTTCGGAGGTAGACAGATGATTCTGGTGACAGGAGGGGCTGGATACATAGGCTCACACGCAGTGCTCGAACTGCTGCAGGCCGGCCACGAGGTGCTGGTGCTGGACAATCTGTGCAACAGCTCGCAGCTGGCGCTCGACCGCGTCGAGCAACTGGCTGGCCGGCCGCTGCACTTCGTCAAAGGCGACGTGCGCAATCGGGCGCTGCTCAAGGCGCTGTTCGCCGCCTATCCGGTCACCGCAGTGATGCATTTCGCCGGTCTCAAGGCCGTTGGCGAAAGCGTTCGTGAGCCGCTGCGCTACTACGAAACCAACGTCGGCGGCAGCATCGCGCTGTGCCAGGCGATGGCCGAAGCCGGTGTGTTCAAGCTGGTATTCAGCTCCTCGGCGACGGTCTACGGCGAGTCACCGGTGATGCCGATCACCGAGGACCGCCCGACCGGCGTGCCGACTAACCCCTACGGCCAATCGAAGCTGATGGCCGAGAATGTGCTCAAGGGCCTGGCCGACTCCGACCCACGCTGGTCCATCGGCCTGCTGCGCTACTTCAACCCCATCGGCGCCCACGAGTCGGGGCTGATCGGCGAGGATCCCAACGGCGTGCCGAACAACCTGCTGCCGTACATGCTGCAGGTGGCGGTGGGCCGTAGAAAGCAGCTGAACGTCTATGGTAACGATTACCCGACCCTGGACGGCACCGGCGTTCGCGACTACATCCATGTGGTCGATCTGGCCAAGGGTCATCTGAAAGCTCTGGAGCGTCTGCAGCTGATTCACGGTGTTTCCACGTGGAACCTCGGCACCGGCAAGGGTCATTCGGTGCGCGAGATGATCACCGCCTTCGAGGAAGTCACCGGCCGCAGCCTGCCCCATGTGATCAAGCCGCGCCGCAGCGGCGACATCGCCCAGTGCTGGTCGGACCCGAGCAAGGCCGAACGCGAACTGGGCTGGCGCGCCGAGAAGGACCTGACCAGCATGCTTGCCGATGCCTGGCGCTGGCAGAGCCGCAACCCGCGTGGTTATGCCGCGGACAAGGTCACCGCAGCGGATCTGCTATCCACACAGACCGCACTGGCCAGCTGAGCCAGCCGCGCTGTACCCCTGAGGTAAAAGCACATCACGGCTGAACAGCGGTGATGTGCTTGCCTGCGTCTGCCCGCCGTTACTGCCGCTCGGCCAGATAGGCCTCGGTGGACTGCACGTTCGCATAGCCGAACGCCAGCGACGCCATGATCGCCGCATGCACCTGCTCCGCCGGCACTTGGGTGCCATTGAATTCGAGGTCACGCGCGGCACAGGCGTCGTGGATCACCGTGGCGCTGAAGCCGAGATCGGCACTGGCACGGGTGATGGCATCGATGCACAGATGGCTCATGTTGCCGACGATGGTCAGCGTGTCGACGCCGCGCCCCCTGAACAGGGCCTCCAGTTCGGTGTCGCGAAACGAGTTGACCTGATGCTTGAGGATCACCGGCTCGCCCGCAAGGCTCTCCACCTTGGGATGAATCCGCGCGCCATCCGAGCCCGGCGTGAAGAATGGCGCATCCGCCGAGGCGAACTCGTGGCGCACATGCACCACCAGATCACCCGCGTCCCGTGCCGCGGCAAGGAGACGCGCCGCGTTGTCCGCCGCTGCCTCGATCCCGTGCAGGGTCCACTTGCCGCCCGGGAAATAATCGTTTTGGATGTCGACCAGAACCAACGCTCGCTTGCCCATCACTTTCTCCTGTCGTGAGCCCAATGCCCGTCTGCAGACTGTAGATGCCCTGGCGACCGCCGAGGATGGGCCAGACCGACATTATCGTGGGAAAAACTGACATGCCTGCCGCACCCGAGACGCTGGAAATCGGCCTGCTCCTCTACCCGGGCGCGCAGCTGGCGGCCGTTTACGGGCTGACCGACCTGTTCAGCGTGGCCAACCGCATGGCGGCCGAACGCGGTGCCGCGAAGCTGCCGACCCTGCGCGTCACGCATTGGTCGCTGCAGGACGGCACATCAGGCATTCAGCGGGTGTTCGACAGCCTGCCAGGCAGCCAGCGTTCGCCACGGATCATCATCCTGCCGCCGTGTCTGGAGGCCCGCCCCGAGGCGCATGTGATCCAACCCTTCGCCGCTTGGCTGGGGCAATGCCACCAGGCCGGCGTCACCCTCGGTTCGGTCTGCGCCGGCGCCTTTCTGCTTGCCGAAACCGGCCTGCTCGACGGCCGCACCGTCACCACCCACTGGGGCCTGGCCCAGGCCCTGCGTGAGCGCTTTCCGAATGTGCAGGTGGATGCGGACCGGATGATCGTCGATGACGGCGACATCATCACCGCCGGCGGCCTGATGGCCTGGACCGACCTCGGCCTGGCGCTGGTGGAGCGACTGCTGGGGCCGACCATTGCCTCGGAAACCGCGCGTTATCTGGTGATCGACCTGACGCGGCAGTCGCAGCGCTACTTCAGCAGCTTCGCCCCGCGCCTGGATCATGGCGACGAGGCCGTATTGCGGGTGCAGCGCTGGCTGCAGAGCCAGAGCGCCAGCGCCGTACCCGTCGCCGCCATGGCCGCCCAGGCCGGAATGGGCGAGCGCACCTTTCTGCGCCGATTTCGCGCGGCCACCGGCCTCAAGCCGACCGAATATTGCCAGCAGCTGCGCGTCGGCAAGGCGCGCGAACTGCTGGAGCTGACCAACCGTGGCATCGAGCAGGTGGCCTGGGCAGTGGGTTATCAGGACCCGGGCGCCTTTCGCAAGGTGTTCCAGAGACTGGTGGGACTGTCACCCGGCGACTACCGCCGACGCTTCGGCAGCGGCACGCAGCCGTCGGAACCGACGTAACCCCGCCGCTACTGGCGGTCGATCTGATGGCCGATACCGGATGTCGACAGCGCCGGCTCGTCACCGCTCCACTTCAGCTTATTGTCGATGCCGTCCAGGGAGATCTGCGCGGGCCCGTCGAACTCCAGTTCCAGTTCATGCTCGCCGCCCGACACCTCGACGATCGCCGTCTGCCCGTGTCCGACGACCTTGGTGCGGATGCGGTTCTGGTTGGTGTCCACCAGCAGTCGGCCGACAGCGGTTGCCGTCACGCTGTTGTCGATACCGGAAACCTCCAGCGCGGAGGCCGTTGCCAGGCTGACCTCATGCTCCGTCCCGTAGACCTGCACCACACCACATTCGCCGGTAAGGCTGATCTTGTTGGCGCTGCCGGAGATGTTCACATCCTTGCCGAGGCAGGGCACATCGCGGGACAGCTGAATGCCATCCAGTTCAATCGGTTGAGCATGGGCAGCACCAGCCAGCAGCAGGCTGACCACGAGCATCGCAGCAGAAGCGCAAGCATTCATTCGCAAAGTCCTTTCGAGGCGGAAGAAGGCATCGGAAAAGCCGCTGCGATCACGCGATCGCTCCGCTGCCGTGCCGCGTAGGACTCGACGGCAGCGACCGAGTTCAGGCCGGCATGGGGCGCCTGCGAACGGCTCTACATCCCGCCCGGCGGCAAACGATGCACACGGCCGTGCCTTGCAGGAACGCAACGAGCGGGCGCCGGCGCTCGTTGCGCTTACGCTTTTACCCGCTGCGTTCAGCGCCCGGCCTGGTTGGACATTGGCAGCGTAGCTATCTCAAGGCGTGCCGCAGGCCAGTTCACGACCGATCTTCGACGCATCCAGGCGGCGATTGAGTTGTACCACGCCGGTCAGCTGCGGGTCCTGCACGGCCAGGCGCAGCAGCGCTTCGCGGGTCTGCGCGGCCGTGGCGCAGGGGTTTAGCGACGCGTACAGCGCGGCCGCACCGGTGACGTGCGGAGCAGCCATGGAAGTGCCGCTCATGTAGGCGTAACCGGCCGCGCCCTTGGCAGTCGGCACCGTGGAAACGATGTCGACGCCCGGCGCGGCGATGTGCACGCTCTTCGCCCCGTAGTTGGAGAAGCCTGCGCGTTGCCCGTTCTGACCGATCGCGGCGACGGCGATCACGTTCGGCAGCTGATAGCTCGCCGGGTAGCTTGGCGTCGCGTCGATGTCGAGGCCGCTGTTGCCCGCCGCAGCGACGAACAGGATGTTGGCATTGCCAGCGGCACGAATGGCGTCGTACAGCGCCTGGGAATAGCCACCGCCACCCCAGGAATTGTTGGTCGCAACCAGATTGATCTTCTTCGCCAGCTTCAGCTGGGTCAGGTAGTTGACCGCTTTCACCGCACCGGCGGTGGTGCCGCCATTGGCGCCGAGAAATTTAGCCGTGATGAGCCTGGCGCTCGGGCAGACGCCGAACACCCCGGCGCCATTGTTGGCCACGGCGGCAACGGTGCCGGCCACATGCGAGCCGTGGTCGTCGGCCGGGCCGTCGTAGACGCTGGCGTCGTTGGCGCTGAAATCCCAACCGTGGATGTCATCGATGAAGCCGTTGCGGTCGTTGTCCTTGCGGTCGGCGCGGCTGCCCTCGCCCGGGTTGATCCAGATATTGGCGCGCAGATCGCCATGGGTGGTCATCACGCCTTCGTCGATGATGCCCACGTGGATCTGGCTCGAACAGGCTGCGCCAGCGTTCCAGGCGGCCAGCGCGCCACTGCCGTAGGGTGCTGCCGGCGAGGTGGTCGCGCCCTGCATGCCCCAGAGGCTAGCGAGCCCCGGATCGTTGGGGTTGGCCAGCTGGGTGCGGTAGATCCAGTTCGGCTCGACGAACTCTACCGCCGGGTCGGCAGCCAGCCGGGCCAGCAACGCGGCATCGATTTTTTTGCCCTTGCCCAGCTGCGCCTGCACCAGATCGCCCTTGGCGTCTTTGCGTGCAGCCTTGTCTAGCAGCTTCTGCGCGGCCTTGGCGCCCTGTTTGCTCAAGGCCGCGCTCTTCGCCGCCTCCGAGGCGCCAGGCTTGAACTGCACCAGCAATTCACCTTCGACAAATGGCCGACCCGCCTTCAGCGAAGCTTCCACCGCCGGGTCCGCCTTGGCGGCCACCTGCTCGGCCGCGACCGCCAGCACCACGAACATCAACAAACCGACACGCCGTGCCATCACCATCACTGTTCTCCTCGAACGACTGCAGACAGCTCCGGCATCAGTGCCACCGGATGCTAACTCTGGGGATCATGCGACTGTATCGACGCAGCCAGCGCCGCTTTAGTGGCGCCAGACAAACGGCGACACCGTTCGTCGCCATGCCGTTAAATGCGGCCGGGCTGGCACCGGTTCGGCTTCGCCATTGCGTGCGGTGTTCACGGCCAACAGCACACGCCAGCCCGTTTTATGAGAGGCACTGCCGGTCGCGTGGCGGCCCGCCTGGCCTGGCGTGTCAGCTTGGCTTTTCCACGCTCCGCAGCTCTGCCCGTAGCCAGTCGGCCAGCCGCTCCGCCCGCCGATCCAGCCGCCGTGCCGGCACCCAGAGCGCCAGCCGGGCGCTGGTTTCGACGAAACCCCAGGGCGCCAGCAGCCGCCCCGATTTCAGGTCATCGGCGACCAGCTGCTGCGGCGCGATGGCCACGCCCAGCCCGGCCAGCGCCGCTTCCAGAAGGAAATACAGGTGTTCGAAGCTCTGCCCGAGGCGCAGCCGTGTCGGGTCCAGCTGCTGCTGGCTGGCCCAGGTCGGCCAGGCCTGTGGCCGCGAGGCGGTGTGCAGCAGCGCCTCTTCGAGCAATGCCTTGGGCGGCGCGCTGCGCAGTTCGGCACAACGCGGGTGGTAGGGGCTGAGCACCGGGCCGATACGCTCGGCGGCCAGCTCGAACACCTGCATGTCCGCCGGCCACGGTGGCTCGGCGTACCACAGCGTGGCATCCAGGCCCGGCTTGCGCGGGTCCAGCTCGCCCTCACTGGCTGACAGCTGCAGGCGCAGCTCCGGCAGGTCGCGATTGAGCCGATCCAGCCGCGGAATGAACCAGCGCGCCAGCAGGCTGCCGGGGCAACCGAGGACGAACGGCGCCTCGGCAGTCTGTCGCTGCAGCTCGGCGCAGGTGCTGCGCAGACGCTCGAAGGCCTCGCTGGCCGCCTCGCGCAGACGCCCGCCGGCATCGGTGAGTTTTACGCCGCGGCCATCCTTGACGAACAGCGTGATGCCCAGCTGCTCCTCGAGCTGCCTGACCTGCCGACTGACGGCACCATGGGTGACGTGCAGCTCACGGGCCGCTTCGCTTACGCTACCTAGACGGGCGGCCGACTCGAACGCACGAAGGGCGTTGAGTGGTGGAAGTTCGTGCGGCATATGTGTGAGTTTTCCTGACAGGTTGCGGCGATCTTATCGCTTTTAACCGGATGCCCATAGCCGTACTCTGACGCCATCGCACCTGCCGTCCCTCGTGACAGCGCTCGGGATACGCAAACCTGACCGCAGACGCCAGCCGGATTTGGCAGCCAGCCCAGAAAGGAGCCTCACATGACCTCATACCGCACCGGTCCCGACAATCGTGGCCTGTTCGGCCGCTTCGGCGGTCAGTTCGTCGCCGAAACCCTGATGCCGCTGATCAACGAGTTGGCCGCCGAATACGAGAAGGCCAAGAGCGATCCGGCCTTCCTCGAGGAGCTGGCCTACTTCCAGCGCGACTACATCGGCCGCGCCAGCCCGCTGTACTTCGCCGAGCGCCTGACCGAGCAGTTCGGCGGCGCGAAGATCTACTTGAAGCGCGAAGACCTGAACCACACCGGCGCGCACAAGATCAACAACTGCATCGGCCAGATCCTGCTGGCCAAACGCATGGGCAAGCAGCGCATCATCGCCGAGACCGGCGCCGGCATGCACGGCGTGGCCACCGCCACCGTGGCCGCGCGTTTCGGCATGCAGTGCGTGGTCTACATGGGCACCACCGACATCGACCGCCAGCAGGCCAACGTCTTCCGCATGAAGCTCTTGGGCGCCGAAGTGATCCCGGTCACCGCCGGCACCGGCACGCTGAAGGACGCGATGAACGAAGCCCTGCGCGACTGGGTGACCAACGTCCACAACACCTTCTACCTGATCGGCACCGCCGCCGGCCCGCACCCCTACCCGGCCATGGTGCGCGATTTCCAGTCGGTGATCGGTAACGAGGTCCGCGAGCAGATCATGCAGAAGGAAGGCCGCCTGCCCGACTCGCTGGTCGCCTGCATCGGTGGCGGCTCAAACGCCATCGGCCTGTTCCACCCATTCCTCGATGACGAATCCGTGCAGATCGTCGGCGTCGAAGCGGCCGGTCACGGCATCGACACCGGCAAGCACGCCGCGAGCATGGCCGGCGGAGCGCCGGGCGTGCTGCACGGCAACCGCACCTTCCTGTTGCAGGACGCCGACGGCCAGATCACCGACGCGCATTCGATTTCCGCCGGCCTCGACTACCCCGGTGTCGGCCCCGAGCACGCCTGGCTGCACGAGATCAAGCGCGTCGAATACGTGCCCTGCACCGATGACGAAGCCCTTGAGGCCTTCCACCAGTGCTGCCGCCTGGAAGGCATCATCCCCGCGCTGGAATCCGCCCACGCCCTGGCCGAGGCCTTCAAGCGCGCGGCCAAACTGCCCAAGGATCACCTGATGGTGGTCAACCTCTCCGGCCGCGGCGACAAGGACATGCAGACCGTGATGCACCACATGAGCGAACAGGAGACGCACGCATGAGCCGCCTGCAGAGCCGTTTTGCCGAGCTGAAAGAACAGAACCGCGCGGCGCTGGTGACCTTCGTCACCGCCGGCGACCCGGACTACGCCACTTCGCTGGCCATCCTCAAGGGCCTGCCGGATGCCGGCGCCGATGTCATCGAACTGGGCATGCCGTTCACCGATCCGATGGCCGATGGCCCGGCGATCCAGCTGGCCAACATCCGCGCCCTGGCGGCCAAGCAGAACCTGCCGAAGACGCTGCAGATGGTCCGCGAATTCCGCGAAAGCAACGCCAGCACCCCGCTGGTGCTGATGGGCTACTACAACCCGATCTTTGCCTATGGCGTCGAACGCTTCGTGGCCGATGCGAAAGAGGCTGGCGTCGATGGCCTGATCGTCGTCGACCTGCCGCCGGAGCATAACGACGAACTCTGCGACCCGGCGCAGGCGGTGGGTATCGACTTCATCCGCCTGACCACCCCGACCACCGACGACAAACGCCTGCCCACCGTGCTCAACGGCAGCTCGGGCTTCGTCTACTACGTTTCGGTCGCCGGCGTGACCGGTGCAGGTTCCGCCACCATGGAACACGTCGAAGAGGCGGTCGCGCGCCTGAAGCGCCACACCGATATCCCGGTGTGCGTCGGCTTCGGCATCCGCACGCCGGAACAGGCCGCCGCCATTGCCCGCCTGACCGACGGCGTGGTGGTGGGCTCGGCGCTGATCGACCAGATCGCCAGCGCCAAGAGCCCGCAAGACGCGGTGGAAGGCGTGCTCGGCCTGTGCCGCGAGATCAGCGCCGGAGTACGTGGCGCCCGCGGCTGAGGCCTGGTTGCCGCAACCGAAAAAGCCGCTGCCCCGTGAGAGGTCAGCGGCTTTTTCGTTTATGTACCGGGTGTCCCGATTGCATCGGACCATGGCGACTCCGGTGGGCTTCAGTCCGCCACTGGACCGCAGCAATCACCACTGCTTTCTGCAAGACCACCAAGAGGCGTCAGACATGGACATCAACGACCTCCCCTTCGGCACTACCGACTGGGCGACCATTGAACCCACCCTGCATCCAGGCGAAACCGGCAGCGCTTGCTGGCGCACCCGCCAGTTCGGCGGCATCCGCGTGCGCATGGTCGAGTACACCGCGGGTTATCTGGCGGACCATTGGTGCAGCAAGGGCCATATCCTGCTGTGCCTGGAAGGCGAGCTGCACACCGAACTCCCCGATGGTCGCCACTTCGTCCTCACGCCGGGCATGAGCTACCAGGTCGCCGACGGCGCCGAGCCGCATCGTTCATCCACCGAAGTGGGGGCGAAGCTGTTCGTGGTGGATTGATTGCAATCGACAGCCGCTGCAACCTGAGGCGCTTCGCACTAAATCAGCGCCTGCGAGGCAGGCACACGGCTGGTGACCACACCGTCATCGGCAGCGAAGGCGCCCCATCGCCCGGCCATCACTTCTTTTTCTTCTTCAGTCCCTTCAACCGCTGCGCCGCGCGCTCTACCGTGGCCTTCTTGTCCGGGCGCTTCATGCGCTTCCATTTGCGGATCTCATCCTTGGTGCGGCCGCAGCTGGTACACAGCTCGTCACTGAGCTTGCAGGCGGAAATGCACGGATTCTCGACGTCCTTGGCCACTGTCAGTGCCGTGTCGTGGCGTGGCGGGCCAGGCGCCGTTGCCAGTCACCGCCATCGTTGCGCTTGCAGGCTTCCTCGCTGTCAGAGCGCACCGGGGCGATAAGCGCACTCATGTCGATACCCGCCTCAGCCAGCGCCGCTTGGGTGAGCGCCTGCATGCGGGCGCCCTGTCCTTGGCCTATCGCCAGCGCCCTCTGTGCCTCCGTGACGAATACCCAGGTGACCTGCAGGCTCTCGGGAAAGCGCGCGTAATCGACCTCATGGGTGAGCCAGCTGAATCCGACGATCTCCGCCTTGCCCGCTTCGCAGGCCTGGCTCAGGCAGCTGGAGAGTTGCCGTTCCATACGGGTCTGATCGCGTTTGCTGAGAAGCATCGTGCCGTCCTGTTACGGTTTGGCCCCGCGTCGAAGGGGGCAGAAAGAAGGAGTCTAACGCGACCCCTGCATGCCGGACCGTCAGCACCGCTTGTTGGCAATACCGCTGATCGATACATCTCGGACAATGGGTTGGCCCCACTTTCGCAAAATCTCACTTCAGCAATATCCCGCCGGCGCGGCGACCCGGCGATAAGCGCTTGATAGTCCTAGGCAGTGGCACAGCCCTGCCGCTTACCTATCAGCGACATTGCATCGAGCACTGCACCCCGCGACAAATTGCACTAAAGTGCAAATCAAGAAAGGTGCCTTCTGGTAAATTTGCTTTGTATTGCAATAATTCTACTTCCGCCCTAGATTATTTGCACTTTCCTGCAAATCCTACCGACATGCCTTATTCCTTGACCATTCAGGCCTTCATCGACCAGCAATGGCGCGATGCACTGATCATGCAGTTCGCGAACCCCGAGCAGGTCGACGGCCATCGCTGCGCCAGCGGCTACGTGCAGAGTTACCTTCTCGATCACCTTGATCTGATCGATACGCCATTCGCCGAGTCGGTCAGCGTCTGCAACCGCCTCGGCTGGCATAGCCAGTACACGAGCGGTTTCCCTGCCTTCGTCTACGACATCATTCCCTCTGGTGCAGCGCGAAAGTCACTGGAACGCCGCTTCGGCCATGAGCGACCCGCCGGCATGGACCTCAACCTGTTCCTGCTCGAACGCTGCGCGCCCGCACCTATAGGTCATCTGCGGGTGAAGGAAGCGGCCAGCCATATCGATGCGAACAGCCGCGTCGCCTTCAGCCGCACTGACGTGGTGGAGCGCACCAGCGCCTTTCTCGAATATGCCTATGAACAGGGTGCGGCCATTGGTGGCGCAACCGGCGCCGGGGGTGAGGCACCCAAGCTGCTGATGACCGAAGACGCCCGCGGCGACCTGCATGCCGATGCCACCCTGCCTGATGAGCAGGCCCATCGTCATTGGCTGGTGAAGTTTGCGCGCAACCAGGCCGGCGAGCGGGACCGCGACATCCTGCGCACCGAGTATCACTACTACCAGGCCATCCGCCAGCTGGGCCTCGATACCATTCCGGCGGACGGGCTGGTGCTGGAAGAGGCCGATAAGCCAAGCCTGTGGATGCCGCGCTTCGATCGGCGGGTCAGCGGTGGCAAGGTCGAGCGCGTCGCGCTGGAGTCCGTCTATTCGCTGTGCAACAACACGCGCCCCGGCTCGCACATGCAGCATGAAGATGTTATCGCCAGGCTCGCGCAGCTGTGGACGGAGGCCGGCCAGCAGGCAGAGCTTCCAGAACTGGTATTCGAGTATGTTCGGCGTGACCTGCTCAATCGCATCCTCGGCAACTCCGACAATCACGGCAGAAACACTTCGATCACCCGCAGCGGTGGCCGTCTGACGCTCGCGCCCATCTACGATCTGGCGCCCATGGTGCTCGACCCGGAAGGCATCAGCCGCGTCACCAAATGGCGCGAGGAGCGGATGGGTGAACCGCAGTGGCGAGACGTCTGTGACCAGCTCAAGGCCTTCACCGACCCCGAGACGACCTACGAACGGCTGCGGCAAGCCGCCAGGGATTTTCTCGCCTTGCCCGACCTGCTGAGCGATATTCCAGACGGCATCAAGCAGGCCACCGGACGCTTGCCAGTGCTCCAGCTGGAGCTCAACCTGAAACGCTGGGGGCTGCTGTGAAGACCATGAGCATCGAAGAGCGCGATCAGCTGATTCGCTCTATCTGCCAGCAGGTCGCCGACGGCACGCTGGGCATGCCGGACGCGATCAGGCGACTGCGCGTCGAGGTCACCGGGTTGAACCAGGCCCGCTTCGCCAAGATGTGCAAGATCTCCATGCGCGCCCTCAACCACCTGGAATACGGCGACGGCAACCCCACGCTCAAGACGCTGGAATCGGTGTTCAAGGTATTTGGCATACGGATATCGCTGGCGATGGTGAGCGGGCCGGTCGATACACCGCCGCCTATGACTCCGTAGCTCCACTTCGCAGCCAGGAACGAGACTCCCGAACAAACCATCGCCCATCGATGACCAATATCGACCCGCTTGATTTCGACAGCGCCGGCCGAGGGCGTAGCATGCCCTGCACATCCCCAGAGCCACCGAGGAGGTTGTTCATGCCTGATACCCCTTACGTCCCGCCGAAGGTCTGGACCCACGACGCGCCCTCGGGCGGCAAGTTCGCCAGCATCAACGCCCCCACCGCCGGCGCGCGGGAGGAGAAGGTGCTGCCGGTGGGCAAGCATCCGTTACAGCTCTATTCACTGGCGACGCCCAATGGCGTGAAGGTCTCGATCATGCTCGAAGAGCTGCTCGCCGCCGGCCACACGGGCGCCGAGTACGACGCCTGGCTGATCAACATCGGTGACGGCGACCAGTTCGGCAGCGGCTTCGTCGAGATCAATCCGAACTCGAAGATTCCCGCGCTGGCCGATCACAGCGTCGACGGCGAACCACTGCGCGTGTTCGAGTCCGGCTCGATCCTCGTCTACCTGGCGGAGAAGTTCGGCGCCTTCCTGCCCACGGAAATCCGCGCGCGCACCGAAACGCTGAACTGGCTGTTCTGGCAGATGGGTTCGGCGCCCTTCCTCGGTGGCGGCTTCGGGCACTTCTACGCCTACGCGCCGGAGAAGTACGAGTACCCGATCAACCGCTACGCGATGGAGGTCAAGCGCCAGCTCGACGTGCTCGACCGCCAGCTGGCCGAGAATCGCTACGTCGCCGGTGACGAATATACGGTCGCTGACATGGCTATCTGGCCCTGGTACGGCGTGCTGGCCAAGGGCGAGCTGTACGACGCCGGCGAATTTCTCTCCGTGCAGGACTACATACATGTGCAGCGCTGGGCCGCGGAAGTCGCCGAGCGCCCGGCCGTGATCCGCGGACGCAAGGTCAATCGCACCTGGGGCGACGAATCCGAGCAGGCGCCCGAGCGCCACAGCGCCGCCGACCTCGACTGAAGCGCAACCCGAGCGGGCGGTAGAAAGCGCAAAGCCCCTGCCATCGCCCGCTGCCTGCCCGCGCTGGTTACCCGGCCCTTCCGCCGGGTAGCCGGCGAGGCGTTCTGCCTCAGAGCTTCCTCGTCACGCGCACGTCCTTCGCGCAGCGGCCGCGCTGCCCTCCTCCGACCGCTGATCCTCCACGCTGAACTATGCCGGTGCGCTCCGACCCAATGTTCATGAGCGCCGTTAATCCGCGACAGACGCGGCCATCAGCACACGGCCGCTGCCATCGCGACAGGTGCAGAGCGCTCACAACCCGGTTGTTCAACACAACGTGAGGTGGATCATGAGACACACACTGGTAGCAGCGTTCGCCACGCTGACCGACGCCAACCGCACTCGCGGCGACCTGATGTCGCGGGGCATAGCGCGCGAACAGATTCACGCCATTGGCGCCGAAAGCGCCGATATCCATGCCTACGACGCGCCCTACACCACCACTCCCGACGTCCCGGTGGATCGTACGCATCACGAATCCAAGGTCACGCATTTCTTCAAATCGCTGTTCGGCCATGAGCCGCACGAAACGCACCGTCACTACGCCACCGCCTATCCGGATGCCGTGCGCCGCGGCGCCCTGGTTATCGCCGTGGATGTCGACGATGAAGACCAGCTGGCCAAGGCGCGCGATGCCCTGGAATACAACGGCGCCATCGACATAAACGAGCGCGGCGGCACTGGCACAGTCGAAGGCTACCCAGGCCCGAGCAGCCCCTATGCTGGCGCGACCGGCGGCGACAGCCATCTGGACAAGCATTTCACCACCCCCGCAACGGGCACCGCTGCGACGGCTACCGGGATACGATCGGCAAGCGAGCGTGTCGGCGAAGGCACCGGAGTCAACACCGCCGCCGGCGTAGGCCACACTACCGACCCGACCGACTACAACGACCGCAGCTCGGCCGACACAGGCCGCTATGACATCGGCAGCGCGGCCAAGCGGGCCGGGACCGACTACCCGGACACCACCGCCACCACTGCTCCGACTGGCGCAGGCACGACCGGCCATGGCAGCAGCAGCGAAATGCCGGAAGTCGCAGCGGGCGTCGGCACCCGAGATGCAGGGCTCAGCCGCGACCGTATCTGCGTGATCCAGCGACCGAGCTGACCGCAGTCCCACGGGCCGCATCATGCGGCCCGTTTTCTGTCAGGCCCCGGCCGGGCTTTCACCCCCGTGACGACTTGCGATTCATCAAGGCCATAGGCTCCCGCTGCTGCGACGATTGGCGCAAGGCCGGACCGCTGAGTGCTGGATGCACCTGGCGTATGCTGGCGCTTCAGGCAGCCTGAGCGCTGCCAAGCATGCAGAGGGCCACGCCATGCTTACGCTGAGAACCGTCTCGTCCTGCCTGATGCTCTGTCTTCTCGCTTCGAGCGCCTGGGCCGCGCAGCCCGCCATGGAGCAGACCGAAGGCGCGTCGAAGAGCGCCTTCGTCCTGCATGAAGGCGGCAACATGCACACCGACCAGGCGGCGCTGCGTGAACGGCGCGCCAGAGCCTACGAAGCGGAGTTACGGGAAGCCGAGGACGAGCTGATGGCGGCCAAGTACGCGATCACCCGGAAATACCTGGCCAAGCTGCCCGCCCATGAACGCGAGGCCATGCAGGCCGAACTCGCCGCGCAACACGCCACCTTCGCCTATCGCTACCCCGAAGCCCACGCACGTCTGCTCCAGCGCAATCCGCACAAGGCCGAGCTCACGCCTGAGTGACGGCCCCGGCAGCACCGGCCGTACGGCGGAAAACGGCAACTTTGCCACGCGTCCACATCACCGCAGCGCGAAGCGCGAGTGGCGTGTTACCGCCTACGCCCGCCTTCGCCCAGCGCCCGCCGCAACCCAGCCTTGCCGACCGTCAACGCCAGACATTCCTCAACCGCACCCAGCGCCGCGTTGACCAGCGGCCTGGGCTGATAGGGCTTGCGCAGGCTCAGCCCGATCTTGGCTGCGACCAGCGCCGCCGTCGCGCCGAGCAATGCCGGCAACAGCATCGGCTCGCGGCGCACACCGGCCAGCGCCGCTGCACTCAAACCGCCGGACAGCGCACGGAACATCATCGACGGCACGATGGTGCGATCCGGCGCAAAGGGCAGCTTGTCGCCGATCATCTCGCTGGCCGCGAGCGTGGGCAGGAAGGTCTGCGCCGTATCCGACGTCAGCAGGTGCGCGGCCTCCCCTGCCCCGGCGAGATCATCGCGCTCGCTCAGTGCCCGGCTGACCAGCGTCGGCGCCAGCATGCTGCGCATGCCCGTCACGGCCCCGATCGCCAGGGCAGCCCATACCAGATTGCTCGAAGTCGTCATCGTCAGTTCTCCCGTCGGTTGCTAATACCGACCGGAAGCCCGCCGCAAGCGTTCCGCGCAACGCGTTAACGGCGGCCCGCCCCACTCGCTCGTTGAGGAGCCTCCCGGCCATCACGGGGCTTAATCCGGGCCATACTGATAAAACGGCCTGCAAGGAGGATTCGGTCATGCTGGCAGCGAGCTACCTGAGGGCGACAAGATGGGCCGTACTGACGCTGCTGGCGGCGCTCTGCAGCGCGTGTCTGGTAGTTCCGGTCGGGCTGTTCAACGAGCAGCCATATGGGCCGGAGCTGCTGCAGAAGCTGCACCAGGCCGATCGGAGCCAGGTCCGCCGCCTGCTGGGCGAGCCGTTGCTGACGCGGGCGTCCAACCGCTACTGGTACTTCAGCGACTCCCGCACGCTCGCCGGTGTAATCGGAGGCACAACCGGTACAGCGTTCGAACAATACTTCTGGCTGCTCGTCCATTTCGACGAGCGTGGCCGCGTCGACTTCGCTGAAGCCGCCAAGCTCGACGAATGCCTCAGCAACGGCCAGTGCTTCGATGGGTCGTCTTCCAGCGACGAAACGGTTAGAGCCCGCAATTACCGGCCTGGCAACGACGAATGCGCGGTCTATCTGTACCTGCAGGCGCTGCCAGCGCTACTGAATACCGGTGCCGTGGATTACCGCGTGGATGGCCGCACGGTTGGGCGGGTCAACAAGCACACCTACCTGTTTCTCACCCATCGCCCCGGCCCGATCCGCATCGCCGCCTATGACCTGGCCATCGGCACCGAATGCGAGGCTGGTGACCGGCTGTTCATCCAGGCCGTGAAAAAGCGCGATTTTTCCTGGGAAACCGGCGAAGACCTGGCCCCTGTCTCTCAGCCGGAAGGGGAAGCGGCGATCGCCGTACGTCGCCTGGCCTTGCCGCACTGAACACTGCGCCTCACCACTGGTAGAGCCCGTAGCCGCATACACCCAGACCGAAGCCCATCTGCGCCAGCAGCAGCGCACGGATGGCGAAGGTGTAGCTGATCACCCGGCTCTGCCCCAGCGCATCGGCGGCGAACAGCCGGTAACTCTCGGGATACTCGGCTTCCATCTCCTTGAGTGCGACGATGGTCAGCTCCAGCAGCTGCCGGCTGCGCGCGTCCACCAGCCAGAAGACCTGCGCGAGCAGCATGGTAAAAGCGCCCAGCAGAATCAGCAGCCCCGGCGAGAAGCCGCGCTGCAGCGCCGCCAGTACACCGCCATCGGCAAAGATCGCCAGCACCACGAAGAAGTTGAAGCCACGCAGGCGCTGCTCGGCATTGAGCTTGAAATGCGCCTAGACAAACTCTCGACCATCCACGCGATTGCCCTCTGACGAAACCTGCTGCGGGTGCGATGCCGTGCCGGCGCGGCGACAGCGATCACTCAGATAAGAGCGTCAGCCCCGGCAATAAGTCCCGCTGAACAAGACGTACCGCTCAGGCCGGATCGACCAGATCCTGCCATTCCGCGTGGCGCTCGATGTACTTGGCGAGGAACTCGCATTGCGGCACCACCCGCTTGCCGCAGCGACGCGCATCTTCGAGCGCGGCCTTGCCCAGCCCCTGCCCGGACAGGCTGGGGTCGACCTCGGTATGGGTGAAAACCATCCGCTCGCCCTGCTCGCTGTACTCGGCAAAGCCGAGTGGCTGGCCGTCGACCAGCAACTCATAGCGCTGCTGCGCGGCGGCGTGACGAACGCTGGCTTGTCTATCGCTCATGGCGGACTCCCTCTCGATTAATGGCGGCTAGAGGTACGAGTGAGCACGCCGTATGAGGGTTCAGCTGAGTCGACGAGTCGTAGCGGCGTGCATCACGGGCGCGGTCCACTGACATTAAACGCATGCAGTGAGAACTGCGAGATGGAGCGCCTCGCTCATCCTGAATGCTGCCGGAACTGTGATGCGCCACCCGTCGACTCAGCGAGCACGCGCGTAAGCCGATCAATGTTTTGCTCGTTCGCGGAACCCGCTCTTGCCTTGACCGCTTGCGCGGTTTCCGCATCCTCAAAAACCTGGCTCCAGGTCATGCACGTGCCATCCTCGGCAGGGATGAGCTCGATGGTCAGCGTAAAGTGCGGTGGGCAATCATGCCTGATGACCAGCATTGAATCGGGAACGAGTTCTTCGAACCTGCTCTCATTGCTATAGCTCTTCCCATCAGGCCCATGCATCACAAACTTCCAGCGACCGCCCGGTGCAAACTCGAAGATCTCGAATGTATTGCTGAAACCTTCGGGCCCCCACCATGCAGCGAGCAGATCGGCTGAGGCAAAAGCGCCATATATCTCGGCTGGCGTGTACGGCAGAGTTCTTGCCGTAGTTAACGTTCTGTTTTCACTCATGCGCTGACTCCCGCTGGACGCTGATTTGTGCAGTACAACGATCAAAGCAAGCAGCGTAGTTCGTTTTCGCGAATAGGCGGTCTTCCGGTTTGGCCTCGTTGGGCGCCATAAATCCCGGCGGCGTTTCGCTAACAGCATGCCCCTCCCCGTTGCCCGCACCGGTGGACAAGCAGAGCGTTGTCCACCCTACGCAAACCCCAGCCCGCGCCGCCGACGCTCAATATTTGCGTAGGGTGGAAAACGGCGAAGCCTTTTCCACGCGTCACCTCCAAGCTACCTCGCACCCTCCCTTGGCGGACAAGTTGCAGCGCCTCGCCACCGCCCTCAATCCACCCCGACAAACCCACCCGTCTGGTGCTGCCACAGCCGCGCATAGAGGCCGCCGCGGGCGATCAGCTCGGCATGGGTGCCGGTCTCGATCACCTGGCCGCCATCGATCACCACCAGCCGATCCATACGGGCGATGGTCGACAGCCGGTGGGCGATGGCGATCACCGTCTTGCCTTCCATCAGGGTATCCAGGCTCTCCTGAATCGCCGCCTCGACCTCCGAATCCAGCGCCGAGGTGGCTTCGTCGAGCACCAGGATCGGCGCGTCCTTGAGCAGCACCCGGGCGATGGCGATGCGCTGCCGTTGCCCGCCGGAGAGTTTCACGCCGCGCTCGCCGACCATCGCCTCGAAGCCCAGGCCGCCCTGGCTGTCGTCCAGGGCCTTGATGAATTCGTCGGCGCGGGCTTTACGCGCCGCGGCCCAGAGTTCTTCCTCTGTGGCGTCGGGCTTGCCGTAGCGCAGGTTGTCGCGGATCGAGCGGTGCAGCAGCGAGGTGTCCTGGGTGACCACGCCGACATTGGCGCGCAGGCTTTCCTGGCTGACCTCGGCGACGTTCTGCCCGTCGATGAGGATGCGCCCGCTTTCCAGGTCATAGAGGCGCAGCAGCAGGTTGACCAGCGTCGACTTGCCCGCACCCGATGGCCCGACCAGGCCGATCTTCTCGCCCGGGCGAATGTCGATGCTCAGCCCGCTGATCACCCCGCCCTGCTTGCCATAGTGGAAATGCACATCCTCGAAGCGCACGCCGCCCTGCTCCACCTGCAGCGGCTCGGCGTCCTCGGGGTCGAGCACATCCCGCGGCCGGACGATGCTCTTCATGCCGTCCTGCACGGTGCCGACGTTCTCGAAGATGCCGTTGACCACCCACATGATCCACTCGGCCATGTTGTTGATACGGATCACCAGGCCCAGCGCCAGGGCGATGGCGCCTGTGGTGATCAGCGCCTCGCTCCACAGCCACAGCGCCAGCGCGCCGGTGCCGACGATCAACAGGCCGTTCATGCAGGTGATGAGGAAATCCAGGCTGGTGATCACCCGCGACTGCAGGCGGAACTTGCCGAGCAGCTCCTGCATCGCCTCGCGGGCGTAGCTCTCCTCCTCCCGCGAATGGGCGAACAGCTTGAGCGTGGCGACGTTGCTGTAGCCGTCCACCACCCGCCCCATCACCTTCGAACGCGCCGCGGACGCCGCCGCCGAACGCGCGCGGATACGCGGCACGAAGTACCAGAGCGCGGCGCTGTAGCCGACGATCCACAGCAGCAAGGGCACGATCAGGCGCAGGTCGGCGGCGGCGAACAGATACAGCGCGCTGCCGGCATAGACCACCACATGCCACAGCGCATCGATCACCTGCATGGCCGAATCGCGCAGCGATGGCCCGGTCTGCATGACGCGCTGGGCGATGCGCCCGGCGAAGTCGTTCTGGAAGAAGTTCAGGCTCTGCTTGAGCACGTAGCGGTGGTTCTGCCAGCGAATCAGATTGGTCAGCCCCGGGTTGATCGCCTGATGCGTCAGCAGGTTGTGCAGACCGAACACCAGCGGCCGGATGATCAGCGCCACCGCCGCCATCCACAGCAGTTCGTTGCGGTGCTCGGCGAAGAAGGTCCGCGCGTCATCGGTCGCCTGGGCCATATCGATCAACTGGCCGAGAAAGCTGAACAGCGCCACCTCGATCAGCGCCGCGAAGAAGCCGACCACCAGCACGGCGGTCATCAATGGCCAGACCTGCTTCAGATAATGCGCATAGAAGCGCAGCATCCCGGCCGGCGGCGCGACGTCCGGGCTGGGCTTGAAGACATCGATGAGGTTTTCGAAACGGCGGAACAACATGGCAACGGTCTGCTCTGGCGAGTGGGCGGGCGTTTGGCGTGTAGCGGTCGACAGGCGTAGCCGGCCGATGGAATAGCGCCCTGAGGGGCAGGTGCTGTGTGCGAAGGCGAACCCACATGCTCTGGCACGCGGGTTACAGAACGAGGTTAGCAAGATGGGAGGCGCATGGCGTGCTTAACAACCTCGCCGAAAGCTCTAACTGCAAGGGCTGCCGTCTTCGATGCCTTGGTTGAAAGCTCGCAACACAGCGCACCCATGAAACCCAGCGGCGAGACACCGCGGCATGTTTAGATTGGTGGCGTATTGCCCTGTTGATAATCTCTGTCGCCTTCGCCAGCGAGGCGACCGACCCTGTTGGTCTTGCGGCGAGCCCAGGCACTACCGAATACCTCGAACTGGAATCGACGATGACCGAGGACGCTGTAAAAAATCCAGGTACCACAGGGCTGATCCTCTCGGGCGGCGGCGCGCGTGGGGCCTATCAGGTTGGTGTGCTGTCGGCCATTGCCGATCTGTTGCCTGACCCGGCGGGCAATCCGTTTCCGGTGATCGTCGGCACCTCGGCGGGCGCGATCAATGCCGTCAGCCTTGCCTGTGGCGCCCTGCATTTTCGCGAGGCGGTGCGGCGCTTGAGCAGCGTTTGGCGCAGTTTCCATACCGATCAGGTGTACCGCAGTGACTGGCCGGGCGTGTTGCGCCAGGCCAGCCGTTTCCTCGGTCACAGCATGTTCGGTATCGGCAAGCAGGTGCCCGTTGCGCTGCTCGACAGTTCGCCACTGGCCAGGCTGCTCGAGCGTGAACTGGATTTTTCCGGCATCGCCGCAGCACTGCGCCAACAGCAACTGCGTGCGATAGCGGTGACGGCATTCGGCTACGAGTCGGCCGAAGCGGTGACGTTCTATCAGGGGCATGCGGCCATCGACCCATGGTTGCGCCATCGTCGGGTGGGTGTGCCGACCCGCCTGGGAATACCCCATTTGCTGGCCAGCACTGCCATCCCGCTGCTCTTCGAGCCGGTAAAGATCAACCGCGAGTATTTCGGCGATGGCGCGGTACGCCAGACCGCACCGATCAGCCCTGCCCTGCACCTGGGCGCCACACGTGTGCTGGTGGTCGGGGTCAGTGGCAACCCGGTGGATGACCAGAGCGAGATCGCTCCAACACCGAGGCCGACCGGCGCCAGCCCCAGCCTGGCGCAAATCTCCGGGCACATGCTCAACAGCACCTTCATCGACAACGTCGAGACTGACATCGAGCTGCTGGAACGCCTCAACCAGCTGGGGCGACTGGTGCCTGCCGAACAACGCAAGCGCGCCTACGGCCTGACGCCCGTCGAGGTGCTGGTGATTTCCCCCAGCCAGCCGCTGGACAGGATCGCCGCCCGCCATCGGCGAGAGCTGCCCGCCGCCATGCGCCTGTTCCTGCGCGGCCCTGGCGGCACGCGCGAAGGCGGCGGCGGGCTGTTGAGTTACCTGTTGTTCGAACCCGGCTACTGCAGTGAACTGATCGAACTGGGTTATCAGGATGCCATGGCCAAGCAAGCCGAGCTCAGGGCCTTTCTCAGGCTCGAAAAGCCAGAGCAGCGGAGCCAGCAGCTCTCGCCAAACGCACAGAGCGTCTTCAGCGGTTAGCAGTAAGCAAGTACCGGATTTCGCGTGGACAAGCGAAGCGTTGTCCACCCTACGCCACCAACCCCGCCTACTCCGCCAAGGCCCGGGCACGGGCATGGGCATGGGCATGGGTATGGGTAGGGTGGAAAACGGCGAAGCCTTTTCCACGCGTCAGGTCCAGGCTACCTCGCTGCTCGAAGGGCCCGGCGTGCCCCAAGCCTGGACTGGCCGAAGGCGTAATCCGAATTTTGGCGGGCTGCGCGGCTACCGAAACATCCCTTCGGTAACCGACGAAAGCGCGGCCGCTACCCCTTCGGAATCGATTCCCGCCGCAGATACGGCAGCATATGCGCCACGTAATCCGCCTTGCCGAGATTGATCCCTTCGCTACGCAGGATCGAATACGCGGTCATCACATGGAAATAGAACTGCGCCAGTGTCCAGTCACGGGCGTACTGCTCCGCGGTCAGGTCGAAAATCATCCCGTTTGCCAGCTCATGGGCGATTGGCTTGTCCGCGTCCATATCCAGCGCATCGGCGGCGAGGCCGTCGAGCAACGCCACCGTCTCATCGATCGGGGCATAGGCATCAGCCAGCGTGCCCGGCCGCTCACCCGCATGCCGCCCCTCGTCCAGCAGCTCGTTGATCGCAGCCGGGAATGCCTCGCCTCTCAGCCGGCAAACGGCCTCCCGCGCGTGCACGCAGGCAAAGCGCACCTGAGTCGACAGCGGAAACATATCCGGCGCCAGCCGCGCGGATAACAACGCCTGCGCCTCAGCTTCCGGTAGCTGGGCCTGCGCCTTCTTTATTCAATCAGTAGTGTTAGTTCTAGCCAGTTATCTGCGTATGCGTGCTCACTGGTGGCCATACTGTTTCTCGCGTTTGGATAACGGGACGGGTTTAGCCTGTCCCAGACAGCGAAGCGAGTGGCTTGGACCGCTAGTTAGGGGAAAAGCAACTTGAGTAATACAGACAAATAACTGTAGCCAGCGACCAGAACCAAACTGAGGCTACCTAGAAGGTACGGACTGAATTTGTAGTTGCTCAGAAAGTTTTCTTCAGAGAATTTTATTATTTCTCTTGCTCTTTCGTCTTTATCTTGCCTCAGCCTTAGCTCTTGCAGTTTTCTAGAAAACGATGGTCTGGCGTAAGCCATTAGGGAAATCCACATGGCGATTGATATTGCGCAGCCAATAAGATTTATATATTCGGGTAGCGAGGCGCAAGCTAGTGCAAAAGCTAAAGATGGTGCCCCAACGGCTATGTTTAAAATATCACTCCAACTATTTAGCTCTTGTTCGATGGTTTTCAGTTCATCCATCATTTTTTCCTACCGTTTGGTTAAGGGGCGGCCAATTGCGGACGTCCCAGCGAGCGGAGCGAGCGATTTGAACGCATTGTTAGGTCGTTACTTTTTTTTGGCTGCTGCGAGTATGAGTCCGCCAATTACAGTGGTGGCAAGAGTTAGTGCTGATTTACCAATTACTTTAAGTCCGTCTGAAACTGTTTCCGTGCATGATGGGCATAGCTCGTGATCGTAGACCTGCGTTCCTTTTGCATAGTCATGGCAGCCCGGGGAACGACACAGAAATATGAACTCATTGCACTCAGGACATTGGCATTTGTCCCGCCGAACTTTGTTGTCTTCGACTAAAACTGCTGCCACGTTTTTTGTGCAAAACGGGCAGGTTCCTTTCTGCTTTGTTTTTTGATCTGAAGATATCGATTCCATTGTTCAATCCTGGGGAAAAGGAGACAGATTTATTTTCGGTGCTTTAGAGCCATAGATACCCATACTCTGAAGGCTGGCGAGCTCCTTGACCTTCAGAACGAGGATGCCGCGCGGCGGATGCAGCACCGCAAAGTCGGGATAGCGCGCCTTGGGGCCGACCGGGACGTTGCTCCAGCAGAAGTAATCATCTTCCAGCAGCTTTTCCAGCCGCTCGGCAAGGCGCCGCTCGCCGGGTGTGTCGAACAGGCATTGCGAGCGGACAGGGAAAAAGCGCGCCATCTGTACCTTCCTTGGTAGCGGGCCGGTGCAGATGGTGCGTCGCAGCGGAACCGTGATCGAGTGCGCAGTTGCTGCGCGTGCTGGCACATTAGCCACTGCTTCCGTATGGGTAAAGCAGACGATGGATTAATCCCTCAGTTTTCACACTGTCGCCTGACGCGCGGTCACTCGCGCCGTATGCACTTTCCGCCCACCTACCCTGTCCACCCCTGCATAGGTCAGTTATGGAGGTGCTCGTGGAAGGCATGTTTTTCAGCAACGGAACGACATTGATACGCACTCTGGTGGTGGGCGTGCTGGCCTATATCAGCCTGGTATTGTTGTTGCGCCTGTCCGGGCGGCTGACGTTGTCGAAGATGAATGCGTTCGATCTGGTGGTGACGGTGGCGCTGGGTTCGACGTTCGCGACGATTCTGCTCAATCGCGATGTGTCGCTGGCCGAGGGGGTGCTGGCCTTGGCGCTGTTGATCGGACTGCAGTATGTGGTCACCTGGTCCAGCGTGCGGGTGGCGTGGGTGCGGCGGACGGTGACGGGCGAGCCGGCGCTGCTGTTCTTTCGCGGGCGTTTTCTCGACGATGCCATGCGCGTGGCGCGGGTGACCGAGGATGAGGTGCGGGCCGCCGCGCGCAGTCAGGGGCTGGCCGCGCTGGATGGCATCGAAGCGGTGGTGCTGGAGACCGATGGCAGTTTCAGCGTGATCGCCGATGGTGCCGGCGACAGCCGTTCCACGCTGGACGGGGTGAATGTGCCGGGGCCGAATGAAAAGGGCGTTTGAGGTCGTGGCAGGATTCGGCGGCGACTGATCGACAGGCCAGCCGCCGGGCGTCCTCACCTGAACAACCCCGATCCGGTTGCTGCCACGCGGCCGTGCCGCCAGACTCGTTTTCCCCCGCCAAGCCTTCGATGCGATTTCCACCGATGAAAACCAACCTCGACGAAATGCTCGCCTTTGTCAGCGTGGTCGACAGTGGCTCGATCAGCGCCGCGGCCGCGCAGCTGGAACAGACCGCCTCGGGCGTCAGCCGGGCGTTGAGTCGGCTGGAAGACAAGCTGGCGGTGACGCTGTTGCGGCGTACCACGCGCCGCCTCGAGCTGACCGAGGAGGGCGCGGCATTTCTCGTCCAGGCGCGGCGCATTCTGGCCAGCGTCGAGGAAGCCGAGGAGCAGATGGCGCTGCGGCGGCAGGCGCCGGCGGGGCGCTTGCGGGTCAATACCGCGTCGCCGTTCATGCTGCATGTGATCGTGCCGCTGATCGGCGATTTCCGTGCACGCTACCCGCTGATCGAGCTGGAGCTGCACAGCGATGACCGCATCGTCGATTTGCTGGAGCGGCGCATCGATCTGGCCATCCGCATCGGCCCGCTGCCGGATTCCAGCCTGCATGCACGGCCGCTGTGTCACACCATGCGCCGGGTGCTGGCGAGCCCGGCCTATCTGGCGCGGCATGGCACGCCGCAGCAGGTCGAGGAGCTGGCGGAGCACAGCCTGATCGGCTTTACCGAGCCGGATCGCCTCAACGACTGGCCGCTGCGCCATGCGCTGGGCGAGAGCTGGCGAATCAACCCGGCGCTGCGTGCTTCCAGCGGCGATACGGTGCGCGAGCTGGCGCTGGCCGGCGAGGGGCTGGCGTGCCTGTCCGATTTCATGACCGGCCGGGATCGCCAGCGCGGCGAGCTGGTCGAGGTGCTGGCGGCGCAGCGGGTCGACGTGCGCCAGCCGATCAACGCCGTGTACTACCGCAACAGCGCGCTGGCCTCGCGCATCACCTGCTTTCTGGATTATCTGAGTGAGCGCCTTGGGGCTGGCGCCTCGCACGACTGAGTACGGCGATTGATGCCTGGGCAACCACTGCTGTGCTGCCGGCTGGAAGCAAAACGGCCCTGCCCATCGGTTCTCCGATGAGCAGGGCCGCACGCTGCTGTTTCTTGAGGAGCGTCGTTTACTGCCCCAGCAGACCTGCGTTTTGCGCCGAGCCGAAGGCGAAGCCCATGAACTCCGGCACGCTCATTTCGCGGCCGTTGAAGGTCACCTTGTCGTTGGCGTAGTGCAGCGAACTGACCAGGCGTTCGCCTTCCAGACGCGACCAGCCGGTGTCCAGCGCGATGCCGCTGAAGAGCTCGGTGGCGGCGTCGGTTTCCTGCTGCAGCGCCACCGGATCGAGCTGACCGTCACGCGCGTTGTTCTGCGCGACCAGCCCGGCAATGTCGCGCACCAGGTTCTTGTCGATGCCGGCGTCGGCCTTGAGCGAGGCGAGCATGCTGGTGATCATCGCGTCCGGGGTGAAGGCTTCTGCGCTCGGCGATTGCAGATCGAGCACGATGGACAGGCGGGCGGCGCCGTGGGCGGTTTCGAAGCCGAACTCGTCGAGGGCCAGGGTGGGTTTGTGTTCGAGCAGCTGCAGGGCGCGGGTCTGCAGTTCCTGCTGCTGGGCGCGGGTGATACCGGCCAGGGATTCCTGCGGGGTGGCTCCGCTGTCGAGGATTTCCCGGTAGCTGGTGACCAGTGCCTTGAGGCTGTTTTCCTCGAGGTTGCGCAGGCTGAAGGCCAGGGCGAGGTTGCGCAAACTCTGGCCTTTGGCGGTCACTTCACCCACCCGGTAGGCGATGCTCTGGTCGAGGCCGCGGCTGCCACGGCTCAGCTTTTCGTCGACCGAGGCGTTCTGCAGAACCACGGCGGGTTCGTCGCCCAGCTGGATTTCCATGCGTGCGAGATTGAAGGCCGAAGGGCCAAAGCCGATGCCATTGGCATAGTCCTGCTTGTCGGCAGTCAGGTCGATGCCGCGCAGGCTGATGCGCACCGGCTGGCCACTGTCGCTGCGTTGCAGGTCGAGATCGACCTCAGCCAGCTGACCATCCATGCGCACGTCGCTGCCGTCTTCGCTCGCCTCGAAGCTGATGGTGCCGGGCGCAACGCGAACGCTGCCGTCTTCGCTCTTGAGATCGAAGGCGGCCGAGCGCAGGTCGCCGTACTGGCGACCGTCGTAGCCGATGGTGACATCACCCACCAGCGGGACTGCGCCGGCGGCGGCATCGAACAGGTTCTGCGTCAGCGGGGTGCGTTCGAGTTCGAAGTGGCTCTGCGCGGCGACCGGCATCAGCTGGCCGCGGGCCAGGCGCGAGACGGGGAAGGGGCCGTGTTCGAGGCGATCGTTCAGCAGCAGGCTGTACTGACGGTCGTTGCCTTCGTCATCCGGAATGTTGAAGTCGATCTGGTAGCGCGCGGCGCTGGAGAGCAGGCCGCGCTCGAAGCTGAGCAGGGCGATGCTGACATCGGCTCCGGGGCCGGCGCTCATTTCGCGCAACTTGGTGTTGGCCTGGTCGACGGCATCACGGGCGGTCGATTCGACCTGGGTGCTGGTGTAGACGGTGGCGGCCCCGAAAAGGGCCAGAGGTACGGCAACGGCGAGTGCGAGCTTTTTCATGTGAGCATCCTGTGCGGCGGCTGGGCAGACGTCCTGTCAGCCGGTAGTTGGCAAGCGGCGGCACTCTAGCAGCGCGTAACGACAGGCTCCAGCGCGCCGGGGCGCAGGATGGGAAGGGTGAGAACGTGACAACAGATTCGGGCGGGACGGCGCCTGCTGCGCCTTCGCCGCCCTGCCTGCGTGGTTAATGCATGTTGTCCGATTTCGGCATGGGTATCGCCACGCTGCTTTCCACACTGCCGGCCTCGGCGTTGCCTTCCTTGTAGAAGGGCTCCATTTCCTCGCGAGCCTGTTGCCAATGCTCGCTTTCCTTGCCGTCCGGCTGGCCTTCGGCTTGCCAGATCTCATAGGCGCGCTGGCGGATGCGTTCGTCGACGTTCATGTGACAACCTCCTGGGGACGGGCTCGCGAACGCGAGCCGCTAAGCAGTGGAAAGGGTGGCGCAGAGGAGGTTCCGGCGGGGCGACGAGCGCGCTTGGCCAAAACGTCGCAGGCTGGATAACGCCGCGCATGGAACCGCCGCCGCTGGTGCGGTCTTAGCTCTGGATAAATGGCGCCAACTGGCGTTTCATTCGCTTCGCGCTGCGCCCGCCAGGGCCGGCGTACCGCCTTTTCGCACAGGATTGACCGATGAGTATCGCCGCCAACGCAGGACGCCTGCCCGACCCGCACACCCTGACCCACCTGCCGCGCCTGGTGGCGCGCTACTACAGCGACCGGCCGGACCCGTCCGACCCGGCGCAGCAGGTGGCGTTCGGCACCTCCGGGCACCGCGGCTCCTCGCTCAAGGGCAGCTTCAACGAGTGGCACATCCTCGCCACCACCCAGGCGATCTGCGATTACCGCCGCCAGGAAGGCATCGACGGCCCGCTGTTCATGGGCATGGATACCCATGCGCTGTCCGAACCGGCATTCATCTCGGCGCTGGAAGTGCTGGCGGCCAACGGCATCGAGACGCGCATCGACGCCGGTTGCGCAGAAACCGGCGGCGAGCCGGGCTACACGCCAACCCCGGCGATCTCCAACGCGATCCTCAGCTACAACCGCGGCCGCACCAGCGGGCTGGCCGATGGCATCGTCATCACGCCGTCGCACAACCCGCCGGGCGATGGCGGCTTCAAGTACAACCCCACCAATGGCGGCCCGGCCGATACCGGCGTGACCAAGTGGATTCAGGAGCGCGCCAACGCGCTGCTGGTCGCCGGGCTCGAGGGCGTCAAGCGCATGGACTACCGCCAGGCGCTGAAGGCGACGACCACCCAGCGCTTCGATTTCATCGACGCCTATGTTGGCGGGCTGGAGCGGGTGATCGACCTCGACGCCATCCGCGGTTCGGGCCTGAAGTTCGCCGTCGACCCGCTGGGCGGCGCCGGTGTGCACTACTGGCCGCGCATCGCTGAGCGCTTCGGCCTGCCGCTGGAGGTGCTGTCCACGGTGGTCGACCCGACCTTCCGCTTCATGCGCCTGGACTGGGACGGCAAGATCCGCATGGACTGCAGCTCGCCGCACGCCATGGCCGGGCTGATCGAGAACAAGGACCGCTTCGACGTGGCCTTCGCCTGCGACACCGACCACGACCGCCACGGCATCGTCACCCGCTCCGGCGGGCTGATGAACCCCAACCATTACCTGGCGGTGGCCATCGAATACCTGTTCACCCATCGCCCGGGCTGGAGTGCCGAGGCCGGCATCGGCAAGACGCTGGTGTCCTCGTCGATGATCGACCGCGTCGCCGCCGGCATCGAGCGTCGCCTGGTGGAAGTGCCGGTGGGCTTCAAGTGGTTCGTCGACGGCCTGATGGACGGCAGCCTGGGCTTCGGCGGCGAGGAATCGGCCGGTGCTTCGTTCCTCGACAAGCAGGGCGGCGCCTGGTCCACCGACAAGGACGGGCTGATCCTCGGCCTGCTCGCGGCGGAAATCACCGCGGTCACCGGCAAGGACCCGAGCGAGCGCTACCAGGCGCTGACCGACCGCTTCGGCGCGCCGGTGTACCAGCGCATCGACGCCGCCGCCAACCGCGAGCAGAAGGCGCGTCTGGGCAAGCTCTCCGCGTCGCAGGTCTCGGCGAAGGAGCTGGCCGGCCAGCCAATCACGCGCATCCTCACCGAGGCACCGGGCAACGGCGCGGCCATCGGCGGGCTGAAGGTGGAAACGGCGAACGGCTGGTTCGCCGCACGGCCATCCGGCACCGAGGACGTCTACAAGATCTACGCCGAGAGCTTCGAAGGCGAAGCGCACCTCAAGCGCATCCAGGCCGAGGCCAAGGCGCTGGTGGATTCGGTACTGGCGGGCTGATCAGCCGCGGTCGCAATCAGGGCGAGTTCGTGCCAGCGGGCTCGCCCAGCGCCTTTTCCACCTCGAGCTCCAGCGCATACGCCGGCTGCTCCACGGCGCGGTAATCCAGCGTATAGCGCCGGGCGAACTCGGCGACGCCCCAATCCAGATACTGTTCGACGTGCTTGAGCTCATGGGCCCAGAGCGCGACGTTGTCCTGCGCGTCGCTGGCGTGGCGGAAGACGATGACGTCGATCAGGGTGACGGCGTTGACGTCCGGGTTGCGCAGCAGAGTGTTGCCGGCATTCAGCGCCACCTCGTCGCCGACGCGGTAGTGCGCGCTCTCCAGCACGGCGAGATCGAAAAAGGCTTCGAGCTGCGAGCGGATATGCAGCGGCATCGGCTCGACACCGCCGACCACCAGCCGATCGCGCGACTGCTGGATCCAGTTCTGCAGCGCCAGCGCCGTCATGCGTTGCACGCGCTCATACACGGCCTGGGTATCGCTTGCCGAACCGGGCACGCAGAGGCAGTTGCCAGCCAGGCAGATCGGTTGCTGGCCGGGCGGGCAGGCGATCTGCGCCAGAGCCGGAGCGCCGGCCCATGCCAAGCATGCGAGCAACAGAGTAAGACGGCGAAGAAGCGGGGTGAACGACACGCGAAATCCTCGAAGGCGAGGGCGAGCCCCGGGCCGGTGCGCACTATAGCCGTGCGCCCGGGGCTCGCGAAGAGGACCTTCAGATCACCGGCGACGCGGCGCTCACCACGCGCAGGGCCAGGCCTTCGTAGGGGTCGAGGTTGAAGGTCAGCTCGCAGTTTTCGGTGAGGTCGCCTTCCACCCGCTCGTGGATGATGTCCACCACCGGGCCGGGTGCGACGCCGGGCAGGCAGACGGTTTCGCTGATGGTCTCGGCACTGAAGTTCAGCGCGGTGATCTGCACGCCTTTGCCGGCCGGCAGTTCGTGAACCATGATCAGCAAGCCCGGCGCCTGCACGTCCGGAACCAGGATCTGCTTGCTCGCGGCGATATCGTAAGCCTGACGCACGCTAAGGATGCGCTTGAGCTGGCAGGCGAAGGAGCCGGTGTCCTGCAGCTGCTGCACCAGGCTGCCATACAGCGCGCGGGCTTTCGGCAGGCCTTCGGCGGACACGGCGGTGTCCGGTGCAAGCTCGGCGAGGTCGTAGGCGCCACGGTTGATCCAGCGCGTGTCGCCGTCGCCCATCAGATGCTCGACCTGTTCGGCTGGCAGCGGCAGGGCGCCGACCAGATCCCAGCCGGAGAGGGCGAACACGCCGGGCTGCATGGCATTGAACATCACCAGCAAGATATGCAGACGCTGGATCTGCTGGACCTCGGCCGGGCCGATGGCGTCCAGATCGCGGATGTTCAGCGCCGCCGCTATCACGCTGGCGGTGGTGCAGGCCACGCCGTTGGTGACGAACTTGAGGTTGTAGGGCGCGTGCTCGCCGGTCAGCCGCTCGTACAGCTCCTCGCGGATCAGCTCGCGCAGATGCCCGCCGGGCAGGGTCTGGCCCTTGTAGTGGTAATGGTCGTAGGCGTGCAGGGTCCAGAAATGCACCAGCTCCAGGGTCAGCTCGTCGTGGTTCTGCAGCGCATGGATCAGCGAGGCCGGGTCGATGCCGAAGGCGTGCACCTCGCGCAGCATCATGCGCAGAAACTCGGTGTCGCCGGTGAGCAGCGCGTGGTGGTAGGCCGGGCGGGTGATGAAGTCGTAGGACAGGTCGGCGCCGCCGTGGGACATGGCGGCGATATCGTCGATGGTCAGGTTCAGTTCCTGGAAACTGAAACCGCCGGCCTTGCGGATCGCCCCGGCGAGCAGCTGGTTGCCGGTGACCGACAGCGGATGGCCTTCGGACCAGGCGGTGCCCTCGGCACGCCGCTCGACACCGAGAAAGCCGTTGGCATCCAGGCGCAGCACGCGGGCACCGGCCACGTCGATGGCGTGCAGGGCATCGCCGATGATCAGCTGCTGCGCGGCGAAGGTCGGGTCGAGCCAGTTCAGTGACGGCTGGCCTTCCTTGAAGTAGTGCAGGTAGACCCAGCGCCTCACCTTGCCGTCGACCCCGGTGATTTCGCCGGTGACGCTCCAATCGGTGTCCTTGATCCCGGGTTCGAAGAAGATCACCCGCTGCAGCTGGCCGACGATGTAGTGCTTTTCCTTCAGCCGGTCGACCACCGGCGGCTCCAGGTTGACCGCGTCGCGCTCCGGCGGGACCTCGGGCAGCAGCTCCCAGTCCTCCTCGCGGATCTCGACCATGTGGTAGAGCCCGGGGTAGTCGCCGTAGGCCATCTCGGCGAGGCGGAAATCGGCGCCTTTGCCGGTGTGCGCCGGGACGATGTCGTCGATGACGATGGCGTTGTGCGCGGCGGCGACCCGGCTGAGCTGGAGCATCTGCTCCTCGGTGCCCAAGGCCGGGTCGATATCGAAGCTGATGCGGTCGAAGTTGCCGTCGATGGTCGGCGTGAATTCGCGCCCGCGCAGGCCGCCGGAGCGCTTCATCGGGCCGTTGTGAATGCCTTGCACACCCAGTTCGGAGAGCGCGCTCCACAGCCGGTCGTCACCCAGCGCTTCGAGCACCGAGCTGCCCTCGGGGGTGATGATGGCGGCGGGGTAGGCGGTAAACCACACCGAGGCGATGGCACTGGCATCGCGCGGCCGCGCCTGGGCATAGGGCCGCTGCCAGAGCCGCGCCTGGCCGGCGTAGAGGCGCGCGCGTTCGCGGGCCGCATGCAACATGGACTGCTCGACCAGCCACTGGATATAGCTATTGTCTGGGGTGCTCATTCGACGTCGGTTCCCGCTGTGCTAAGGGAAATGTAGTCGTTTGAGTCGGCCGCTCGGCCATCGTTGCATCGAATTGATCGCCGCCAGCCTGGCGCAGACGGGAACCGTGGCGGCAGCGATGCCTCGAAAGGCCCAGGCGATAAGCTTTGCTCATCCGACTGCGGACCAATCATGGAGTTATCGATGCTGCGTCTCCCTCTGCTGTCCGCGTGGCGCTCGCTGTCCGGCTTCGGTCTGCTGCTGGGCACGCTGTTTTTCTGCGCGGCGCTGAAGCCCTCGCTGGTGCCGCGCTCGACGCTGAGCCAGGGTGTGCTGGCCGGCGCGGCACTGGCGGTCGGCTACGGCATCGGCGTGCTCTGGCGCTGGCTGTGGCGCTATCTGGGCCTGCCGGAACGCCCCGAGCACTTGCGCGAACGGGTCAATCTGCTGATTGCCGCCGTGTGCGTACCGCTGGCGGGTTTCTTTCTCAGCCAGGTTGCCGGCTGGCAGAACGCCGTCCGCGCGCTGATGGGCATGGAGCCGGTGAGCAGTGCGCATCTGATCGAGGTAGTCCTCACCGCGCTGGCGACCTTTCTCATCCTGCTGACGCTGGCACGGCTGTATCGGCTGGTGTCGCGTTTCGTCTCGCGACATGCCGACCGCATCCTGCCGCGCCGGGTGGCGAATGTCATTGGTGTGCTGGTGGCGCTGGCGCTGTTCTGGTCGCTGGCCACCGACGTGCTGGTCGCACAGGCGCTGCGGGCGCTGGATGCCTCGTTCGCCCAGTACGATGCGCTGATCGAGCCGGAAACGGCGCCGCCCGCTTCACCGCTGAAAAGCGGCAGTGCCGCCTCCACGCTACGCTGGGAAGAACTGGGGCGCACCGGTCGCGGCTTTATCGGCTCCGGTCCTTCCGCGGCAGAGATTTCGGCGGTGAGCGGTGAGCCGGCGCTGGAGCCGATCCGCGTCTATGTCGGTCTGCGCGCCGCCGAGACGCCGCGCCAGCGTGCCCGCCTGGCGCTCAGTGAATTGCAGCGCAGCGGCGCCTTCGAACGCTCGGTGCTGGTGGTGGTGGCGCCGACCGGAACCGGCTGGATCGATCCCGCGGCGATGAACACGGTGGAGTACCTGCACCACGGCGACATCGCCAGCGTGGCGTTGCAGTACTCCTACCTGAATAGCCCGCTGGCGTTGCTGGTGGAGGCGGATTACGGCCGCGACGTGGCCCGCGCCCTGTTCGCGGAAATCTACGCCTACTGGACGCGGCTGCCGCCGGAGCGCCGGCCGCGCCTGTATCTGCACGGGCTGAGCCTCGGTGCCCTGCATTCGCAACGTTCATGGGAGCTGCACGAGCTGCTCGGCGATCCCATTCATGGCGCGCTGTGGAGCGGGCCGCCGTTTCGCAGCGATCTGTGGCGCTCACTCACCGACAGTCGCAACGAAGGCAGCCCGGAGTGGCGTCCGCAGTTCCGTGATGGCCGCTTCGTGCGCTTCATGAACCAGCAGGGCACACCGGAGCCCGCCGATGCCCCCTGGGGACCGATGCGCCTGCTCTATCTGCAGTACGCCAGCGACCCGATCACCTTCTTCGACCATCGCTACGCCTGGCGTCGCCCGGACTGGCTGGCCGAGCCGCGCGGGCCGGACGTGTCGCCGTCGCTGCGCTGGTTTCCGCTGGTGACCATGCTGCAGCTGGCGGTGGACATGGCGGTGACCACACCGACGCCGCCCGGCTACGGGCATGTCTATGCACCGGCCGACTACGTCGATGCCTGGCGGATCGTCAGCGCCCCGGCAGGCTGGAGCGACGCCGCGCTGCAGCGTCTGAAGCAGCATCTGGCCCACGAACTGGCCCGCGCCAGTGAGGAGGACAGCGAGGAAGCCGCCTACGGCAACCGTGGCGGCTGAGCGGCGCGTGCTGTCCTCTCCCGGGCTCGCCGTGGTCGACCGCGCAGCCGCCGCCAGCCCAACAGCACGCCGCTGATGGCGATCAGCAGCATGCCGGCGCTGAATGCCAGCAGCAGGCCGTCACGCAGCAGCGGACGTTGCAGCAAGGGCAGCCAGTCCCAGCTGTGCAGCAGCTTGAACACCCAGCGCACCGCACGCCGGCGCTGGTCGAGTTGTTCGATGACGGTGCCGCTGTACGGATCGAGATGCAGCCAGGTCGCCGCCGGATCGTCGAAACGCACCCGCAGCAGCGGCAAGCGTCGCGGCAGATGGCTGTAGAGGCTCGGTTCGCTACGGGCGTAGTAGTGGAAGTCTTCCCGTTCCAGCCATTCGAAGCGCAGCTGCTGTTCGGGCCAGGCCTGGCGGACCTCGCGCTCCAGCAGGGCGCGCTCAAGGCGTTCCTGTGCCGGCTCGGAATGGGTGGCGGGCAGAATGCGTGTTTCACCCCCGGCATCGATACCGAGCAGATAGGGCTGATCGCCGAGCACGTGCCACTGCAGCTCCACCGGTTCGATACCAGCCTGGCGCAATCGAGCCAGTGCAGCGGCCAGATCCGTATCCAGCGCCTCGGCATTTAGCAGCGGCGCTTGCCGCAGCGCGGCGGCATCGATGGTCGAACGTTTCTCGAACAGCCCCCAGGGCTCCATCGACAGCATGCCGCTGCCCAGCCAGACCAGCAGCACCACGCCGATCAGCAGGCCGCCGACGTGGTGCAGGCGGCCGGCGCCGACCGGGTAGGGCGAGTGCGAGCCGTTGCGGTAGCGACCGGCGAAGCGCCAGCGCATTAGCCCGATCAGCATGCCCAGCAGAACCAGCACCGCGGCAAGCAGCGCACCGTAGACCAGCGCCACCGACCAGAGCGTCTTCGGCATGACCTCGCGCAACGGGTAGAGCCAGTGCAGCCAGGCGCCGAGCAGGTTCCAGGCGCGCTCGTGGGCGGTGGCGTCGCGCACCACCAGCCCGCTGTGGCTGGAGACGTACAGCAGCCGACCTTCGGCATCGTCCGCCTGCACCCGATACAGCGGTCGCTCGCGGGCCAGGGCGTGGTTGCGCGTCCAGGCATCTTCCTCGACCCGATCGAGCAAGCGCACCTCGGCACCGTCCGCAAACTGCCGCGCACTGGCCAGCGCCTCGGCAGCGCCGATGTGCTCGATGCGCTTGCCGCTACGCGCATCGACCGCCAACAGCGGGCCGTCGCCGTAGTCCAGCAGATAGCGCGGCGAGCCACCGGCGCCGGTCAGGCGCAGGCTGAGCGGCGTGCGCGGGACCTTGCTGGCGGCAAGCGCTGCGCCCGGTGCGATGCAGCAATCGACACTCAGCGGCTGCAGGCGTGACAGGTGCTCCTCCGGCGTCAGCTTGGGATAAGCGACGAAGAGCATCACCACGCCGCTGACGATCCAGAGCAGAACGAACAGGCCCAGTCCGATGCCCAGCCAGCGGTGCGCGAGGTACAGATAGCGCTTCATGCGGCTCAGAAGTCCAGGGTCACGGCGGCATACAGCGCGCGGCCATCGCCCGGCGCATGCAGCGACTGGACACCGTCGTACCAGACGTACTCGTAGTAGCGGTCGGTGAGGTTCTTCAGCTGCAGGTCGACGGCCAGCTGCTCGGTCAGCTGGTAGCTGGCGCCCAGGTTGAACAGCACGTAGCCGCCGTATTTGCCCTGGGTGTTCTCGCGTTCGAGGTAGTAGTCGGTCTGGCCGTTGAGCCAGGCGCTGAGCTGCAGGTCCGGCGTTGCCTGATAGGTGCTGCCGGCCGAGTACAGTCGCTGCGGCACGTGATCGATCTGCTGGCCCTGGCTGGCCGGCAGGCTCGGGTCGGCCTTCTCGATTTCGGAGAACTGCCAGGAGTGCGCCAGCCAGAGATTCAGATCGCTGGCGGGGTAGAGGTTGAGCTGGGCGTCGTAGCCCCAGCGGCGAGTCTGGCCGAGGTTTTCCGATTCGCCGCTGGGGTCGTTGAGCCGGCGCCGCACCTCGTCGGTGGCCACCTGCTCCCAGTAGGCGATGCGCCCATCGATCCAGTGCGCCGGGCTGAACTTGATGCCGGTTTCCCAACCATCGTTGATCGACGGCGAGAGGTCGCTGGTGCGCGGCGGCACCTTGTAGGCGGCCGCGCCGGTACCGATCTGGAAGGTCCGGCCCCAGTTGCCGTAGAGGCTCAGCTGCTCGATAGGCGTGTAGATCAGGCTGATCTTCGGCTGCTCGATGCTGCCGTAGTCGTTGATCGCGTAATCGTTGCCACTCAGCTCATCGGTGAAGTCGCCGCGGATGCGGTCGACGCGAAACGCCGGGATGATCTTCAGCGACTCGACCGGCTGGATCACCGCCTGCAGGTAGGCGCCGTAGCTGTCGTAGTCGAAGCGCTGGTCGCGGGTCTGAGTCACGACCTGGCGCTCGACGGTGGTGTAGCGCTCGCTGCGGTTGCGCTGCTGTTCGGTGTCCAGCCCGCCTTCGAGAGCCAGGTCGTACAGCCAGGACACGTCCGGGCGATAGGTCAGCGAGGTGCGTGCGCCGTAGTGCTTCTCCTCGCTGGTACGCCGCTGCTGTGGCGCCGATTGCGAGAAACGCACCCAGCGGTCGTCGTCCAGGGTGTTGAGCCAGACCTTGGTCGCCCAGCTGAGATCGCTGGCCAGCGGGCTGTCCAGATGCAAGCTGAGCTGGTTCATGCGTCGCTCGCCCATGTCGCTGGCCGACAGCGCGTAAGACTGGCGTGGCGAGTGGCGGGCATCCTCACGCGACAGGTAACCCGGCTCGTCGGCCTCGGCCTCGTAATGCCGGGCAATCAGGCCGAGGCGCCAATTACCGGCATCCGGCGTGTAGAACCATTTGCCGGACAGGCTGGTGCGTTCGCTGCCGGCATGGTCGCGATAGCCATCGCTCTTCTGCTGGCCGATGAAGTAGTTCTGCGTCCAGTTGCCGCTTTCGATGCCCTTGGCCAGCTGCAGCTCCTGGGTGTCGTAGCTGCCGTAGCGGAGCCGCGCCTTGCCGTAGTCACCGCCGATACGAGACTGCACGGCGACGTTGCCGGCGATGTTGTACAGGCCGTAGCGCGGGTCGTTGGTGCCGCGCACCACCTCGATACCGTCGATCTCCAGCGGGAACAGCATGTCCAGATAGGGCATGTTGCCGTCGTTGCTGTTGCTCGGGATGCCGTCGATCAGCAGCTTGACCGCGTTGACCTCGCCCTCGCCATTGAAGCCGCGGAAGGACAGCTTGCCGGAGCTGGTGCCCTGGCCGAATTCGGTGAGCATCACCCCCGGCGCGCGACGAAACAGCTCCCAGCTGTAGAGCACCGGCTGTTGTTCGAGGATGTCGCCGCCGAGCAGATCGACCGAGCTGATCACGCTGCTGGTCGGCAGGCCGCCACCCGACTGGCTCGCAGTGACGGTGCTGCTGCCCAGCGACAGCGCGGAGGCGGCGGTATCGGCAAGACTTGCCGGCAGATAGGCAGCGGCCAGGGCCGCGATAACAAGACGAGGCAGCGCAGAGCGCCGCGACAGGTGCGCAGGATGATCGAGCATCTCGCATTTTCCTTGTGCAACAGACAGGGCCGCACGGCGAATAGCCGGCGACAGATGCCCGCACGCCGGCCATTGGCGGGTGCAGGTCAGTTCAGAAGTAGCAACGAGGAGTGACGCCAGCGGCGTCAGGCGAGGGGTGAGGCGCGCGGGTTGAGGGCTGGCCATTGTTGCCGTGGCGACGGCCGATGGGCGCCTGCTTCGGCGACCCGGGTCAAGTGCCCGGCGGTTTGTTGCGGCAGTTGCGGCGATGCTCCGGGCAGCGCCGCCAGCCCCACCGAACCGGCGCAACAGCAACAAGGCGGCATCCCGCCATGGGCGCTCGGCTCATGCTCGCCATGGGCCGTCGACTCGTGCAGCGCGTGCGAGTGCTGCTGCGCCTGCGCCTGCGCCTGCGCCTGCGCCTGCATCAGCGTGCAATGTCCGCTCCAGCCAAGCAGCCGCTTGGCATCGGTCGGCAACAGACCCGACAGCGGCATGCTCAGCAGATGGATCAGCAGGGCCAGGCTGGCGAGCCAGGCAGGAAGGCGGCGGCGTGTCATCGGCGATCCGATCAGGCGCAGGTGCGAATGGCGTTCATGATAGGAACGACTCTCAGCAAAAAGAGTTGCGCAAACTCAAGAATATCCGCCGATAGGCCTGCTGGTCAGGCTCGCTGCGCGAAGTCATCGCCACGCAGCGAACCAACCCCTCAGCGAGCGTCGAGCAGCGCCTGCGCCGCGTCGGCAGGCTGGCCGGCCAGCTGGCGCTGGGCCTGCTTCTGCTGCTTGTAGGCCAGCGCCGCGGCCGGCACCGGCGTCACCGTGCCGGTTTCCAGCCACTTTTTCAGGCGGTTGGCGTCGGCCATATGGGTGTACTTGCCAAACGCATCGAGCACCACGAAGGCCACCGGCCGTTGCTTCATGGTAGTGCTCATCACCAGGCAATGGCCGGCGGCATTGGTGAAGCCGGTCTTGCTCAACTGGATGTCCCAGTTGTTCTTGCGCACCAGGGCGTTGGTGTTGCGAAAGCCGAGGGTGTAGTTGGGCTTGCGGAAGGCGACGGTCTTCTCGTCGGTGGTACTGAACTGCTGGATCAGCGGGTACTGGCGGCTGGCGCGGATCAGCTTGACCAGGTCATTGGCGCTGGAGACGTTGCGCTCGGATAGGCCAGTCGGCTCGACGTAGTACGTGCGGCTCATGCCCAGCGCGCGCGCCTTGGCGTTCATCGCCTGGATGAACGCCGAGTAACCGCCCGGATAGTGGTGGGCGAGGCTCGCCGCGGCGCGGTTCTCCGAAGACATCAGGGTCAGCAGCAGCAGCTCGCGGCGGCTGATTTCGCTGCCGATGCGCACGCGGGAGAACACGCCCTGCATTTCCTTGGCGTCGCGGATGGTCACCGGCAGCACCTGGTCCAGTGGCAGCTTGGCATCCAGCGCCACTATCGCCGTCATCAGCTTGGTCACCGAGGCGATCGGCACCACCATGTCGGGATTGCTGGAATACAGCACTTCATTGGTATTCAGGTCGACCAGCAGCGCACTGCCGGAAGCGAGCTCCTGAACGGCCGGCTTGGCGGCCTGGGCATGAAGAACCGGCAACGAGGCCAGGCAAACGACGAACAGACTGGCCAGGGTACGACGAAAGTTCACGATAGGTTTTTCCCCGCGATGAAAGGGCGAAATGCGCTGAATGCGACGTGGTAGACGTTACGCCAGTATAGGGAATCGCCAGACGGCCCGCCTGTTCCCGATGAACGGTTCGTCGGAAGCAGCCCGCTTGCTGCCGGCACGGCGGACACATGCTGATGTGTATCACCACACGGCAGTCCGCGATCGGCTGCACCTCTCGGCCTTTTTGGAGTCAAACACTGACACTTACCGAGGGGAGGTCCCGCCATGTCCCGTTTCAGCAAGTCCACCACCCGCGAAGAAGTCCAGCACGAGATCGACAGCCTGATGCGCGCGCTCGATGAACTGAAGCACGACGCCGCCCGCGATTCACGCAAGCGCCTCAGCGCCCTGCGCTCGCGTGCCGAATCACTCTGGCACGATCAGGATTGGGACGAGCACTACGCCGACCTGTCCAAGCGTACCCGCGAGGCCAGCCGCGCTGCGCGTGACTGCGCCAAGGAGCACCCGCTGGGCACCCTGGCTCTGGCCGCAGGCGCCTTTGCCGTGATCGGCTACCTGATCAGCCGTCGCTGATCGGCAGTCGTCATGCTCAATGCCGAAACGCCGCGGTTGAAGTTCGCCCTCTACGGTGCGCACGACGACCTTGGCAGTGCGCTGCTGGTGGAGCTGCTCAGCCGCCAGCACGAGGCCGTGGCATTGCTTGACGACCTCAACTCGATTTCCGCCCGGCCTGGCCTGCGGACCAAACCGGGCGATCCGTTCGATGCGATGAGCGTAAGCGAGAGCGTGGCCGGGATGGATGCGGTGATCTGCCTGTTCCAGACGCCGCGTCTGCCTGGTCCGGGCAGAATCACTGGCGAGTCACCCCAGCGTGATTTCTATCAGGCGGTCGAGGCGCTGTTGCTCGGGCTGGAACGCGCCAGGGTCGAGCGCCTGTTGCTGGTTGCCGACTACCCGGCGATCGAATTGCAGCCGGAGGTCGAGGCGGCGCTGCAGCGACTGGCCAAGCATCCGCTGCGCTGGACGCTGGTGGATGCGCCATCAGCCGGCAATCAGCTGACCATCGAGACGCTGGCCGAAGCGGCGGGCAAGGGCGACGCCAATCCCTATCGGGAATTGCAGCGTATTGCCGCCGGCATCGTCGACGAACTGGAAAATCCCCAGCACATCCATCAGCGCATCCACTTCAGCGGCTAGCTAAGCTGCCGACGCAGTTCGGCCAGCACCGGCGCGGTATCCGGACGCACGCCACGCCAGAGTTCGAACGCCTCCGCAGCCTGCTCCACCAGCATGCCGAGCCCGTCACGGGTATCCGCACCCAATGCTGCCGCCCATTGGCAGAACGCCGTGGGCTTGGCCGCGTACATCATGTCGTAGCAGAAGGTATGGCCTGGCTGGATCAGGCTGTCGGCCAGCGGAGGCAATTCGCCGCCGAGGCTGGCCGAGGTGCCATTGATGATCAGGTCGACCGGTTCGGCAAGATCGGTGAAGGTGCTGGCCGACAGCGGACCGAGCTCGGCAAATTCCTGTGCCAGCTGTTCGGCCTTGCTCACGGTGCGGTTGGCGATGATCAGCGCGGCGGGCCGCTGCGCCAGCAATGGCTCGAGTGCGCCGCGCACCGCACCGCCGGCGCCCAGCAGCAGGATACGCCGGCCACGCAGCGCCACACCGGCGTGCAACAGATCGCTCACCAGCCCGGCGCCGTCGGTGTTGTCACCGAGCAGATGGCCGTCTTCGAGCTTCTTCAGCGTGTTCACCGCACCGGCACGCCGAGCACGCTCGGTGAGCTGATCAGTCATCCGGTAGGCCTGCTCCTTGAACGGCACGGTGACATTGGCGCCAAGCCCATCCTGGAAAAACGCCCGGGCGAACCCGACAAAATCATCCAGTGGCGCCAGCAAGGCTTCATAACGCAACACCTGGCCGGTCTGCGCGGCGAACAGGGCGTGAATCTGCGGTGATTTGCTGTGGCCGATGGGGTTGCCGAAGACGCCGTAGCGGTCCATGGGTGAATCCTTGCGCAATGTGGGATGCAGAAGCCGTCGAAGGTCAGGGCTGTTCGGCGAGCCAGTCGCGGTCCTGCAGGAAGTATTCGGTCAGCCGCGCTTCCGGCGTACCGGGCTCGGGATGCTTGTCATAGCCCCAGGCCACTTGTGGCGGCAGCGACATCAGGATGGATTCGGTACGCCCGCCTGATTGCAGGCCAAACAGCGTGCCGCGGTCATAGACCAGGTTGTATTCGACGTAGCGGCCGCGGCGCAGCAGCTGGAACTGCCGCTCGCGCTCGCCGAATGGCGTGGCCTTGCGCCGCTGGACGATGGGCAGGTAGGCGTCGAGATAGGCATCGCCGACCGCACGCATGAAGGCGAAACTGGTGTCGAAGTCCCACTGGTTCAGGTCGTCGAAGAACAGGCCGCCTACGCCGCGCGGTTCGTGGCGATGCTTGATATGGAAATAGCGATCGCACCACTCCTTGTAACGTGGGTAGACCTCGGCACCGAACGGCGCGCAGGCATTTCGCGCGACCCGGTGCCAGTGCACGCAGTCTTCCTCGGCGCCGTAGTAAGGCGTCAGGTCGAAGCCGCCACCGAACCACCAGACCGGTTCCTCGCCTTCCTTCTCGGCGATGAAGAAGCGCACGTTGGCATGGGACGTGGGCACGTAGGGGTTGTGCGGGTGGATCACCAACGACACGCCGAGGGCCTCGAAACCGCGCCCGGCCAACTCCGGACGATGGGCGCTGGCTGACGGCGGCAGGCTGTCGCCATGCACGTGGGAGAAGTTCACGCCGCCCTTCTCGATCAGCGCGCCGTTCTCGATCACCCGGGTCCGGCCACCGCCGCCACCGGGCCGCGTCCAGGCGTCCTCGGCAAAGCGCGCGCCGCCATCTTCGGCCTCCAGCGCAGCGCAGATGCGGTCCTGCAGATCGAGCAGATAGGCTTTGACGGCTTCGGTCCTGTGGTTCACGAAATCACCTTGCGAATGACCGCACGCAGCCCTAAGACGCGGCTGAGCGGTGCTTGAAACGGGGTCGGCCGGCAAGCATAGCATTCAGCCGATTGACGAACGCAGCCCCGGCGGGTTGGATAGGCGCTCTTTCAAACGACCAGGAGCCAGACATGTCCCAGCGCATCCAATTCAGCCAGCACGGCGGTCCCGAAGTCCTGGAACAGGTCGATGCACCGCTCAGCGCGCCGGCTGCAGGCGAAGCGCGCGTGCGCAATCACGCCATCGGTCTGAACTTCATCGACACCTATTTCCGCAGCGGTCTGTACCAGCCGCCGAGCCTGCCATCCGGGCTGGGCACCGAGGGTGCCGGTGTGGTCGATGCGGTGGGCGAGGGCGTCGACCATCTGCAACCGGGTGACCGCGTCGCCTACGCCACCGGGCCGCTCGGCGCCTACGGCGAACACCACACGCTACCGGCGCGGCATCTGGTCAAACTCCCGGATTCGATCAGCTTCGAGCAGGCTGCCGCGGTGATGCTCAAGGGCCTGACCTGCCAATATCTGCTGCGCCAGGTCCATTCATTGCAGGCCGGCGAAACCGTGCTGTTCCATGCCGCGGCCGGCGGCGTCGGCTCCATCGCCTGTCAGTGGGCGCGCGCACTGGGCGCGCAATTGATCGGCGTGGTCGGTTCCGCGGACAAAGCCGAGCGGGCCAAGGCCCTGGGCGCCTGGGCTACCATCGATCGCACCGGTGAAGATGTAGTGCAGCGTGTGCTGGAGCTGACCGAAGGCAAAAAATGCCCGGTGGTCTACGACTCGGTGGGCAAGAACAGCTGGGAGGTTTCCCTCGATTGCGTTGCCCCGCGCGGCCTGCTGGTGAGCTTCGGCAACGCCTCCGGTGCCGTCACCGGGGTGAACCTGGGTGTGCTGGCGCAGAAGGGCTCTTTGTTCGTCACTCGACCGATTCTGGCTGGCTACGCCGATACGCCGGAGCGCTTGCAGGCCATGGCCGACGAACTGTTCGAGATGATCGGCAGCGGCAAGATCGAGGTCGAGATCGGCCAGCGCTATTCGCTCAGCGAAGCGGCCGAAGCCCAGCGCAGGCTGGCGGCAGGGGAAACCACCGGATCGACCATTTTGCTGCCCTGAACACGACGGCGGCCGCCGCTACAGGCAGCCGCGCAGCCGTCGACGCGCTGGCTCAGGCCGGGCGAATCACCTCGCCCGTGCGCAGATCGCGAATGACGCTGGGGTTGCGTCGTCCACCCAGCGGGCCGTTGAGCACCGCGTCGAGCTGCCGTGGGAAATACTGCTCCACCCGCAGCCGCGAGCGCGCTGCGGGACGGCCGGCAGGGTTGGCGGAGGTCGATACCAGCGGCCCGGTCAGCGCGCAGAGACGTTTGACCAGCGGGTGATCGGTTACCCGCAGCGCAACGCTGTCGTGCCGCCCGGTGATCCACTCCGGCAGCCGGCCGCGATGCGGCACCAGCCAGGTGTTCGGCCCCGGCCAGGTGCCGGCCAGACGATCGAGCCAGCGCTCGGGCAGATCCTCCAAGAGGAAATCGAACTGCTCGATGCTGTCGGCAATGAGGATCAGGCCCTTCTCCACCGGCCGCTCCTTGAGCGCCAGCAGTCGCAGCACCGCGTCTTCGTCCCAAGGGTCACAGCCAACTCCCCAGACCGCTTCGGTCGGGTAGGCGATCACTCCGCCGGCCCGGACTACCCGCGCTACCTGCTGCACACGCCAATCGCCGATCATGCCGACCTCTGCCTGGATGAAAAAAGCGGCAGTTTACCCAAGGCGCCTGTTGCCGAGCAGAGGGGCCTCATACTGATTCGCAACAAGCTGCAACAGACCCCCGCAAACCGCGGGGCCTGGATTGGCAGGCACGCACCGCAGGCTGGCAGCTCCATCTAGCGGGAGATCACCACCCACAGGCCGTTGTCACTGGCCACCAGCCCGTCAACTTCCAGTTCGGTCAGCTGCGCCAGCACCTGCCCCAGCGGCTGATCGAGCGCCACGGCCAGTGCTTCGCTGCTCCGCGGAGCGGCCAGCAGCTCGCGCAGCAGCGGGTTGTCCGGCCGGGTCTGCGTTCGTGTTTCGCCAGCCGCCGGAGCAACGCACTGCCAGCCACGCAGCGCTTCGAGCACATCCTCGACCGATTCCACCAGCGCCGCGCCCTGGCGAATCAGCTGATGACAGCCACGGGCGCCGGGATGATGGATTGAACCGGGAATCGCATACACCTCGCGACCCTGCTCGGCGGCCAGGCGCGCGGTGATCAGCGAGCCGCTGGACGGACTCGCCTCGACCACCAGCACGCCCAGCGACAGGCCGCTGATGATCCGATTGCGTCGCGGGAAATTACTCGCCTGCGGCGGGCAGTCCAGCGGCAGTTCGGACACCAGCGCACCGCCGCCTTCGACGATCTGCCGCGCGAGTGCGACGTGGCGCTGCGGATACAGCCGCTCGATCCCGGTGCCGAGCACCGCGATGGTCTTGCCACCGGCGTCCAGCGCGCCCTGATGAGCCGCGCCGTCGATGCCCAGGGCCAGTCCACTGGTGATGATGAAACCTGCTCCGGCCAGGCTGCGGGAGAAGGCCCTGGCGTTGTCCAGGCCATTGCGTGAAGCGCGGCGGCTGCCGACCATCGCCAGCTGCGGTCGCTCGAGCAGTGACGGGTCGCCGGCAATGAACAGCAGCGGCGGCGCATCAGGCAGTTCGGCGAGCAGAGCAGGGTAGTTGGGGTCGTCCCAGCAGAGCAGATGCCGCTCCGGCTGCTCCAGCCAGGCGAGGGCGGCGCTGGCACGTTCACGGATTTCGGCACTGCGCCGCGGCTCGGCACAACTGGCGGGCAACCCCAGCGAGCGCCAGGCACTGGCTGGCGCACTCAGCGCCGAAGCGGCATCGGGAAACGCACTGACCAGCTTGCGCAGGCGACGCGGTCCGAGTTCGGGCAGCAGATGCAGACGCAGCCGGGCTTCGAGCTCGGCAGGGGAAATGGCAGGCATGGGCGAGTACTCCTTGTCTCATTACACCGCATCCTTGCGGTGTTATCGCAGCATGAAAAAGCCCCGCATTCGCGGGGCTTTCTTGCTTCAGGGGTTACGGACTTTGTCCTTCACCGACAGCGAGCGGGTCGCCTGCAGCACCAGGCCGTAGCTGAGCTTGTCGTAGGTGCGGAACACCATCAGCAAGCCGGAACGCTCGTCCGGAATCTTCACGTTTTCGCCAGTCACACGGTCACGCACTGTTTCACCGGTCTTGTAGACGGCCAGCACATTGCCGTCCTTCAGCCCGTCGCGTGCGCCCCTGTTCAGCGTGACCACATCGAACTGGCCGATCTGGGTAACGCCGCGCGGTACGTCGAGGATCACGCCTTCGACATCGGTCGACGGCGCGCTGGGCATGAAGGTGGAGTTGACCGCACGCTCTTCGCCCGGGAACAGGCGATCGCCGATGCGCGCTTCCTGAGTGGTACGGGTCAGCTGCATGGTGGCGATGTCGCCTTCGATTTCGACGATCTCGACGGTGCCAACGTCATCGGCGTTGATGCCGAGGAACTCGCCGGTGTCCGGATCGACGTAGGTCTTGCCCTGACGGAAGATGCCGTAGGCCGGCATGTTCGCTTCGAAGCTGCCGCGGCCGTAGATGCGATCGCCGGCGCCGCTGATCACCCGCTCGGCATTGCCGGCGACGATGTACGGAGCACCCTGGAACTGCTCGGCGGTGTCGACGATGCGGTTGCTCAGCAGGAAGCTGTTGATCGCCTCCAGCGGAATGGTCGGGATGGCTTCGGCCATGGGTGTGGTACGCACGGTCGGCGACAGCTTGATGGTGCCGCGCGAGGCGCCGCGGTCGAGTACCAGGCGCGGCTGGCCGTCGACATAGATCAGGCTGAGGGTGTCACCGGGATAGATCAGATGAGGATTGGCGATCTGAGGGTTGGCGTGCCACAGCTCCGGCCATTTCCACGGCTCGCGCAGGAAGCGGCCGGAAATGTCCCAGAGTGTGTCGCCCTTCACCACGGTATACCGCTCCGGGTGATTGTCCTTGAGCTGCACCGCGGCCTGGGCGAGCCCGCCGACGGCCACCAGCAGCAGGGCGAGTAGTGATTTCCTCATGTGGTGAATCCCTTTATTATGTGCCTTCACGTAAAGCGCCCTAGCGCCGCGGAACCCTTTTGGATCGCGGCATTAAGCCGTTTTCCATGCTGCTCGGCATCTTAGCAGCGGCTTTTGACTTTATTCCATAAGTGCATCACAAACGCATATGGCCATTCTGAACATCCTTGAATTTCCCGATCCGCGGCTGCGCACCATCGCCAAACCGGTGGATGTGGTCGATGACGAGCTTCGTCAGCTGATCGACGACATGTTCGAGACCATGTACGAGGCTCCGGGCATCGGCCTGGCTGCAACGCAGGTCAATGTGCACAAGCGCGTGGTGGTGATGGACCTGTCCGAAGACCGGTCCGAGCCGCGAGTCTTCATCAATCCCGAATTCGAATCGCTGACCGACGAGATGGACCAGTACCAGGAAGGCTGCCTGTCGGTCCCGGGCTTTTACGAGAACGTCGACCGTCCGCAGAAAGTGCGGATCAAGGCGCTGGATCGTGATGGCAAGCCATACGAACTGGTCGCCGAAGGCCTGCTCGCGGTATGCATCCAGCATGAGTGCGATCATCTCAACGGCAAGCTGTTCGTCGACTACCTCTCCAGCCTCAAGCGCGACCGGATCAAGAAGAAGCTGGAAAAGATCCATCGCCAGCAGGCTTGATCATTCCCGAATCCCAAAGGCTTGCTACGCAAGCCTTTTTTGTTAGCGAGCCCTCATGACCCAGCCCTTGCGCATCGTTTTCGCCGGCACCCCGGAATTCGCCGCTCAACACCTGCAGGCCCTGCTCGATGCCGGCAAATCGATCGTTGCCGTCTACACCCAGCCGGATCGCCCTGCCGGTCGCGGCCAGAAGCTGATGCCCAGCCCGGTCAAGCAGCTCGCCGTGCAGCACGACATCCCGGTTTTCCAGCCGCAGACCCTGCGGGACCCGGCGGCCCAGGCGGAGCTGGCAGAACTGCAGGCGGACCTGATGGTAGTGGTCGCCTATGGCCTGATCCTGCCGCAGGCAGTACTCGACCTGCCGCGCCTGGGTTGCATCAACAGCCACGCCTCGCTGCTGCCACGCTGGCGCGGCGCCGCGCCGATCCAGCGCGCGATCGAGGCCGGCGACAGCGAGTCCGGCGTCACCGTGATGCAGATGGAGGCGGGCCTCGACACCGGGCCGATGCTGCTCAAGGTCCATACGCCAATATCCGCCGAGGATACCGGCGGCACGCTGCACGACCGGCTCGCCGAGCTCGGCTCGCAGGCGGTGGTGCAGGCGGTCGACGCACTGGCTGCCAGTTCGCTGGTGCCCGAAGCCCAGGACGACAGCCTGGCCACCTATGCGCACAAGCTGAGCAAGGACGAGGCGCGCGTCGACTGGACCCGCCCGGCCGTCGATCTGGAGCGGCTTATCCGTGCGTTCAACCCATGGCCGATCTGCCATAGCACGCTCGCTGGCGAGGCTCTGAAGATCCATGCCGCTCGTCTAGCTGAAGGGCAGGGCGAGCCGGGCCGGATCCTCGAAGCGAATAAGGACGGGCTGACCGTAGCCTGTGGCGAAGGCGCTCTGTCGCTGACTCGTCTGCAGCTGCCAGGAGGCAAGCCGCTTGGCTTCGGCGACCTGTACAACAGCCGGCGCGAGCAGTTCGCGCCCGGCCAGGTGCTCGGCCAATGAACCCGCGCCTGGCCGCCGCCCGTGCGCTGAGCGTCGTGCTCTCGGGCAAGGCCTCGTTGGGCAGCAGCCTGCCCGAGGTGCTCGGCAAGGTGGACGCGCGTGATCGCGGCCTGACCCAGGACCTGGCGTTCGGCACTGCGCGCTGGCAGCCACGCCTGGCCGGACTGGCCGACAAGCTGCTGCAAAAACCATTCAAGGCGGCCGATCGCGATGTCGAGGCGCTGTTGCTGGTGGGCCTGTACCAGCTGTTCTATTCCCGCATTCCGGCGCATGCGGCCATCGGCGAAACCGTCGGCTGCGTCGACAAGCTGAAGAAGCCCTGGGCCAAGGGATTGCTCAACGCCGTATTGCGGCGCGCCCAGCGCGAAGGCGAAGCCCTGCTGGCCGAACTCGAACACGACCCGGTGATCCGCGTCGCCCATCCGCGCTGGCTGCAGAAGGCGCTCAAGGCGCACTGGCCGGAGCACTGGGAAGCCATCTGCGCGGCGAACAATGCCCATCCGCCGATGATGTTGCGGGTCAACCGCCGTCAGGTCAGCCGGGACGGATACCTGGCCGAGCTGCAAGGCGCCGGTATCGAAGCTCATCCCTGCGAATTCAGCGAGGATGGCATCCGCCTGGCCGCGCCGTGCGACGTGCACCAGCTGCCAGGCTTTGCCGAAGGGCGGGTCAGCGTGCAGGACGAGGCCGCGCAGCTGGCCGCCTCGCTGCTCGACCTGGCGCCGGGCCAACGTGTGCTGGACGCCTGTTGCGCACCGGGTGGCAAGACCTGTCACCTGCTCGAACGCGAGCCGCAATTGGCCGGGCTGGTTGCGCTGGATCTGGAACCCAAGCGTCTGCTGCGAGTTCGTGAAAACCTCGAGCGTCTGCATTTACAGGCCGAACTGGTCGCCGACGACGCCCGTGCCACCGAGCGCTGGTGGGATGGCAAGCCGTTCCAGCGCATCCTGCTCGATGCGCCCTGCTCGGCCACCGGCGTGATCCGTCGCCATCCGGACATCAAGCTGACCCGCCAGGCCGACGACATCGCTCCGCTGGCCGCACTGCAGGGCGAGATGCTCGATGCCCTGTGGCCGACGCTGGAGGTCGGCGGCGTGCTGCTCTATGCCACCTGCTCGGTGCTGCCGACCGAGAACCGTGAAGTGATCGCCGCCTTCCTCGAACGCACACCGGGCGCCCGTGAACTGGATCTAGCGGGCGGCTTCGGCCTGCCCCAGATGCACGGGCGCCAGCTGCTGCCGCAGGAGAGCGGCCACGACGGCTTCTACTATGCCAAGCTGATCAAGATCGCGGCGCAGCCACGTGGCCGAGATGCCTAAGCCGAACCCCGGCGCAGTGCGCGCGGGCCCAACATGGAAGCGGCGGCAGTCGTCCGCCTTTCAGGAGTGATCGCGTGAAGATCATCATTCTCGGTGCCGGTCAGGTCGGCGGCACGCTCGCCGAACACCTTGCCAGCGAAGCCAACGACATCACCGTGGTGGACACCGACGGCGAGCGCCTGCGCGATCTCGGCGATCGCCTGGACATCCGCACCATCCAGGGCCGCGGCTCGTTTCCCACCGTGCTGCGCCAGGCCGGAGCGGACGATGCCGACATGCTGGTGGCGGTGACCAACAGCGACGAAACCAACATGGTTGCCTGCCAGGTCGCCTACACGCTGTTCCATACGCCGACCAAGATCGCCCGCGTGCGTGAATCGGCGTATCTGGTCCATTCAGGCCTGTTCAACAACGAAGCGATTCCGGTGGACGTGCTGATCAGCCCCGAGCAGGTGGTCACCAACTACATCAAGCGCCTGATCGAGCATCCCGGTTCGCTGCAGGTGATCGACTTCGCTGGCGGCAAGGCCCAGCTGGTCGCAGTGCGCGCCTATTACGGCGGCCCGTTGGTCGGCCAGGAACTGCGCCAGCTACGCCGCCACATGCCCAACGTGGACACCCGCGTCGCGGCCATCTTCCGCCGCAACCACGCGATCCTGCCGCAGGGCGACACGGTGATCGAGGCCGATGACGAAGTGTTCTTCATCGCTGCCAAAGGCCACATCCGCGCGGTGATGAGCGAGATGCGGCGCCTCGACGAGAACTACAAGCGCATCGTCATCGCCGGCGGCGGTCACATCGGCGAGCGACTGGCCGAGGCAATCGAAAGCCGTTACCAGGTCAAGATCATCGAGATGAACCCGGCGCGTTGCCGCTACCTCTCCGACACCCTGGACAGCACCATCATCCTGCAGGGCAGCGCCTCGGACCGCGATCTACTGGTCGAGGAGAACATCAACGAAGCGGACGTTTTCCTCGCGCTGACCAACGACGACGAGGCCAACATCATGTCCTCGCTGCTGGCCAAGCGCCTCGGCGCGCGCAAGGTGATGTGCATCATCAACAACCCGGCCTACGTCGACCTGGTCCAGGGTGGCGAGATCGACATCGCCATCAGCCCGCAGCTGGCGACCATCGGCACGTTGCTGACCCACGTCCGCCGCGGCGATATCGTCAGCGCTCACTCGCTGCGCCGTGGGGCAGCCGAAGCCATCGAGGTGATCGCCCACGGCGACCCGCGTTCGAGCAAGGTAGTGGGTCGCGCCATCGAGCAGATCGCACTGCCACCGGGAACCACTATCGGCGCGGTGATCCGCGACGATCAGGTGCTGATTGCCCACGACGATACGCGTATCGAATCAGGCGACCACGTCATCCTGTTCCTGGTCGACAAGAAACACATTCGCGATGTGGAGCGCCTGTTCCAGGCCGGGCTGACCTTCTTTTAATCCTGGTTACCGCCGAATAAACGACCCGCCAACTGGCGGGTCGTTTTGTTTTATCAATCAGGAAACCCTTGCGTCTGCTTCCTCGCGATTTTCACCATCCCCTCCAATTGCATCCATTCGCCTCCAATGCCTTCCGATTTCCATTTTATGGCCAGCTTTTGTACTCTCCAAGCTTGACGCTGGTTTAACCGGTCGATTGAACGAAACTATCGTCAATCGGTTTTACCAGGCCGCGCCGAAAACGTTCTCAACCTGAGCATGAGCAATGCCCCTCCTAGACAAATAACGATCCGATTCCTCGGGTCTCTACAAGGAACAGGAGAAACTCCCATGAGGAACAGCACCATCCCGACACGCTCCCGCCGGCTGCTGATCGGCTGCGCCGCCCTGGCCAGCCTCGGTTTCGCCAGCATCACCCAGGCCGATACCCTGGAAAAGATCAAGAACAGCAGCAGCGTCCGCATCGGTTACGCCAATGAAACACCGTTCGCCTACACCGCCCTCGACGGCAGTGTCACCGGTGAATCGCCGGAGATCGTACGCAAGGTCTTCGAGCGCATGGAGATCGACACCATCAAGCCGGTGCTCACCGAGTGGGGCTCGTTGATTCCCGGGCTGCGCGCAGGGCGCTTCGATCTGATCGCCGCCGGCATGTACATCACCCCTGAGCGCTGCAAGCAGGTACTGTTCACCGATCCGCACTACCGCCTGCTCGACACCCTGTTGGTGGCCGAAGGCAACCCGAAGAACCTGCGCAGCTACGAGGACATCGCCGGCAACCCCGAGGTGAAGATCGCCATCATGTCCGGCACCGTTAACCTCGGTTATGCGCGCAAGGCCGGCATCAAGGATTCGCAGATTCTGCAGGTGCCCGACACCACCTCGCAGCTGCAGGCCGTACGCAGCGGTCGCGCCGATGCCGCCATCGGCACCCAGCTGACCATGAAAGGGCTGGCGGACAAGGCCGGTGACGATGTCGAAGCCATCGCTGACTTCAAGGACGACCCGTCCCGTGCCGGCTACGGTGCGCTGGCCTTCCGTCCACAGGACAAGGCGCTGCGTGACGCGATCAATGCCGAGCTCAAGCAATGGCTGGGTAGCGAGGAGCATCTGAAGACCATTGAGCCATTCGGCTTCGATCGCTCCAACGTCACCGACAAGACCGCCGCCGAACTCTGCGGTGCCTGACAGCCCGGCGGGCGGGGGGTCGGCACCGCCGACCCGCTGTTCCGCCCGTGAACGCTGACCAAGGCTGCGCCGCTGTTTGCGCAGCCTCGCTCAGCGCTCCGGAAAACCGGATAGCGCATCATGATCGAACTGCTTCCTCTGCTGCTGCAGGGTGCCTGGGTCACCGTCAAGGTGACCTTCTTCGGCTCCCTGCTGGCCATCGCCTGCGCGCTGATCGCCGCGCTGGCCCGGCTCTCGCCAGTGGCGCCATTGCGCTGGCTGGCCATCACCTATATCGAGGTCTTCCGCGGCTCGTCGCTGCTGGTGCAGCTGTTCTGGCTGTACTTCGTGCTGCCGATGCCGCCGTTCAATATCGAAATGAGCGCCTTCGCCGTGGCCGTGGTCGGCCTCGGCCTGAATATCGGTGCCTACGGCGCCGAGGTGCTGCGCGGCGCGATCCGCTCGGTGCACCGGGGCCAGCATGAAGCCTGTCAGGCGCTGAACATGACGCCACTGACACGCATGCGCCGAATCATCCTGCCGCAGGCATTACTGGCGGCGATCCCGCCTGGCACCAACCTGCTGATCGAACTGCTGAAGAACACTTCGCTGGTCTCGCTGATCACCCTTTCCGACCTGGCCTTCCGTGCCCGCCAGCTGGATCAGGCGACGCTGATGACCATGGAGATCTTCGGTCTGGCATTGGTCATCTACTTCGTTCTGGCCCAGACGATAAACTTCGGCATGCGCCAACTGGAGCGGCGCCTGGCCCGCGGACGGATGCGCGGGGGCCTGTCATGAACTTTTTCGACTGGCAGTTCGCCCGCGAGATCCTGCCGCGCCTGCTGGATGCCTCGCTGACCACCATCGGCATTGCCCTGGCCGGCTTCGCCATCGCCGTGGTGCTCGGCCTGTTCCTCGCCATCGGCCGGCGCAGCCGCCTGCGCTGGCTTTCCTGGCCGATCACCGGGTTGATCGAGTTCATCCGCAGCACACCGCTGCTGATCCAGGTGTACTTCCTGTTCTACGTATTCCCCAACTACGGCCTCAACCTCAGCGCGATGCAGGCGGGGATCATCGGCATCGCCCTGCACTACGCCTGCTACACCGCCGAGGTCTACCGCGCCGGCCTGGACGCAGTGCCGCGCTCGCAGTGGGAGGCGGTCACCGCGCTGAACATGAAGCCCTGGACCGCCTACCGCGACGTGATCCTGCCGCAGGCGCTGCGTCCGGTGCTGCCGGCGCTGGGCAACTACCTGATCTCGATCCTCAAGGACACGCCCGTTCTTTCGGCGATCACCGTGGTGGAAATCATGCAACGGGCCAAGAACATCGGCTCCGAAAGCTTCCGCTATCTCGAACCGATCACCATGGTCGGCATCTTCTTCCTCATTCTCAGCCTCGGCCTCGCCTGGTGCGTGCGCCGTCTGGAAAACCGCATGGAGCTGACCCGATGACTACGCCGATGCAATCCACGGATACCCTGAACCCGACACCACAGCAGCCAGAGCAGGCGCAGCCTCTGGTGCGCTTCGCCGGCGTGACCAAACGCTACGGCGAGCTGACCGTGCTCGACGGGCTTGATCTGCAAATCGAGGAAGGCGAGAAGGTTGCAATCATCGGCCCCAGCGGCTCGGGCAAGTCAACGCTGCTGCGGGTGCTGATGACGCTAGAGGGCATCGACGAAGGCGTGATCGAGGTCGACGGCGAGCCACTGACGCACATGCCCGACGCCAGTGGCCAGCTGGTCCCGGCCAATGCCCGTCATCTGCGACGAGTGCGCGGCAAGGTCGGCATGGTATTCCAGAGTTTCAACCTGTTCCCGCACATGAATGCTCTGCAGAACGTCATGGAAGCGCCGGTGCAGGTGCTCGGTCTGAGCAAGGCCGAAGCCCGCGGACGTGCCGAAGAACTGCTGGCCATGGTCGGCCTGGAAGACAAGCTGGAACACTTCCCGGCCCAGCTCTCCGGTGGCCAGCAACAGCGCGTGGCGATTGCCCGTGCGCTGGCCATGCGGCCGAAGGTGATGCTGTTCGACGAGGTGACCTCGGCGCTCGACCCGGAACTCTGCGGTGAGGTGCTGAACGTGATTCGCCGCCTTGGCGAGGCGCACAACCTGACCATGCTCATGGTCACCCACCAGATGGGCTTCGCCCGCGAGTTCGCCGACCGAGTGTGCTTCTTCCATCAGGGCCGGATTCACGAGCAGGGCAGTCCGGATGAGCTGTTCAACAACCCGCAGGAGGAGCGCACCCGGGAGTTTCTCAGCGCGGTCAACGAAGCCCACTGAGACGCCACACCGCCGTCACAGGCTGCCAGCACGATACGGGCGCAACGGCTAAGACCAATGGCGTATGCTGGCAGCCTTGCCCGGTAATCGCTTTGCACTAAAGTGAGGAAACTTCCCTGGGCGCCGCGCTGCAAAAAGGTCCGAAAATGCTCGAATCACTGGAAAAGATGCTCTCCCAAGGCATGGATAATCCGATGCTGCGCTTCGGCCTCGGCAAGGGTTACATGGACGCCGGGCAGCCGGGCCGGGCGGCAGAGCACTTGCGCCGCTGCGTCGAACTCGATCCGAAATATTCCGCCGCCTGGAAACTGCTGGGCAAGGCGCTGCAGGCCGATGGCGACAAGCCGGGCGCCCACCAGGCCTGGGAGCGCGGCATTGCCGCGGCGAACGCCCAGGGCGACAAGCAGGCGGAAAAGGAAATGAGCGTGTTTCTGCGTCGGCTCGACCGGCTGACGCCTGACTGAACCGGCAGCGTCGCGCGCCGCGGAATCAGTCCTCGCGCACGAACTGCAGGCCGACCCCTTCGGCATCGACCCGCATCACCACCATCCGCAGTTCCGGCGCCGGGATCGGCAGGTCCTGCACCTGCCCCGTAACCATCGCACCCGGCTGCAGTACCACCAGTTCGGGATGTCGCACGTAGACACCGCCGTCCGACAGATCACGGGTATGGGCGAAAACCTCGCCGAACGCCGGATGCGCAATGCGGATGCGGCACTTCATGTTGGTACGCGGATGCTGTCGCTGATTGCGCATACGATCGTCCTTGTCGTTGTTATTCGTCAGTACCAGCGCTTTTCGCCAGCGGGGCGTTTCTTGAAGCGCTTCATGGTCCACATGTATTGGCTGGGATAGGCGCGCACGTACTTCTCGATCATTGCGCTCATCGCCGCAACGCCGGTTTCGGCATCCTCGCTGTACATCCCTTCGGGCGCTGCCTCGAGCACCACCTTGTAGCCCGAACCGTCCTCCAGGCGCAACGCGTGAAGAAAAACGCCAACCGCCTTGCCGCCGGCGAGCATGCCCGGCACGAACTTGCTGGTTAGCGCCTGGGTGGCAAAGAAAGGCACGAATATGCCGCTGCCTTCGCTCGGTTCCGGATCGGCCGGGATACCCACCGCGCCGCCACGGCGGACTTCCTTGATGACGCTGAGAATGCCTTCGCGGGTCGACGGCGCAACCCGGTTGCCCAATTGCACACGTTGTTGCTGCAACAGTTCGTCCACTGCCTTCAGCTTCGGCGGACGATAGAAGATGATCGGCTTGCACTGGTCGCAATAGAAATGATTGAGCACTTCCCAGTTGCCCAGGTGGCTGGTGATGCCGACCACGCCCTTGCCGGATGCCAGCGCCGCCTGCAGCACTTCAAGGCCTTCGACCTGGCGGACCAGACCGAGGGTCTTCTGCGCCGGCCAGATCCAGGCGCAGGCGCTTTCGGTGAAGGTCATCCCGGTTTCGCGCAGCGTGCGGCCGAGCAGCGCTTCGAGCTCCGCGGCGCTCAGTTCGGGAAAGCACTTCTGCAGATTGATCCGCGCCACCTCACGCGAGCGGTTCGGCAGCTTCCACATCAGCCAGCCGATCATCGCGCCCAGACCCTGGACCATGCCCCAGGGCAGTCGAGCGAACAGTCGCAGGGAGCCGACGACGATGGCACCTTTGAGCTTTTCCACACCGCACTCCGAAATTTTCAGGTCGCCTAGTCTACCTGCAACCGCAGTCAGCTTTCAGGCGCAGCCGTCGCAATGCCCTGCATCTTGGCAACGTAACCCTGCGGTGGATCATTCGGTGCCAGCCAGCACGGCATACCGCTCGCAGTCGGTGACGTGATCCATGACCAGGCCGCATGCCTGCATGTAGGCATAACAGATGGTCGGCCCGACGAAGCTGAAGCCGGCCTTCTTCAGCCCCTTGCTCATCGCCTCGGCCTCGGGCGAGACGGCCGGGACCTGTGCGATGCGCTCGAAGCGGTTGATCTTCGGCTCGCCGTCGACGAAGGACCAGATGAAGTCCACCGGGTCTTCCAGTTGCAACCAGGCACGTGCGTTGCTGCGCGTCGCCTCGAGTTTGCGCCGGTTGCGGATGATGCCGGGGTCCTGCATGCGTTCGTCGATCTCGGCATCGCTCATGCGCGCCAGACGCTCCGCATCGAAGCCGAACAGCACCTGCCGGTAGCGCTCGCGCTTGCGCAACACGGTGATCCACGAGAGACCGGCCTGGAAAGCTTCCAGCAGGAGGAATTCGAACAGCACCTGCGGATCACGAGTCGGCACGCCCCATTCGCGATCGTGGTAGTCGATGTACAGCGGGTCCGTGCCGCACCAGGCGCAACGTGGCATGTGGTCTCCTTGCGCAGGCCTCGTCCGATGGCCGAAACCATCGCAAGCGCGACCATGCGGGGGGTATACTTCGAGGCTTTCTGTCGAAGCCCAGCACAGGTGAAATTTTGAGCCAGACTACGCCTGCCGTGCGCACCTTCCAAGACCTGATCCTCGCCCTGCAAAGCTACTGGGCCGAGCAGGGTTGCGTGGTCCTGCAGCCCTATGACATGGAAATGGGCGCCGGTACATTCCACACCGCCACCTTCCTGCGCGCCATCGGTCCCGAGACCTGGAACGCCGCCTACGTTCAGCCTTCGCGTCGCCCGGCCGATGGCCGCTACGGCGAGAACCCCAACCGTCTGCAGCACTACTACCAGTTCCAGGTCGTGCTCAAGCCCAATCCGGACAACATCCAGGATCTGTACCTGGAGTCGCTGCGCCGCATCGGCGTCGACACCTCGGTGCACGACGTACGTTTCGTCGAAGACAACTGGGAATCGCCGACCCTCGGCGCCTGGGGCCTGGGCTGGGAAGTCTGGCTCAACGGCATGGAAGTCACCCAGTTCACCTATTTCCAGCAAGTCGGTGGCGTCGAGTGCTATCCGGTCACCGGCGAGATCACCTACGGTCTCGAGCGCCTGGCCATGTACCTGCAGGGCGTCGACTCGGTCTATGACCTGATCTGGGCCGATGGCCCGTTCGGCACCGTGACCTACGGCGACGTGTTCCACCAGAACGAGGTGGAGCAGTCGACCTACAACTTCGAGCACGCCAATGTGCCGAAGCTGTTCGAACTGTTCGATTTCTACGAGAGCGAAGCCAACCGGCTGATGGCTGCCGAGCTGCCGCTGCCGGCCTACGAGATGGTGGTCAAGGCCTCGCACACCTTCAACCTGCTCGATGCCCGCCGCGCCATTTCGGTCACCGCGCGCCAGCAATACATCCTGCGCGTACGCAGCCTGGCGCGCTCGATCGCCCAGAGCTACCTGCTGGCCCGCGCCAAACTCGGCTTCCCCATGGCCACCCCCGAACTGCGTGACGAAGTGCTGGCCAAGCTGGAGGCTGCAGAATGAGTGCACTGGATTTCCTCGTCGAACTGGGTACCGAAGAGCTGCCACCGAAGGCGCTCGCCAAGCTGGCCGAAGCCTTCTGCGCCGGTATCGAGAAGGGCCTGAAGGACGCCGGCCTTAGCTTCGTCAAGACGCAGGCCTATGCCGCGCCGCGGCGCCTGGCCGTGCTGGTCGAACAGCTGGCAACCCAGCAGCCCGATCGCAGCATCAACCTCGACGGCCCGCCGATGCAGGCCGCCTTCGACGCCGACGGTGAGCCGACCCAGGCCGCGTTGGGCTTTGCCCGCAAGTGCGGCGTGGATCTGGCCGAGATTGATCGCAGCGGGCCGAAACTCAAGTTCAGCCGCACCATCGAAGGCCAGCCGGCCAGCCAGCTGCTGCCGGGTATCGTCGAAGCGTCGTTGAACGACCTGCCGATCCCCAAGCGCATGCGCTGGGCCGCGCGCAAGGAAGAATTCGTCCGCCCGACCCAGTGGTTGGTGATGCTCTTCGGTGAGCAGGTAATCGATTGCGAGATCCTCGCCCAGCGTGCCGGCCGTGAATCCCGCGGCCACCGCTTCCACAGCCCGGGCCAGGTGCATATTTCCAAGCCTTCCAGCTATCTGGAAGACCTGCGTGGCGCCCATGTGATCGCCGACTTCGCCGAGCGTCGCGAGCTGATCGCCAAGCGCGTCGAGCAGCTCGCTGCCGAACAGAACGGCACGGCCATCGTGCCGCCGGCGCTGCTCGATGAAGTGACTGCGCTGGTCGAGTGGCCGGTGCCGCTGGTCTGCTCGTTCGAGGAACGCTTCCTCGAAGTGCCGCAGGAAGCGCTGATCACCACTATGCAGGACAACCAGAAGTACTTCTGCCTGCTGGATGCCAACGGCAAGCTGCTGCCGCGCTTCATCACCGTGGCGAACATCGAATCCAAGGACCCGGCGCAGATCGTTTCCGGTAACGAAAAGGTCGTGCGTCCGCGTCTGACCGATGCCGAGTTCTTCTTCAAGCAGGACAAGAAGCAGAAGCTCGACAGCTTCAACGAGCGCCTGAAGAACGTGGTGTTCCAGGCCCAGCTCGGCACCGTCTATGACAAGGCCGAGCGCGTCTCGCGCCTGGCCGGGCTGATCGCCGAGCGTACCGGTGGCGACAAGCAGCGTGCCGCGCGCGCCGGGCTGCTGTCCAAATGCGACCTGGCCACCGAGATGGTCGGCGAATTCCCGGAAATGCAGGGCATTGCCGGTTACTACTACGCACTCAACGACGGCGAGCCGGAAGACGTGGCACTGGCGCTGAACGAGCAGTACATGCCGCGCGGTGCGGGCGGCGAACTGCCAAGTACGCTCACCGGCGCGGCCGTGGCGGTGGCGGACAAGCTCGACACCCTGGTCGGCATCTTCGGCATTGGCATGCTGCCGACCGGTTCCAAGGACCCCTACGCCCTGCGCCGTGCGGCTCTCGGCGTGCTGCGTATCCTTATCGAGAAGCGTCTGGATCTGAATCTGGTCGAGGCGGTCAACTTCGCCATCGGCCAGTTCGGTACGCAGGTCAAATCGGCCGGGCTGGCCGATCAGGTTCTCGAGTTCATCTTCGATCGCCTGCGCGCCCGCTACGAGGACGAAGGCGTCGATGTTGCCGCCTACCTGTCGGTGCGTGCCGTGCAGCCGGGCTCGGCGCTGGACTTCGACCAGCGTGTGCAGGCGGTACAGGCCTTCCGTACGCTGCCCGAAGCCGCTGCGCTGGCCGCGGCCAACAAGCGCGTCTCCAACCTGCTGAGCAAGTTCGATGCGAAGCTGCCGGAAGCGGTCGAGCCACGCTGGTTCGACAACGCTACCGAGTTCTCGCTGTACTCGGCGATCCAGCAGGCCGAGCAGGCGGTACAACCGCTCGCCGCGGCGCGTCAGTACCGCGAGGCACTGGAGCGTCTGGCGCACCTGCGTGGCCCGGTGGATGCCTTCTTCGAGGCGGTGCTGGTGAATGCCGAAGATGCTTCGGTACGCGCCAACCGTTATGCCTTGCTGGCCCGGCTGAGAGGACTGTTCCTTGGCGTTGCCGATATTTCCGCACTTGGCTAAGCCCGTGAAGCTGATCGTGCTGGACCGCGATGGCGTGATCAACGAGGACTCCGACGAGTACGTGAAATCGCTGGCGGAGTGGATTCCCATTCCCGGGTCGCTGGAAGCCATCGCGCGGCTGTGCAAGGCCGGCTGGACGGTGGCGGTTGCCACCAACCAGTCTGGCGTCGCGCGCGGCAAGTTCGACCTCAGCACCCTCGGCGATATGCATTTCAAGATGCAGCAGCTGGTGATGGAGCAGGGCGGACGTATCGATCTGATCGTGCACTGCCCGCACGGTCCTGACGATGGCTGCAACTGCCGCAAGCCGAAGCCTGGAATGTTTCGCAGCATTGCCGAGCACTTCGGCCTGGCGGACCTGAAGGGTGTGCCGGTGGTTGGCGACAGCCACCGCGATCTGCATGCCGGCATGCTGCTCGGCGGCGTGCCCTACCTGGTCAGAACCGGCAAAGGCCTGCGCACCCTGGAAGGTACGTTGCCGCCAGGTACCCAGGTCTTCGACGACCTGGCCGCTGTTGTCGATCATCTACTCGAGAGTTCTCGATGAGCCTCCTGTTTCCCGTTCGTATCGCCCTGTTCTATTTTCTGCTGGCGTTCACCGCGTTCGCCTGGTGCCTGGTGAGCCTGGTGTTCGCCCCGTTTATGGCATTCCGCGCGCGCTATCGCTTCGTGGTACAGAACTGGTGCCGCTGTGCCGTCTGGCTGGGCAAGACGCTGGTCGGCTTGCGCTACGAGGTGCACGGCGCGCAGAACGTACCAGCGCGCCCCTGCGTGATCCTGGCCAAGCATCAGAGCACCTGGGAGACCTTCTTTCTCTCGGCCTACTTCGAGCCGCTGACCCAGGTGCTCAAGCGCGAGCTGCTGCGCGTGCCGTTCTTCGGCTGGGCGATCATGCTGCTCAAGCCCATCGCCATCGACCGTGACAACCCCAAGGCGGCGCTGCGCCAGGTTGCCAAACAGGGTCACGAGCGTCTGGAGCAGGGCGCCTGGGTGCTGATCTTTCCCGAAGGCACCCGTGTACCGGTCGGCCAGCAGGGCAAGTTCTCGCGCAGCGGCGCCGCACTGGCGGTCAATGCCGGTTTGCCGGTTCTGCCCATTGCGCACAACGCCGGCATGTTCTGGCCGAAGGCCGGCTGGGGCAAGCGACCCGGCACCATTCAGGTCGTTATCGGCCAGCCCATGTTCGCTGACAGCGAAAGTCCGCGCGCCATCGCCGAGCTGAACCAGCGCGCCGAAGACTGGATCAACGCACAGGTCAGCGAGCTCGAAGCTCAGCGTCGTTCGACCCTCTGATCACACGCCGGGGCAGGGCAGGGACGTCCGCCCATCTTAGCGAGTCCTCTATGCAGCAAATACCAAACCACCAGCTGGTCACCGAATGGCTGCGCCTGCTCGACGGCTACCCTGCCGAAGCGGCTGCCGCGCTGAACGCCGTTGCCGAAGAAAAAAGCGCCGAACTGGCCGAGCATTTCTATTCGCAGATGCTAGCCGACCCGCACTCGGCCAGTTTCCTGTCCCACGACCAGGTGAAGAACCGCCTCGGCAAGTCGATGCAGAAGTGGATCGTCACGGTGTGCTCCTCGACCGCCCACAGCGACCTCGACGCCGTGGTCGACCTGCAGCGCAAGGTCGGTGAAATCCATGCGCGTATCGAAATCCCGGTCAGCCTGGTGCTGCGCGGCGCGCGCTCGCTGAAGGGCAGGCTGCGCGAATTGCTCGAACAGCGCGATCTCGGCGAACCAGTGCGGCGCAAGGCCGCGCGAATGGGTGCCGATCTGATCGACCTCGCGGTGGAAATCATCTGCTTCGCCTATTCCCAGTCCCACGACCGCAACTCCCGCGCGGAGGAAGCCTATCGACTGTTCTCCGTGTCACAGAACATCGGCGTCGAGAAGGAACGTCAGCGCGCAGCGCTGCTCGATTGGGAAAACCAGCTGATGTTCGATCTGGCGATCGGCAACCTGAGCGGAGCACTGCCGCAGCTGGCCGGTTCCGAGTTCGGCCTCTGGTTTCGCCACAAGGCGTCCCACGCGTTCCAAGGCTCGCCGGAAAGCGCGAGCATTCTCGATTACATAGAGCGCATCGACGCAGAACTCAAGGCGATCGCTACGCTGCAGGAAACAGGCGAGCGCCTGGCCAAGCTGCATCACATTCGCGAACAGACTCGCTCGATCAAATTCCTGCTCGACAGCTTGTTCGAGCAGGCCAATGATCTGGAAGCCGGCCGTGACGTGCTGACACGCTTGCTCAATCGCAAATTTCTGCCAGTGGTAATGGCCAAGGAAGTGCTTTACGCGCGTCAGTCGAACAACGCCTTCGGCGTGCTGGCCATCGACGTCGATCACTTCAAGCGCATCAACGACACCTACGGCCACGAAGCCGGTGATCAGGTCCTGCAACAGGTCGGCGCACTGCTGGCCAGCAACACCCGTGGCGGCGACTACGCCTTCCGCCTGGGCGGCGAGGAGTTCCTGCTGGTGCTGGTCGACATCGATGCCAGCAAGGCGCTGGCGGCTGCCGAGAAGCTGCGCGAACGCATCGCCCGCGAGCACTTCCGTCTTTCCAGTGGTGACGTGCTGCAGGTGACTGTCAGCGTCGGTATGGCGGTGCACGACGGCCATCCGGACTACGAACGTCTGCTACAGCAGGCCGATCGCGCGCTGTACCAGGCCAAGAACGGCGGCCGCAATCGCTGCGTGCTGCATCAGGACTGATCCAACACGTCGCTACAAAGCAAAAAGGGGAGCAGCCTCGCGGCTGCTCCCCTTTCTTTTTGCGCCTCGATCAGGCCGGCGCGGAGCTGCGGATCAGGTGATCGAAGGCGCTCAGCGAGGCCTTGGCGCCTTCACCGACGGCGATGACGATCTGCTTGTACGGCACCGTGGTCACGTCACCGGCGGCGAACACGCCGGGGAGGCTGGTCTGGCCCTTGGCGTCGACGATGATATCACCGAAGCGCGACAGCTCCAGGGTGCCCTTGAGCCATTCGCTGTTGGGCAGCAGGCCGATCTGCACGAAGATGCCTTCCAGCTCGACGCTGTGCACCTCGTCGTTGGTGCGGTCCTTGTAGACCAGTCCGGTGACCTTCTGGCCGTCGCCCTTGACCTCGGTGGTCTGCGCCATCTTCAGCACGCGGACGTTGGGCAGGCTGAACAATTTACGCTGCAGCACGGCATCGGCGCGCAGCTCCTCGCCGAATTCCAGCAGCGTCACATGGGCGACGATGCCAGCCAGGTCGATGGCCGCTTCCACGCCGGAGTTGCCGCCACCAATCACCGCCACGCGCTTGCCCTTGAACAGCGGGCCGTCGCAGTGCGGGCAGTAGGCGACGCCACGGCCGCGGTATTCCTGCTCGCCCGGCACGTTCATTTCGCGCCAGCGCGCGCCGGTGGCGAGAATCAGGGTCTTGGCCTTGAGCTCACCGCCGTTCTCGAACTGCACGCGGTGCAGGCCGTCGTCGCCAGCCGGAATCAGCTGGCTGGCGCGCTGCAGGTTCATGATGTCGACGTCATACTCGCGCACGTGCTCTTCCAGCGCGCGGGCCAGTTTCGGGCCTTCGGTTTCCTTCACCGAGATGAAGTTCTCGATGGCCATGGTGTCGAGCACCTGACCGCCGAAGCGCTCGGCGGCGACACCGGTGCGGATGCCCTTGCGCGCGGCGTAGATCGCCGCTGCGGCGCCTGCCGGGCCACCACCGACGACCAGCACGTCGTAGGCGTCCTTGGCCTTGAGCTTCTCGGCGTCACGGGCGCTGGAGCCGGTATCGAGCTTGGCGAGGATCTCTTCCTCGCTCATGCGGCCCTGGGTGAACAGTTCGCCGTTGAGGTAGATGCTCGGCACCGACATGATCTGCCGCGCTTCGACCTCGTCCTGAAACAGCGCGCCGTCGATGGCGACGTGCTGGATGTTCGGGTTGAGCACGGCCATCAGGTTCAGCGCCTGGACCACGTCCGGGCAGTTCTGGCAGGACAGCGAGAAGTAGGTTTCGAAGCGGTAGTCGCCCTCCAGCGCCTTGATCTGCTCGATCACTTCCGGCGCGGTCTTCGACGGGTGGCCGCCGACCTGCAGCAGCGCCAGTACCAGCGAGGTGAACTCGTGGCCCATGGGGATGCCGGCAAAACGCAGGCTGATGTTGCCGCCGATGCGGTTGAGCGAGAACGACGGCCTGCGCGCATCGTCGCCGTCGGTCTTGAGGGTGATCTTGTCGCTGAGGCCGGCGATGTCTTGCAGCAGGCTCAGCATTTCTCGGGACTTCTCGCCGTCATCGAGGGACGCGACGATCTCGAAGGGCTGGGTGACCTTCTCCAGGTAGGCTTTCAACTGGGTCTTGAGATTGGTGTCCAACATTGGCAACTGTCCTCATGAAATTGGTGGCCCGCGAGGGCTCGGCAAGGATGATGAATCTCGAATGGAGCAACCTTACGCCGGTAAGGGACTATTTCGAAATTGATTAAACCAGTCGAGACGATTTACGCAGCCTATCTTCCAATAACAAAAAACCCCGACCTTTGAGGGGCCGGGGTTTTGGTGCCGCATTGGCTAATGTCTGCTGATCTAGAAATCCGAAAAAAATCAGAAGTCCAGGTTCGACACAGCCAGAGCGTTGGTTTCGATGAAATCTCGACGCGGCTCGACAGCATCGCCCATCAGGGTATTGAAGATCTGATCCGCACCAATCGCATCCTCGATAGTCACCTTGAGCATGCGCCGCACGTTCGGGTCCATCGTGGTTTCCCACAGCTGATCCGGGTTCATTTCGCCCAGCCCCTTGTATCGCTGAACGCTATGGCGGCGGGTGCCCTCGGTCATCAACCATTCAAGTGCTTGCTTGAAGGTGGCAACCTGCTTCTTGCGCTCGCCCCGCTGAACGTAGGCACCCTCTTCGAGCAGGCTGTTCAGCTTCTCGCCAAGCGCCGTAACGGTTCGGTAGTCGTTGCTGCCGAAGAAGTCACGGTTAAAGGTGATGTAGCTGGCCAGGCCATGCGAACTGATCTCCACTTCCGGCAGCCACAGATGGCGTTCCTTGTCCTCGCGCAGGCTGACGTTGTAGATCAACCCGGAGCGTTCGCCAACCTTGAGCAGCGCGCTGTATTGCTCGAGCCATGCCTGCATCGCCGAGTGATCGGCCAGTTGCTCTACAGGCACACGCGGCAGGTAGATGAAGTGTTCCGTCAGTTCCTGCGGGTACAGACGTGACAGCCGCTGCAACGTCTTCATCACCGTGCGGTAATCGTTGACCAGCTTCTCCAGCGCTCCGCCAGAAAGCCCCGGGGCGCCTTCGTTAACGTGCAGGCTGGCGTCTTCCAGAGCGGACTGCGTGAGGTATTCCTCCATTGCCTCATCGTCCTTGATGTACTGCTCCTGCTTGCCGCGCTTGACCTTGTACAGTGGCGGCTGAGCGATATACACGTAACCGCGCTCGATCAGCTCAGGCAGCTGACGGAAGAAGAACGTCAGCAGCAGAGTCCGGATGTGCGAACCGTCGACGTCGGCGTCGGTCATGATGATGATGTTGTGGTAGCGCAGTTTATCGATGTTGTATTCATCGCGGCCGATACCACAGCCCAGAGCGGTAATCAGCGTGCCCACTTCCTGGGAGGAAATCATCTTGTCGAAGCGTGCTTTCTCGACGTTGAGGATCTTGCCCTTGAGCGGCAGGATTGCCTGGGTCTTGCGGTTACGGCCCTGCTTGGCCGAGCCACCCGCAGAATCACCCTCCACTATGTAGAGTTCGGACAGCGCAGGATCCTTTTCCTGGCAATCGGCGAGCTTGCCCGGCAGACCGGCGATATCCAGAGCGCCTTTGCGCCGCGTCATTTCCCGTGCCTTTCGCGCAGCCTCGCGAGCACGGGCAGCGTCGATCATCTTGCCAACCACCGCCTTGGCTTCGCTTGGATGCTCAAGCAGGAAGTCGGCAAAGTGCTTGCCCATCTCCTGTTCCACGGCGGTTTTCACCTCCGAGGAAACCAGTTTGTCCTTGGTTTGCGAGCTGAACTTCGGATCCGGAACCTTCACGGAAATGATCGCGGTCAGACCTTCGCGGGCATCATCACCGGTGGTGGCGATCTTGTGCTTCTTGGCCAGGCCTTCCTGCTCAATGTAGCTGTTCAGGTTGCGCGTCAGCGCCGAGCGGAAACCGGCCAAATGGGTGCCACCGTCGCGCTGCGGAATATTGTTGGTAAAGCAGAGAATGTTCTCGTTGAAGCTGTCATTCCACTGCAGCGCCACCTCGACACCAACGCCGTCGTCGCGCTGAACGTTGAAGTGGAACACCTCGTTGACCGGTGTTTTATTGGTGTTCAGGTAGGCAACGAATGCGCTCAGACCGCCCTCGTATTTGAACAACTCTTCCTTGGCAGTACGTTCGTCACGCAGAACGATACCGACGCCAGAGTTCAGAAAGGACAGCTCGCGCAGACGCTTGGCCAGAATATCCCAGCTGAAATGGATGTTCTGGAACGTCTCTGCTGAGGGTTTGAAATGGATTTGCGTGCCCGAGGAATCGGTTTCACCGACCGGGGCGAGCGGCGCCTGGGGTACACCATGGCGATAGAGCTGTTCCCAGACTTTGCCCTCACGGCGAATGGTCAGCATCAACTCCTCTGACAGCGCGTTCACCACCGAAACACCTACGCCGTGCAGACCTCCGGAAACCTTGTAGGAGTTGTCATCGAACTTACCGCCCGCATGCAGCACGGTCATGATGACTTCGGCTGCCGAAACACCTTCCTCATGGATATCCACCGGAATGCCGCGACCATTGTCGCGAACGGTGATGGACTCATCGGTATGGATGGTGATGGAGATATCACTGCAATGCCCGGCCAGCGCTTCGTCGATCGAGTTGTCGACGACCTCGAAGACCATGTGGTGCAGGCCAGTGCCGTCGTCGGTGTCGCCGATGTACATACCAGGGCGCTTACGCACTGCATCGAGGCCTTTGAGTACCTTGATGCTCGACGAATCGTACGTGTGGTTTTCGCTCATGCCTTCACTCCCGAGGGGCCGTGGACCTGGGTGATTTGCCCATGTTCCACGTGAAACATTGAGACTGGCGTCTGTTCATGCCAGCCTTCTTGCAAAACGGTTGAATCTACGCAGGTGATAAAAACCTGACAGCCAAGTTGCTCAAGCAACTTGCACAACGCCTGGCGATGCTGAGCGTCCAGCTCGGACGGCAGGTCATCGACCAGATAAATGCACTGCCCGCGTTTGGCCTCGCTTACCAGATGGCCCTGAGCAATACGTAACGCACACACCACCAACTTCTGCTGGCCGCGGGACAACACTTCAGCCGCGTTGTGATTGCCGACCTTCAACCGCAGGTCTGCCCGCTGAGGGCCAGACTGGGTATGTCCCAACGCCCGATCCCGTTCCAATGACGTAGCGAGCACATCAGCCAGCGGACGGTCTTTGTCCCATCCCCGGTAGTAGCTCAGCTTCAGTCCGTCCAGATCCAGCAGGACGGCCAGCGTGGTCTCGAACACCGGCTTCAACGCCTGGATATAAGCCCGCCGATACCCGTCAATCTCGTCGCTAGCCAGCGTCAGTTCACGGCTCCAGGCCGCGTTCGAAGCGCCGTCCAGTGTACCATGCCGCAGCCACGAGTTCCGTTGCCGGAGAGCCTGTTGCAGGCGCTGCCACGCGGCCATGAAACGATGTTCCACGTGGAACACACCCCAATCCAGAAATTGCCGACGCAGTTTGGGCGCCCCCTCCAGCAGGCGGAAACTATCTGGATTAATCAGCTGCAACGGCAGCGTATCGGCAAGTTCGGCGGCCGATCGGACACTTTGTCCATCGATCCGGATTCGTACTTCGCCGCTGCGATCCCGAGCGACACCGAGCGCGCGGCTGTGCTGATCAGGCAACTCCACCTGACCGAACACGGTGCAGGCAGATTGCTCGTAGGTGATCACGGGATTCAGCCGAATGCTGCGAAAAGACCGCGCCAGGCCAAGCAGATGGATGGCTTCGAGCAGGCTGGTTTTGCCGCTGCCGTTATCGCCGAAGAGGATATTGATACGAGGACAGGGAGATAGCGTCACCGGGTGCAGATTGCGGACCCCGGTGACGGAGAGACGACTAAGGGACATTAAAACAGCAGGGTTACAGGCGCATCGGCATCACGACGTACGCTGAGTCGTCGTTGTCGAACTCTTGAACCAGCGCACTGCTGTTCGCATCGGAGAGAATCAGGCGAACCTGCTCGGTAGTCATTACACCAAGCACATCCAGCAGGTAGCTGACGTTGAAGCCGATCTCCAGCGAGCCACCGTTATAGTCGACTGCAACTTCTTCCTCGGCTTCTTCCTGCTCAGGGTTGTTGGCTTGGATTTTCAGCAAGCCGCTTTCCAGCTGCAAACGAATACCGCGGTACTTCTCGTTGGACAGAATCGCGGTACGGCTGAAAGCCTCGCGCAGCAACTGGCGGTCGCCGACTACCAGCTTGTCACCGCCACGCGGCAACACGCGCTCATAGTCCGGGAACTTGCCATCCACCAGCTTCGAGGTAAAGGTGAACTCGCCGGTTGTCGCGCGAATATGATGCTGCCCCAGGACGATGCTGACTTCAGCATCCTGATCGTTGAGTAGGCGGGCAAGCTCCAGAATACCCTTGCGCGGCACGATGACCTGATGACGATCGGGCTGTTCGATACCCGCTTGCATCGAGCACATCGCCAGGCGATGACCATCGGTTGCTACCGCGCGCAGCATGCCGTTGGACACCTCGATCAGCATGCCGTTGAGGTAATAGCGGACGTCTTGCTGCGCCATAGCGAAACTGCTGCGCTCGATAAGCTTGCGCAGCTTGCCTTGCTCGACGCTGAAGGAAAGCGATCCAGGTCCTTCTTCCACGGTCGGGAAATCATTGGCCGGAAGGGTCGACAGGGTGAATCGGCTGCGGCCGGATTTGATAACGATCTTCTGATCATCCAGACGAATACTGATCAGGGCGTCGCTCGGCAAGCTCTTGCAGATATCCATGAGCTTGCGTGCCGGAACGGTGATTTCACCCGGCTCGGCGGCATCCTCGAGTGCAACACGGCCCACCAGTTCGACCTCCAGGTCGGTACCGGTCAGCGACAGCTGCTGACCTTGCACAACAAGGAGAACGTTGGACAGAACCGGCAAGGTCTGACGGCGCTCGACGACGCCAGCAACCAGCTGCAGGGGTTTCAACAGGGCTTCGCGCTGAATGGAGAAATGCATGGTCTGGTCCCTTGCCTATAGATTAGGTCGCACTCAGGTTGTCAAAGTTCGCAGCAAATTCTTGTAATCTTCGCGGATATCCGCGTCAGTTTCCCGCAGTTCGGCGATCTTACGGCAGGCATGCAGAACCGTGGTGTGATCGCGCCCACCGAACGCATCGCCGATTTCCGGCAGGCTGTGATTGGTCAACTCTTTCGACAACGCCATGGCTACCTGGCGCGGACGCGCTACCGAACGGGAACGCCGTTTCGACAGCAGATCGGAAATCTTGATCTTGTAGTACTCGGCGACGGTGCGCTGGATATTGTCGACGCTGACCAGTTTATCCTGCAACGCCAGCAAGTCCTTCAGCGATTCGCGAATCAATTCGATGGTGATATCGCGTCCCATGAAGTGCGCATGGGCGATAACGCGCTTCAGTGCGCCTTCCAATTCGCGGACATTCGAGCGAATGCGCTGGGCGATGAAGAAAGCTGCATCGTGAGGCAGATCGACCTTCGCCTGATCGGCCTTCTTCATCAGAATGGCGACCCGGGTCTCCAGCTCAGGCGGCTCGACCGCCACCGTCAAACCCCAGCCAAAACGCGATTTCAAACGTTCCTCGAGACCATCGATCTCTTTCGGGTAACGATCACTGGTGAGGATGACCTGCTGGCCGCCCTCGAGCAGTGCATTGAAGGTGTGGAAGAACTCTTCCTGGGAGCGCTCCTTCTTGGCGAAGAACTGGATGTCGTCGATCAGCAGCGCATCCACGGAACGGTAGAAGCGCTTGAATTCATTGATCGCATTGAGCTGCAGCGCCTTGACCATGTCCGCCACGAAGCGCTCGGAATGCAGGTACACCACCTTGGCATTCGGATTCTTCTTCAGCAGGTGATTGCCCACCGCATGCATCAGGTGGGTCTTGCCGAGGCCCACGCCGCCATAGAGAAACAGCGGGTTATAGCCATGCTTGGGATTGTCAGCGACCTGCCAAGCGGCCGCGCGAGCCAGCTGGTTGGATTTGCCCTCGACGAAATTCTCGAAGGTGAACGTACGGTTCAGGTAGCTGGTGTGCTTGAGGCCACCTTCGACCTGTACGTTGCGCTCCACTCGGGGCTGCTCCGGCTCGCTGGTATCGGCCGACAATGGCTCGAAGCGCGCTGGAGAAGGTGCTGCCGGCGCCGGGGTACTGACAACCGTTGGCTGAGGCTGAGCACGTGCGGCAGCAGCAGAGGGCAATGCCGCCGACGAAGTACGTTTACTCCCTATCAACAGAGAAAGCGCGGGCGCCAGACCACTGGAGCGCTCGGAGAGCAATTCCAGCAGACGTGACAGGTACTTCTCGTTGACCCAGTCGAGTACGAAACGGTTGGGCGCGTAGACCCGCAGCTCCTCACCGTCACCTTCGACCTGGAGAGGACGAATCCATGTGTTGAATTGCTGAGCAGGCAGTTCATCGCGCAAAAGCTCAACACACTGCTGCCAAAGTTCCACCGACACGGAAACTCCTATCGACTCTGTCGAGGTAAGACGGCGGCCATTGTAGCCGCGCGACCTCTGGTTATCCACAACAACTCGGCCCCTCCGCACTAGATCGCCGAGCACATCAGCCTGCTGTGGAAACAATCGCAGTCTGCAGGAGATCTGTTGATAACCCTCCGTAAGGGCAGTGTCTAAGGCTGTTGAAAAGCGGTTGGCCGCTGCCGCTGTGGATATCTGTCAATTTAATCCCCAGCTTACGCAGATGCTCTGCACGCAATAGGCACCGCTTACCCACCTGGTTCAAGGCTCTCGAAAGCCGCGTGAGCATTGCGCTACAGCCTGCTATCCACAGAAAACGGCTTGTACATACATAAGCACTACATCTTAAGAGCTTATATTTCTTTTCCTTTTATTTTTTTTCAGCCAGATGGGACTGGTTGGAAATTGACCTGGCCTGACGGCTTCTCTACAATCGCCGGTCTCTTAAAAGGGGGCCATTCCGGCCCGCAATGGATCACCAGGTAACCGCACCATGAAACGCACTTTCCAACCCAGCACCATCAAGCGCGCTCGTACCCATGGCTTCCGTGCCCGCATGGCCACCAAGAACGGTCGTCAAGTTCTGTCGCGTCGTCGCGCCAAAGGCCGTAAGCGTCTGACCGTCTGACATCGGAACAG